>NZ_SMKF01000234.1 GCF_004348325.1 Micromonospora sp. KC213 | reverse complement strand
AGGCTGGGGCGGTTGGGGCGGCCCGGAGGGGTCGCTCGTTGACGAGGATGTGACCAGGAAGTTGCGGTGAAGACGGTCCGATCCGGCTGGATCCGCGAATTGCTCATCCCGAGGGGTGGCGACCGAGGCCGTTGGAGGAATACTCTCGGTCGCGGCCCGCGTACTGATGAGGCGCCCGTGAACGGGCGAGTGGAGGTGCTCGCGTGAGCCTGTCGATCGTGAAATCGGTTCTGCCGGGTGGTGTCATCCAGATCGCTCCGCGAGGGGAGATCGACGTCGACACCGCGTACGAGGTACGTGAGGCGATCGCCGAGGTGCTCGCGAAGGGCCGACCGTCCCGTATCGAGCTCAACATGCGGCTCGTCACCTTCATCGACTCGGTGGGCATCAGCGCGATGGTCGCCGGCTTCCAGACCGCCGAGGTCAGCGGGGTGAAGTTGGTGGTCACCGAGCCCAGTCGATTCGTGCACCGCCAGCTCTGGGTGACCGGACTGCTGGGTCTCTTCGGGGCACCGGAGCCCTACTTCGCCGGGGCCGGTGCCGGGGCGGCGACCCGCGAGGTCCTGCCAGGGGCCTGACCCGGCGTCGCGCCGAGCCATTACCGTCGTTCGCCGCTGGTCAACCGGGCCGGCCAGCGGCCCCGCCCGCCCGCGCGGGTTTCGTCTCGCCGTACCCACCCACCTGCGTTGCCAGCCGAGTCCGCGATACGGGACGATCGGGCGACCGACGAGGAGTGGGAGGTCGGAGTGGTCCGGCGGGAGACGTTCAGCTACACGGTGCGCGCGCGCTGCTCACAGGCGGACGCGGTGGCGCTGTTGAGCGACCTGTCCCGTCAGGAGGAACTGCATCCGCTGATTCTGCGGGTACGTGAGCTGCCGCCCCGGCCCGGAGCGCGGGCCAGCTACGCGGTCACCGACCGGCTGGAACTGGGGCCCCTGCACTTCCCGGTCACCTATCAGGCCGACGTCCTGCTGGTCACCGACGACGAGATCATCATTGAGGCCCGGCAGCAGCCCGGCACGACCGTACGCAACCACACCCGACTGCGTGCGGAGGACGGCCTGCTGCGAATCGACGTCGAGATCACCCTCGCCGCCCCCGCGCCGCTGTTCGGGTACGCGTTCCGCCAGGCCCGGGCGGCGCACCTGGGGCTGGCCAGCCGCCTCGGCGACGTGCTGGACCGGCTCTCCGACGGCGGACCGGTCACCGGCTGACCGAACCACCCCCGGGCCGGGGTGGGTGCGGGGCCCGTCCGGGCGGACGGGCCCCGTGCGCGTGGAGCGGGTCAGTACACCGACAGGTGGACGTGGTTGGTGTGGTCGCTGGACGGGTCGCCGTTCGCCCCGCTGTACGACTTCCAGCCGCTGCTGGGTAGCCAGATCTGCCGGTACCAGATCACGTAGAGCACGCCGAGCCGGTCGGCGTTGCGGACGTGGAACGCGGCCAGGTTGTCGCCGTACGTCCGGTCGCCGCCGGTCGCGTCCCCACCGAAGCCACCCTTCTGGGCGGCGAAGTCGCAGGCTCGCCCCTTCGGGTGCTCGCCGGACCCGCCGGGGCGGTAGCAGGAGACGTACCGGGTGAAGCCGGCGGCCTGGGTCTGCTGCAGGGCGTTGAGCATCCGGGGCGTGATGCAACCGTTGGCCGGGGTGGGGTCGTTGACGCTGCACGACTCGGGCGGGAAGGATCCGTCGGAGTTGCGTGGCGCGGACCTGGCGTTGGCCCGGGAGGTGCCCCGTGGAGCGCTGCTGGTGGCCCGGGGTGCGGACTGCGCGGAGGCGGCCACCTCCAGTGCCCGTTCGGCCTGTTGCTTGCGCTTGTCCATGACCGCGATCTGCTTGCGCTGCTCGACGATCTCGTTGGCCAGCGCGCTACGGGTCCGGGTGACCTCCTCCTTGGTCTTCAGGAGGTTGCGCAGTTCCCGGTCCTCCTTGCTGGCGACCGTCGCCAGCGCGGCGGCCCGGTCCAGGAAGCCCTCCGGCGAGCCGCTGTTGAGCAGCGCCGACACCGGGCCGAGCCGGCCGGTCCGGTACGCCACCCCGGCGATCTCGCCGACCTTGCTGCTGCGTGCGGTCAACTCCGATTCGACGGTCTTGAGCTGGTTGTTCAGTTCCTGCTGGCGCCGGGTGGAGCGTTCCAGCGCGGCCTTGGCGTCGAGCCAGCCCTTGCTGGCGGCGTCGAGTTGGGCGCGTAGCGCCGGGGTGCCGCCCTCGTCGTCGCCGCTCGGGGCGGCGAGTCGGGTGGCGGGCGGGGCGGCGGTCACCGGCGTGGGGGCCGAGGTGAGGCCGACGGCGAGCGCCGCGACGATCGCGGCCGTCAGTCGGCCGGTGGTACGTCGTACGTGCATTCATATTCCTTCCGTCAGCCGCCGACCGGGTTAGCTGACGGGTTCGGGACGGAAGATCCCTACCGCTGGCGCGGATGCACCCCAGGTACCTGGTTCCCCGGCACGCCCGGGCGGGCGTTTAGGCGGCGGCCCCGCCGGCACCGTCGGGTGCCGCCTGGGCGGAGGCCGGAACCGAGACTACCGGTACCGGTGGGACGGATGCCCGGTTCGTGACTGAGGGTACGGGAGGTAAGCCTGTGAAAAGGGATGAACAGGTCACTTTCCCTACCACTCGACCCGACCGCACGCCCCCGATGCCGCGCCCGGTTCGATCTGAAGGGTGGCATGGTCGATGTGGAAGTCCTCGTGCAGCGCGCTGCGGGCGGCAGCGAGCACCGCGCCGACCTCGGCGCCCGGGCACATGGTCAGGTGCGCCGAAGCCACCTCCATCCCGGAGGTGAGTGTCCAGACGTGCAGGTCGTGCACCTCGGCGACGCCGGGGACGGCGGTCAATCGGTCGTGCACCGCGGTCACCTGGAGGTGTTCGGGGGCGGCCTGCACGAGGATGCGTACGGCCGCGCGGCCCAGTCGCCAGGTGCGGGGGAGGATGAACAGGCCGATCGCCACCGCCACCGCCGGATCGGCCCACCACCAGCCGCCTACCGCGATCAGCAGCGCGGCGCCGATCACGCCGAGTGAGCCGAGCAGGTCGCCCAGCACCTCCAGGTACGCCCCACGCAGGTTGATGCTCTCCTGGGCACCCTCGCGCAGCAGAGTGAACGCGACCACGTTGGCGAGCAGGCCCAGTACGGCGACCGTCAGCATCGGCCCGGTCCGGACCTCGGGCGGGTCGCCGAACCGCCGTACCGCCTCGATCACCACGTAGACGGCGACGCCGCTGAGCAGGAGCGCGTTGCCGAGCGCGGCGAGCACCTCGAGCCGGTAGAGCCCGAAGGTGCGCTGCGGGTCTCGCTCGGCCCGCCGGGTGGCGGTGATGGCGGCCAGGGCCATGCCGATGCCGAGTACGTCGGTGAACATGTGCCCGGCGTCGGAGAGCAGCGCCAGTGACCCGGTGGCGACCGCGGCGACCCCCTCGACCACCATGAAGACCGCGAGCAGGGCGAAAGCCGCCCAGAGTCGGCCCCGGTGGCGCTGCGCCGCGTTCGCGACCGCCCCGTGGTGGTCATGCCCTGCGCCCACGCCCGCACCTCTCCGTCGCCGTACCGGACCCGAGCCAATCTATGCTGACATCGCTATGTATGCAAGTGAACGGCCCATGACGCCCCGGGTCCGACCGCCGGCCCCCCCATCGGGGGCCTCCCGGGGTTTCCCCGGACTCCGCCCTGCCCAACCTGCCGGTGCTGACGTCCGCCGGGCGAGCCGGCCAGGCCCGACGGTCAGCCCACCGGTTCCACGGTGGTGAGGCGCTGGGTGGCCCGGGACAGAGCGACATAAAGGGTACGGACACCGGAGGGCTCGGCCCGGATCTCACCCGGGCAGACCAGCACCACCCCGTCGTACTCCATGCCCTTGGCCTGGAGGCTGGTCACCACCTGCAGCCGCGCGCCGCCCCGCCCGTCCAGCCAGCCGGCCACCTCGTTGCGGCGCGGCACCGGCGTGATCACCCCGACGGTGCCCTCCACCTCGGCCAACAGCGCCGCCACCGCGTCCACCGTCGCGCCGGCCAGCTCGCCCGCCGGGACGGTCAGCGCGACCGGATCCACGCCGGTCGACCGGACCGCCCTCGGCAGCGGCAGGTCCGGGTGCAGCCGGCGGATCTCCGCCGCCGCCACCGCGAAGATCTCCGCCGAGTTCCGGTAGTTGGTGGTGAGGTTGAACCGGTACCGTCTGCGCCGGCCCAGCGCCTGGTCCCGCGCCCGGTCCAGCTCCTGCGGATCGCCGGCCCACGCGGTCTGCGCCGGATCACCCACCACCGTCCAGGAGGCCAGCCGGCCGCGCCGGCCGACCATCCGCCACTGCATCGGGGAGACGTCCTGCGCCTCGTCCACCACCACGTGCGCGTAGTCGCGGTAGTCCTCCGGTCGCTCCCGGGCCGCCGCCCGGGCGGCCCGCTGCCGGTCGGCGAACGTGCTCAGCTCGCGTACCCCGCCGGTGAGACGGAACGGGTCGCGTTTCGGCTTCGCCGGCCGCACCGGCTTGCCCAGCAGCGCGTCCAGCTCGTCCAGCAGCGCGATGTCGGCCACCGTCAGCCCCTCGGTCGCCAACGACCGGTACGCCTCCGACAACAGCGTGATCTCGGCGCGGGAGAGCACACCGCCGGCGTACCGGCGCAGCCGCTCCGGACAGGCCAGCCAACCCAGCACGTGCCGGGGGTGCAGCCGGGGCCACCAGGCCTTCAGGAACTCGCGGAACTCCGGCCGTTCGATGATCTCGTCCTCGAAGGCGGGCTGCTCCGGCAGGCGGGGGATCTCCAACCGGCGGGCCTGCGCGTACAACGCGGCGAGGACGGCGTCGAACGCGGCACGGCGCACCTCGTTGCGGCGGCCGCCCCGGGACAGTGTCCGGTCCCGGACGCCGTCCAGCTCACGGCGCTCCAACCGGAGCAACGCACCCCGGTAGAGCAGACGCAACTCGTCCGGGCCGTCCGGGACCACGTCGCGGACCGCGCGCTCCAGCACCCGACGCATCCGCAGCGAGCCCTTCACCGCCGCCACCTCCGGCGGATCGGTCCGGGTCGCCGACAGGCCGGGGAAGAGCGAACCGAGCGAGTGCAGGGTGGCGGTCTCCTCGCCGAGCGAAGGCAGCACCGAGGCGATGTACTCGACGAAGACCGCCGAGGGCCCGACCACCAGGATGCCGCCGCCGGCGTACCGGCTGCGGTCGGAATAGAGCAAATACGCCGCCCGGTGCAGCGCCACCGCCGTCTTTCCGGTGCCCGGACCGCCCGAGACGATGGTGACCCCGGAACCGGGGGATCGGATCGCCTCGTCCTGCTCCCGCTGGATGGTGGCGATGATGTCCCGCATCCCCCGCCCGGTGGCCCGGGACAGGGTCGCCAGCAGCGCCCCGTCGCCGACCACCGCCAGGTCGGCCGGGGCCGCCTCCGGATCCAGCAGGTCGTCCTCGATCCGGGTGACCTTCTCACCTGAGGACTGGATGGTGCGCCGGCGCACCACGCCCAGCGGCTCGGCGGGGGTGGCCTGGTAGAAGGCGGCGGCGGCCGGGGCCCGCCAGTCGACCACCAGGGTCTCGGCGTCCACGCCGCGCACCCCGAGCCGACCCACGTGCAGCACCTGGCCGGTACGCAGGTCGAGCCGGCCGAAGACCAGCCCCTCGTGCTCGGCGTCCAGCACGTGTCGCCGCTGCGCGGCGTGGAAGACCATCGCGTCCCGCTCCACCAGCGCGCCGAAGGTGCCCACCCGGGCCAGCCCGTAGCCCTCCTTCTCCGCCTGCGCGGCCGAGCGTCGCAGCTCGGCCAACCGGGCGTACACCCGGTCGAGGTGCCGCTGCTCGACGGCGATCTCCTGCTCCAGGGTCGTCTGGTCGGTCAACGTGGGGGCTCCTGTGCGACGGCGGCGCCGGACGCGGGCGCACGCCAGGCGCAATGAGGGTACGGGCAGGCCGCCACGGCACACCCAGCCCGGGCCGCTTCCCGCGACCTCGGCCACCTCCCGGTCAACAGGTGCCGGGGGAGGGGAGCGTCCGGGGAACGGGCGTGCCGGCCATGACCCGGTGCAGCACCGCCGACAGGGCCGCGTTCACCTCGTCGGGGCGTTCCACCATCAGCATGTGCCCCGCGCCGGGGCAGACCGTCAGTTCGGTCACCGGCAGGGCTGCCGCGATCGACTCCGCGCACGGCGGCGGGGTGAGCCGGTCCCGGTCGCCGACCAGGGCCGCCGCCGGCAGATGCGCCAACTCGGCCAGGGTGTCCAGCCGGTGCTGCGCGCCGATCGAGGCCCGGAAGCCGCCGATCGAACGCAGCGAGGCGCGGGCCACCGCCGAGGTGACCAACCGGATGTCGGCCGGATCGCAGCGTTCGCCGAAGAGCATCCAGCGGATGCTCGGGCGCAGCGCGCGCAACAGTGCCCGGGGTGGGCGCCAGGAACCGCAGCGGGCCAACACTCCCGCCCCGGTGGTCTCGGCGATCCGGATCAGCCGGGCGATACGGGGCGACAGGCCGTACGCGGTGTGCGTGTGCCCCTCGGCGGTGGTGGAGACGAAGACCAGCCCGGCGATGCGGGCGAAGTGCGCGGGGTGCCGGTGGGCGTACTCCATCACGGTCATCCCGCCCATCGAGTGCCCCACCAGCACCACCGGGCCGGTCGGCACCACCTCGTCCAGCACTGTGGCCAGGTCGTCGCCGAGCTGCGCCAGGGTGGCCGTACGCCGTGCCATGCAGCTCGACCCGCCGTGCCCCCGCGCGTCGTAGGTGACCACCCGTACCCGCTCGCCGAAGCACTCCCGCAGGTAGGCCAACTGCCGGTGCCAGACCCGCCCGTCCAGGGTCCAGCCGTGCAGCAGCACCACCGTGGTCGCCGCGTCCGCCGATCCGGTCACCTCGACGTGCAGACGTACGCCGTCGGGGAGCCGCACCTCCCGCCGTTCCGGCATCGTCACCTCCCCAGGCCACCCGGGAACTCCACCCCGGCGTAACCCGCCGGTAACACCGGCTACCCGTCATGAGACCACGCCAACCATGCCGGTGAGAAGATCCCCGACCCGAGGCGGATGGCGGACCTGGCCCGGTCGGACCCGGCTACGGGGTGATCAGTGCCCATGTGCTGATCCCGCCCAGCACCAGCAGGGCGGGCACCACCAGCAGCAGTTCGGCGGCCGACCCGGTGCGGAACCGCAGCGGGGCCCAGATGCCCAGCGCCGCCCACCGGCAGCCCCGGATCCGCAGCGGCCACAGCAGCGGCACCCGGGTGAAGGTCAGCGCGTCACCGAGGG
>NZ_SMKF01000233.1 GCF_004348325.1 Micromonospora sp. KC213 | reverse complement strand
CGGGTATGCCGGACTCGTCGGTAGACTTCCTGCACCGCCATCGACCCCGCCGAGGAGCCTCGTGCCGCCCGAGCTCACCGTCGCCGAGCCGCCGATCACCCCGGCGAGCGAGGACGTCCGTCCGCCTGTGCCCACCTCCCGGCGTCGTCGGCGCCGTCCGGTTCCGGTGCTGGCGGCGCTCGTCGCCGCCTGGCTCGTGCCCCTCGCCGTCCACGCCCTGCACCGCGACTGGCTGCTGCCCCCGCTGGTGTTGCTGGCCACCGCCAGCGTGCTGCGCGGCGGGCGTACCCTCCTCGACCGGCTCGTCCTGGCGCTCGCCCTGCTGCTCGGCGCCGCCACCGCCGGCGGACTGCTCTTCGCCGTCTGGCCCTGGGGCATGCGACCGGTGCCGCTGACCGGGACCGCCCTCACCCTGGTCGTTCTCGCCGCCGCCGTGCTGCGCCGCCGGCCCCGACTGCCCCGCCCCGGCTGGGTCGACCTGTTCCCGGTTGCCGCGACCGCCGGGCTGATGATCTACCTCAGCGCACCGTGGCAGCGCGTGCACGACCTCGCCGGCCAGTTGACCATCCTCGGCCGTGGCGAGGACAACTGGCGGCACCTGGCCCTCTTCGACGTCCTCGGCCGTCTCGGGGGGTACGCCTTCGTCGACCCCGCCGCCGCCAGGGACGTGCTGCTGCCCCAGATGCTCTACTACCCGCAGGGCTGGCACCTCGTCGCCGCCCTGCTCGACGGGTTCCTCGTGCCGGCCGGCACCGCCCCCCGCGGCCCGGAGGGTGTCGGGCACTACGCCTTCTGGACCATGGCCGGCTTCGGTCTTCTCGTGCTGACCCTGATCTGGGCCGCCCAGCGCATCTCCGGCCCGATCCACCTGCTGCACCGCTTCGCGCTCACCGTGGTGGTCTGCGCCCTCCTGCTGGGCACTCAGCTGCCGCGGCTGCTGGTGTCCGGCTACCCGACCGAGGTCCTCGGCCTCGCCCTGACGGTGCTCCTCGCCGCCCTCGTCGGCCGCCCCCTGGCCGGCACCCGTGAACAGTTCGTGCTAATGGTCAGTCTGGTGGTGGCCATCGGCTTCACCTACTACCTTTTCCTCCCGCCCGCCGCCGTGCTCGTGCTCTGCTGGCTGCTCGGCCACTGGCGGGAGGCGCTGCGTCGCTGGGGGACCGTCGCGCTGGTCGGTGTCGCGGGCAGCGCCCTGGCGCTGGTCGCCCCGCTGCTCGGCGTGCTGCGGGCCAAGCAGACCGAGGCGCTGGCTGTCGGCGGCGGCATCGAGGCCCGCACCGAGGCATGGCGGGCCCTGATCTGGCTCGGTGGCATCGTGGGCGTGGCCCTGCTGGTCCAGGTCCGCCGCACCGACCCCGCCTGGCGGCGTTGGCTGTTGGTCTGCGCGGTCGGCGTCGCCCTGTCGCTCGGCATCGCGTACTACAACGACACCTCCGGCGTCGAGCCCGGCTACTACTTCATCAAGTCCACCCACCTGGCCACCGCGCTGCTCATCGTCGGCACCGCCGCCGTGGTGCGGCTGCTGCCCGCACCCCGCCGCGGCTGGTCCTGGCCGGCGGTGACCGCGAGCCTCGCCGGCACCCTCGGCGCGGCGGGCGTCGTGGTCGTCGCGGTGCTCCTGTGCGGAGTCGTCGGCGGGCAGCGAAGCATGCTCATCGCCAACGAGCAGACCTGGACCGAACGGTGGGTCCACCAGGAGCTGCACCTGCCGTCCAAAGAGGCTTGGGTCTGCGCCGAGGCGCAGCGACGCTACCCCGAGCAGCCCGGCGTCACCACGCTCGTGCTCGATCGCGGCTCCTACCGCCCGTACCTGGAGACCCTCTGTCTCTCCACCCTGCACGGCACCACCGCCCAGACCGAGCTGGGCGTGTACGGCATGGTCTTCGAGGAGCCGTGGCGCACCCACCAGATGGTCGAGCGGGTCCGGGGGCCGATCCGGTTCATCACCGCCGACCCGAACGCGGGGCGGCGGGTGCACTGGATCCTCGACAAGTACCCGGCGCTGCGGGAGCGGGTCACCTGGGTTCCCCTCACCGTGCCGGAGTGCGACGTGCTTCCCGTCAACCTGCCGACCGACACCGCCGCCGCCGCCACCGAGCCGACACCGGCTGTGCCGGCGTGCCCCTCTGCGCGCTGAGGGCGACTACGCTCGACAGGAACGGGGGACCGGGTTGGGCCGAGCGGAGCAGGTAGGTCGATGAGCGTCAGACGAATCATGGGCACCGAGGTCGAGTACGGCATCTCGGTGCCCGGCCAGGCCGGAGCCAACCCCATGGTGACCTCCTCCCAGGTGGTCAACGCCTACGGGGCGCGTCCGGAACTCAACCGGGGCGGTCGCGCGCGCTGGGACTACGAGGAGGAGTCGCCGCTGCGCGACGCCCGAGGCTTCACCTACTCCGGGGCGGCGTACGACCCGGCCGAGGCGCTCGCCGACGAGGACCTCGGCCTGGCGAACGTGATACTGACCAACGGGGCGCGGCTGTACGTCGACCACGCGCACCCGGAGTACTCCACGCCCGAGGTGACCAACCCGCTGGACCTGGTTCGCTGGGACAAGGCGGGGGAGCGGGTGATGGCCGAGGCGGCCCGCCGTGCCGCCACCATCCCGGGCACCCAGCCGATCCACCTCTACAAGAACAACACCGACAACAAGGGTGCCAGCTACGGTGCCCACGAGAACTACCTCATGCGCCGGCAGACGCCGTTCGCCGACATCGTGGCGTACCTGACGCCGTTCTTCGTCACCCGGCAGATCGTCTGCGGCGCCGGCCGGGTCGGCATCGGCCAGGACGGCGGCCAGAGCGGCTTCCAGATCTCCCAGCGGGCCGACTTCTTCGAGGTGGAGGTGGGGCTGGAGACCACCCTCAAGCGCCCCATCATCAACACCCGGGACGAGCCGCACGCCGACGCCGACAAGTACCGCCGCCTGCACGTGATCATCGGGGACGCCAACCTCTCGGAGATCTCCACCTACCTCAAGGTCGGCACCACCGCGCTGATCCTCACCATGATCGAGGAGAAGGCGCTCGGTGCCGACCTGGGCATCGCCGATCCGGTCAGCGAGCTGCGTGCGGTCAGCCACGACCCGTCGCTGAAGCACCTGATGCGGCTGCGCGACGGCCGTCGGCTGACCGCCCTGGACCTTCAGTGGGCGTACCTGGAACGGGTCCGGTCCTTCGTGGACGACCGGTACGGTGACGACGTCGACGCGCAGACCAGCGATGTGCTCGACCGTTGGGAGAGCGTGCTCGACCGGCTCGGCCGCGATGTCTTCCTCTGTGCCGACGAGCTGGACTGGGTGGCGAAGCTGCGGCTGTTGGAGGGCTACCGGGAGCGGGAGAAGCTGGGATGGGGTTCGCACAAGCTCCAGCTGGTCGACCTGCAATACTCCGACGTCCGCCCGGAGAAGGGCCTCTACCACCGGTTGGTCTCCCGTGGCTCGATGAAGACGCTGCTCGACGAGGAGCAGACCCGCCGCGCGATGGTGGAGCCGCCGGAGGACACCCGGGCCTACTTCCGGGGCCGCTGCCTGGCCCAGTACGCCTCGGAGGTGGTGGCGGCCAGTTGGGACTCCGTCATCTTCGACGTGGGCCGGGAGTCGCTGGTGCGGGTGCCGATGATGGAGCCGGAGCGGGGCACCCGCAAGCACGTCGGCGCTCTCTTCGACCGCTGTGAGAGCGCCAAGGACCTACTGGAGACGCTCACCGGCGGCTGAGCGCCGCCGGACCGGCCCCGCGTCGGGAAGATCGGCGCGGGGCGGGCCGTTCGTCGCCCGCGCGAGGTAAGTTTCTCGCAAGCGATCGTCAAGGAGGCACCGAGATGGCCACTCGTGACAGCGGCGGGCAGTCGCAGACCGGCAAGTCGCGCCAGGGCGAGGAGATCGAGGACGTCACCACCGAGGCGAACCCGGAGGTCGCCGAGCGGCACGCCGAGATCACCGAGGACGTCGACGACCTGCTCGACGAGATCGACTCGGTCCTGGAGGAGAACGCCGAGGAGTTCGTGAGGGGCTATGTCCAGAAAGGCGGCGAATGAGGTATATGTTCGATTTGCCTCAGGCGTCGGACACGTTGTGCCCCCAGTGTCAGCAGCCGCTTCCGGCCACTGCCCGTCACCGTAACCGTCGACGGGCGGACGGGCTCGCCTACTACTGCAAGGCGTCTGCGACCGCCCGTTCCGAGGCGAGTCGGCGTAAGCGTGGCATCGAGCCGCGACGGAAGTCGCCAACGCCGGTCGCCGAAGGTCTCAGGTGAGTTCCAGGAGCTCCTGGCCGAGCAGGGCAGGGTCTGTGCGATCTGCGGCGGCGAAGATCCTCAACATCTGGACCACGATCATCGCACCGGATGGGTGCGCGGGATACTCTGCTTCAACTGCAATGGTGGTCTCGGCCAGTTCCGTGACAGTCCGACGAGGCTGGCCAAGGCGATCACGTACCTGAGAGGAACCACGTGGCAGCGGGTTTTGATCCATCCGGGCGTCTACCAGATGTGTTCACCAACGCGGGGACGTCCTCCTTCACCACGTTCCTGAGCCGGGTGGCCCCCGAGATGCTGCCGGGCCGTCGGCCGCTGCCGCCGGGCATGGCCGCCGACCTGGCGCCGCACGCGACGACCATTGTGGCCATCTCGGCCGCCGGTGGCGTGGTGATGGCCGGCGACCGACGGGCCACCATGGGCAACCTAATCGCCCAGCGGGACATCGAGAAGGTGCACCCGGCCGACGCGTACTCGCTGGTCGGCATCGCGGGCACGGCGGGCATCGGCCTCGAACTGATGCGACTGTTCCAGGTGGAACTGGAGCACTACGAGAAGATCGAGGGCGCGATGCTCTCGCTCGACGGCAAGGCCAACCGGCTCGCCTCGATGATCCGCGGTAACCTCGGCGCGGCCATGCAGGGGCTCGCGGTGGTCCCGCTGTTCGCCGGCTTCGACCTGGCGGCGAAGGACCCGGCCCGGGCAGGACGGATCTTCAGCTTCGACGTCACCGGCGGCCCCTACGAGGAGACCGGCTTCGACGCGATCGGTTCCGGCTCGCTGTTCGCCAAGTCGGCGTTGAAGAAGCGGTTCCGCACCGGACTGTCGATCGACGACGCGGCCCGGCTGGCCGTCGAGGCGCTCTACGACGCCGCCGACGACGACACCGCCACCGGTGGGCCGGACCTGACCCGCCGGATCTACCCGGTGGTGATGACGGCGACCGCCGAGGGCACGCACCGGCTCACCGACGCCGAGACGGCGACGATCGCCGAGGCGGTCGTGGCCGGCCGGATGGAGAACCCGGGCGGCTGACCCCGCTCCCCACCCCACCAGTCAGCAGTCGTCAGCACAGCGCCCGAAGGAGAACCGCCGCCGTGGCCATGCAGTTCTACGCCTCGCCCGAGCAGATCATGCGCGACCGCTCCGAGCTGGCCCGCAAGGGCGTCGCCCGGGGCCGCAGCGCGGTGATCGTCAGCTACTCCGGCGGGGTGCTCTTCGTCGCGGAGAACCTTTCCAGCGCCCTGCACAAGGTCAGCGAGATCTACGACCGGATCGGCTTCGCCGCCGTCGGCCGGTACAACGAGTTCGAGAACCTGCGCCGTGCCGGCGTACGAATGGCCGACCTCAACGGCCTCAGCTACGACCGGCGGGACGTCACCGGTCGGGCGCTGGCCAACGCCTTCGCGCAGACCCTCGGCGCCATCTTCACCGAGCAGTCCAAGCCGTTCGAGGTGGAGATCAGCGTCGCGCAGGTCGGCGCCACCGCCGAGGAGGACGAGCTGTACCGGATCACCTACGACGGCTCGGTGAACGACGAACCGGGCCGGATGGCGATGGGCGGCCAGGCCGAGGCGATCACCAGCGTGCTCAAGTCCGACCACCGGGCGGACATGTCGCTCAGCGAGGCGGTACGGCTGTCCGTGCGGGCGCTGAGCAGCGTCGGCGGCGAGGGCGGGGCCTCGCGTACCATCGCGGCCAACCAGCTGGAGGTGGCGGTCCTGGACCGTGCCCGGGTGGGCCGTACCTTCCGCCGGATCACCGGGGCGGCGCTGACCGCGCTGCTGGAGGGCGACGCGGCGGGCGATGCCGCGCCGACCGGCGGCCGGGCCAAGACGCCCACCGTGCCCACCGAGCAGGCGCACAAGCCGACCACCTCCGCCGGCTCCGCCGACCTGGAGGGCCAGCAGCCGTCGGAGTAGACCAACCGGTCGCGAGGGTTGTGAAGATCCTGGAAGCAGGCGGCTCCTTCCGAGGGCCGTAGGCTTCCAGGATCTCGACGTGCTGCCACGCGAGCGGTGCCGTGGGGCTGGCGGTCAGCGCCGGCGCAGCAGGGGTCGGGCCATGGCCCAGTAGCCGGCGGCGATCGCGTTGAAGATGCCCATGCCGGGTGGCGAGTCGACGTTCGACGGAGCAACCCGGGCGGTCATCAGCTCGGCGATGACGCCGTCGGGGACGCTCCGCTCGGCCTGGAGCTGGCGGCGGCGGGCCCGCAGCCAGGCGCGGTTGCGCCACAGCCAGCCCCAGCCCTGGAACTTCTGCTTCGGCCAGCCGCCGGCGAACGCGGCGGCGAGCATGGCCGCCTCGGTGAGCAGCAGGACGGGCGCGAGCACCACCAGGGTGCGCGTCTCGTACGCGGTGAGCAGCGTGACCAGTCGGTTCCGCTCGACCAGGTAGAGCTTGAGGGCGTTGCGGGAGAACTCGTAGTGGTGCTTCACGACCGCGTCCGGAACGTACTCCAGCCGCAGGCCGCGCTGCCAGAGGCGCAGGCTGAGCTCGGTGTCCTCGTGGTAGGCGAAGTACTCGGCGGCGAAGCCGTCCAGCTCGCGCCAGAGCGCCCGGTTGATGACGAAGCAGCAGCCGCTGAGCGAGGGCACCCTGGTGCGTACGGCGTGGGCGCTGGCCGGCTCCCCGTTGCCGCCGGCCCAGGACAGGCCGGTAAAGTGCAGCGGGTTGCCGGAGGTGTTGATCAGCTCCGGATTGTTGGCGAGGCGGATGGAGGCCATCGCGGCGCCGACGCCGGGCTCGCCGGCCACCGCGACGACCTTGGCCAGGGCGTCGGGGGTGACGATCGCGTCGGAGTTGACGAAGGCGAGCCAGTCGCCGGTCGCCTCGGCGGCACCCACCCGGCAGCCGCCGGAGTAGCCGGTGTTCTCCTCGGGGCGGATCACCCGGACGCCGGCGAAACCCTTGACGATGTCGATGCCGTCGCCGGTGCAACCGTTGTCGACGACGATCAGCTCGATGTCGACGCCGGTGCTGTCCAGCACGGCGCGGGCGGCGTCGACCAGGTACGGTTCGGCGCCGTAGGCCAGCATCACCGCGGACACCTGCGGGCGGGTCATCGAATGCCTCCGGATACTCCAGTCG
>NZ_SMKF01000232.1 GCF_004348325.1 Micromonospora sp. KC213 | reverse complement strand
CCCCCGCCCCCATCACAGGGCGATTGACGATCGAAACCGCCGCCAACGTCGTCGTCACGCCGGCGGGATGGCGGTGGCCAGGACGCTACGCTGCCCGGCCGCCATGAAGGAAACGGTCTCCCCGTGCCGGGCCGGGACGAACTCCGGGCCGCCGCCCGCGACCTCGATCGCCGCCCGCACCGGGGCGATCGCCTCACCCGGCCAGCCGAACACCCGGGGCACCCGCCAGGCGCGGAGCCGGCCGACGAGCAGGCTCGCGCCGGTCGGGTCAGCCATCGCCGCGCCCAGGGGTGGCCGCGTCGACGTAACGCAGCACCGCGCCGACGCCGTCGGTCAGGTCCGGCGCCTCGTCCGGCCCGAGCACGGTCAGCTCGGCGTCGGTACCGACCAGAGCCCGGACCAGGGCCGCGTCGGCGCGTACCCGCTGCGGGTCGCGGACTCCGATGAGCTGATCCGGCGCGGTGGCGATGTCGGTGGGCTCCGGTCCGATCCACAGCTCCCCGTTCGCCGACGGGTCGTCGACGATCAGCATGGTGTCGACCTGGTTGCGTTGCAGGGCGCGGACCACCGCGTCCAGGCCGGCCCCGACGTCCTCCTGCATGCCGAAGCGGTCCAGCACGGTGGCGACCCGTTGCTCGGCGGCCTCGGCGATGGTCTGCACGGTGATGTCGTCCATCAGGGTCTCGTCGGCACCGACGTCGCGGGACCCGGCGTCCGTGCGGACCACCATGTCCTGCCAGCGAGGAGGTAGCTGGGCGGCGACCATGCCGGTGGCCCGCACGTCCCCGGCGACCACGAGCACGTCCGCGCCGACGTTCTCGGCCAGCTGCACGGTTGCCGCGGCGACGTCGCCGGCGTTGTGGTGCCAGGCCTCCACCGCCGCCCGCTGGTAGCGGGACTGGGACCAGCCGCCGGGCTGGACGCGGCGCAACTGCGAACTCTCCCGCCCCTGAACGTGGGCACGGCGGGGCACACCGCCCGCACTGACCGCCATCGCGTCGGCCCCGGTGCGGTCGGCCAGCACGCGCACCCAGGCGATCTGCTCACCGCGCTGGGCGACCAGCGGCATGGTGTGCGGCAGGGTGGACCAGACGGCCAGGTCGTTGAGCGGTGGCGCGGCGAGGTACTCGGTGAGCACCACCCGACCGCCGGTGGCGAAGATCGCCACCCCGTAGTCCCCGGGCCGTGGCTCGTGCCCGCGCACCACCCGCGCGACCGCGTCGATGGTGGCCGCGTCGGCGCCCTGCTCCAGCAGGTGCCCCTTGAGGGCCCGCCAGCGCAGGTCGACCTGCGGATGCGCGTCGTGGGTGTCCCGGGAGGCGTCGAGATAGACCGAGCACCACGGCCCGGGACGGTCGTAGAGCGGACGCAGGAAGGACAGCTGCATGCTCGGGACCCCTTTCCAGCTCGGCCGCCCGCTTACCCGCACCGCCTGGGATGTCACCTCGCCGGGGCGAGGTTCATTCACGACGCTCTACCGGCCACGCCGGTACGATCGGTGCAGCGAACCGGACTTTCGGTGGTGAACGGCTCCGACTCGGTGGTGAACATGGACAGCGACCTCGCGCGCCGCGTCGTGCACCCGACGCAGGGAATCCTCACCGGGCGGGTGGTCCGGTTGCTCGACGGTTACCCCCGGGAGGTTCGCGTCGGACAGCCGGTGCTGGTGGCGGTGGTGACGGCCGCGAGCGTGGTGGGACTGCTGATGCTGCTGGTCCGCACGCTGGTGACCAGCGGCGGCGGGGGCGGCGCGCGACGCAAGTGGAAGGACCTCAAGAAGGGCCCGGAGTTCCTGGTCACCCCGTTGCGGGTACGCGACGACACCGGCCGCGTCTACGAGGTGGAGTTGCACGGGCACCTGCCGCAGAGCGCCCTGCACCCCGGCGATTACGTGCAACTGACCCTGCGCCGGCAGCCGGATCCGGAACTCGCGCCCAAGGTGGAGCGGATCGTCAACCTCACCACCGCGCAGCCGCTGCGTCCGCGTACCGCGACGCTCTGGTCGCATCTGGGGCCGCCGCTGCTGTTGCAGGCGATGCTGGGGGTGCTGTTGGTGGCGGGTCTGGGCGCCTGCTCCGTACTGACCGGCTGAGGTTTCCACCGCCGGCCCGCCGGGCACCGGTCACCACATGTTCGCCGGTTTCACGCTGGCCCGGGTCGGTGTCGGCCCGGTGCGGCTGCGGGTACGCCACGGCGGCTCGGGACCGCCGGTGGTGCTGCTGCACGGTCACCCGCGTACCCACGCCACCTGGCACCGGGTCGCACCGCTGCTCGCCGAACGGTTCACGGTGATCTGCCCGGACCTGCGCGGGTACGGCGGCTCCTCGAAGCCGCCGGGCGGCGACGACCACTCGGGGTACGCGAAACGGGCCATGGCGGCCGACGTGGTCGGCCTGCTCGACGCGCTCGGCCACGACCGGGCGGCGGTGGTCGGGCACGACCGGGGCTGCTACGTGGCGATGCGCACGGCACTGGACCACCCCGACCGGGTGAGCCGGCTGGGTGTCCTCGACGGCGTGCCGATCGGCGAGGCGCTGGCCCGCTGCGACGCCCGGTTCGCCGCCCGCTGGTGGCACTGGTTCTTCCTCGGCCAGAGCGCCAAACCCGCCGAGCGGGTGATCAACGCCGATCCGGATGCCTGGTACGGCGGCTCGCCGGAACAGATGGGCGCCGAGGCGTACGCCGACTACCGGCGGGCGATCCACGATCCGGCCACGGTGCACGCCATGTGCGAGGACTACCGCGCCGGTCTCGGACCGGACCGGGCCGCCGACGACGCCGACCGGGCCGCCGGGCGACAGATCGGCTGCCCGACGCTGTTCTGCTGGTCGCAGCGGGACGACATGGTGGATCTGTACGGCGACCCGGCGGCGATCTGGCGACAGTGGGCCCCGGATCTGCGGGTCGCCTCGATTGACTCCGGCCATCACATGGCCGAGGAGGCGCCGCAGCAACTGGCCGCGGTGCTGGGCGCGTTCCTGTCCGGCGGTGCCGGGCTCAGCCGACCGGAGTGAGTGGGCGTTGCGCCCGCGCCGGGCCGCCGAGCAGCCCTCGGCGCACCGCCCAGCGCTCGAAGAAGAAGGTGGCGAACGGCGGCACGGAGCAGACCAGCGCGACGACGGTGACACCCGGACTCCACCGGTGCATCCGGGCCATCACCAGCACCAGCAGCCCGTACGCGACGAACAGCGCGCCGTGGATCGGGCCGAAGATCTTGACGCCGATCTCGTTGGCCGGTGGACCGTACTTGACGGCCATGCCGACCAGCAGGGCCAACCACGAACACGCCTCGGCGATTGCCGTCGCCACGAACAGCCGGGTGGTCTTCTCGCGCATCGGATCATCGTAGCCAGTTGTCGGTCGCCGCCCCGGACGCACCACGAGCACCCACGACCTCGCGGCCACGACGACCGACGGCGACCGGACGACCCGACCGCCGGCGGAACCCGGGGGGGGATCACCCGGCCCGGCGCGGGTAGGTAAAGGTTCTTCGGGTCTTCCCCGCCCGCGCGGTTTCGTGCGAGGTTGGGAAGACCAACGGTGACGGGGTGGTGACCATGGGCGAAGACGTCGGCGCACGCACCTTCAGTCGGGAGGACCGGGCCCGCTACCGGGAGAAGGTCCGCCGCTGCCTGGACGTGTTCGCCGAGATGCTGCGCGAGTCCCGTTTCGACGTGGAACGGCCGATGACCGGCCTGGAGATCGAGCTGAACCTGGTCGACGACGGGTCGCTGCCGGCGATGCGCAACGCCGAGGTGCTCGCCGCCGTAGCCGACCCCAGCTTCCAGACCGAGCTGGGCCAGTTCAACGTGGAGATCAACGTGGCGCCGCGCCGGCTGGCCGGCACCGGCACCGCCGAGTTCGAGCGGCACGTACGGGCCAGCCTCAACGCGGCCGAGGAGAAGGCCCGCACCGTCGGCGCGCACATGGTGATGATCGGCATCCTGCCCACCCTGCGCCCCGAGCACCTGACCGCCGCGACGCTGTCGGCCAACCCGCGCTACGCCCTGCTCAACGAGCAGATCTTCGCCGCCCGCGGCGAGGACCTGCGGATCGCGATCAGCGGGGCGGAACGGCTGGTCACCACCGCCGACACCATCACCCCCGAGGCCGCCTGCACCAGCACCCAGTTCCACCTCCAGGTCAGCCCGGCCCAGTTCGCCGACTACTGGAACGCCGCGCAGGCGATCGCCGGCATCCAACTGGCGCTGGGCGCGAACTCCCCGCTGTTCTTCGGCCGGGAGCTGTGGCGGGAGACCCGTATCCCGCTGTTCCAGCAGGCCACCGACACCCGGCCGGAGGAGATCAAGGCCCAGGGGGTGCGCCCCCGGGTCTGGTTCGGGGAACGCTGGATCACCTCGGTGTTCGACCTGTTCGAGGAGAACGTCCACTACTTCCCGGCGCTGCTGCCGGTGTGCGACCCGGAGGATCCGGCCGAGACGCTCGCCGCCGGCGAGGTGCCGAAGCTGGCCGAGCTGCGTCTGCACAACGGCACCATCTACCGCTGGAACCGTCCCGTCTACGACGTGTTCCGGGGCCGACCGCACCTGCGGGTGGAGAACCGGGTGCTGCCGGCCGGGC
This sequence comes from Micromonospora sp. KC213, assembly GCF_004348325.1. Taxonomy (GTDB): domain Bacteria; phylum Actinomycetota; class Actinomycetes; order Mycobacteriales; family Micromonosporaceae; genus Micromonospora. The sequence continues at coordinate 2,899 of NZ_SMKF01000232.1, read as the reverse complement.
CGACCGTGGTGGACACGGTCGCCAACGGGGCGTTCTACTTCGGGCTGGTACGGGCCCTGGCCGAGTCGGACCGGCCGCTGTGGTCGCAGATGTCGTTCAGCGCCGCCGAGGAGAACTTCACCAGCTGCGCCCGGTACGGCATCGACGCCCAGGTGTTCTGGCCGGGGCTGGGCTACCTGCCGGCGACCGAGCTGGTGCTGCGGCGGCTGCTGCCGCTGGCCCATCAGGGGCTGGACCTGTGGCGGGTGGATCCGGCCGAACGGGACCGGCTGCTCGGCATCGTCGAGCGGCGCTGCCTGACCGGCCGCAACGGCGCCACCTGGCAGGTGGAGACGTTGCACCGGTTGGAGTGCGCCGACCACCTGGACCGGCCGGACGCGCTGCGCGAGGTGGTCCGGCACTACGTGGACCTGATGCACAGCAACCGCCCGGTCCACGAGTGGCCGCTGCCCTGACCGGGGCGGCCACCGGCCGAGCGGCGCGATTGCGCACGACAGAAGAACCCGGGCCGGCCGCGTCGGCCGATGATGAGACGCGGACATCGACCCGCCGGGCGCGGCCCGGGAACGGGCCCACCGATCGGGTCCGGTTCGACCGGCGTCGTGGCCGGCCGGTCCCCGCGCCGGCATCGGTTCCCTCCCCCACTGTGAGGAGCGCAGCGTGACGCAGACCCACCGGTCACCCCGGCGGCCCGACGCCCCCGTCCCGATCCGGCTCGATGCCCCACAGGCCGGCACCTCCACCTTCGTCAACGGTCACTTCCCCCGGCGGCGGGGGCTGATCGTCGCACTCAGCGTCCTGGCCGGTTTCCTGTTGACGGTGGTCTGGTCGGCGGAGTTCGTGGACCGGACCATCGGCGACAACGTGGCCAACACCCTGCTCGGCCACGACGCCAAGCAGACCCCCATCCAGGGCATCGCCGCCGGGGTGCTCTTCGCCTTCGTCTCCGGCGTCGCCGGCACCTTCACCGCCTGCAACATCGCCGCGTTCGGCGCGCTGGCCCCGCTGTCGGGCAGCACCGGCGGTCGGTGGCGCCGGTTCACCGCACCGCTGCGGCCGCTGGGCTGGCTGTCGGTGGGCATGATCGCCGTGTCGGCGGCGTACGGCGCGCTCGTCGGTCTGGTCGGCACGTCGATGCCGCAGTTCTCCACCGCCCCGAACACCCCCGGCGGGCTGTCGCCGCGCAGCGTCCAGTCCATGGTGGTCTTCGGCGTGATCGGGCTGATCATGATCTATCTCGGTCTGGCGTCGCTCGGCGTGGTGCCGGACCCGTTCGCCCGGATCGCCCGCCGGTATCCGAACGCCCCGATGGTCTTCATGGGCGCGTTGATCGCCGGCTTCCTCATCGGGCGGCCCTTCGCGCTGTTCCGGCAGATGTTCCGGGACGCCGCCGAGAGCGGCAACCCGCTCTACGGCGCGGCGGCGTTCACCCTGCAGTCGGTCGGCAACATCGTGATCATGGCGGTGCTGTTCCTGCTGCTGGCCTGGCTCGCCGGCTCCCGCCTGCACCGGTGGTTCGCCGCGCGACCGAGCCGGCTGGCCACGCTGACCGCCGTCGCGTTCATTGTCGCCGGCGCCTTCACCTTCCTCTACTGGGACGTCCGGCTGCTGGCCCGCCGCGAGATCATTCCCTGGTACCCGACGGCCCCCTGGGCGTGACCGGGTGACCGGCGACGCGGGACCGGCGGCGACTCCGGTCGTGCGTCGAGCCGGCCTCAGACCTTGAGTACGACCTTGGTGCAGTCGTCCTGCTTCTTCTGGAAGGTCTGGTAGCCCTTCGCCGCGTCCTTGAGCGGCATCCGGTGGCTGACCACGAAACTCGGGTCGAGATCGCCCCGGACGATGTGCTCCAGCAGCGGGCGGGTGTAGCGCTGCACGTGACACTGCCCGGTACGCATGATCAGCGACCGGTTCATGAACGCGCCCATCGGGAACTTGTCCACGAAGCCGCCGTACGCGCCGATCACCGACACCACTCCCCCGCTGCGGCAGGCCAGGATGGCCTGGCGCAACGCGAACGGCCGCTCGGTCTCCAGTCGGGCGGCCTGCTTCGCCCGGTCGTACGCGTACACCGCCGGGTTGCCGTGGTGCCCCTCCAGGCCGACCGCGTCGATGCAGGCGTCCGGGCCCCGGCCGGCGGTGCGCTGGTTCAACTCGTCCAGCACGTCGAGTTCGGCGTAGTTGATGGTTTCCGCGCCGACGTGCTCGGCGGCCAGCCGCAGCCGGTACGGGTACCGGTCGATGACGATCACCCGTTCCGCGCCGAGCAGCCGGGCGCTGGCGGCGGCGAGCAGCCCGACCGGTCCCGCGCCCCAGACGGCGATCACGTCACCGGGTTTGATGTCGCACATCTCGGCGCCCATGTAGCCGGTGGGGAAGACGTCGGCGAGCATCAGCGCCTGGTCGTCGGGCACCTCGTCGGGCACCTTGATCGGACCAACGTCGGCGAACGGCACCCGGGCGTACTCGGCCTGCCCGCCGGCGTAACCGCCGAGCAGGTGGGAGTAGCCGAAGATGCCGGCCGGCGAATGGCCCATGATCTTCTCGGCGATGCCGGCGTTGGGGTTGGAGTTCTCGCAGACCGAGTATCGGCCCTGCTGGCAGGAGACGCAGTTGCCGCAGGCGATGGGGAACGGCACCACCACCCGGTCACCGACGGCCAGGTTGTCCACCTCCGGGCCGACCTCCACCACCTCACCCATGAACTCGTGGCCGAGGATGTCGCCCTTACGCAGGGCCGGGATGTAACCGTGGTAGAGGTGCAGGTCCGAGCCGCAGATAGCGGTGGAGCTGATCTTCACGATGGCGTCCCGGGCGTTCATCAGGCGCGGGTCGGGCACATCGACGACCTTGACGCTGTCCTTGCCCATCCAGGCGGTGGCCTTCATCGTTCCTCCTC
>NZ_SMKF01000231.1 GCF_004348325.1 Micromonospora sp. KC213 | reverse complement strand
GCCGGTGGGACGGGCTCGGGTCGTGCCCTTTCGGCGGGCGGTCGCGCCGTGCGTTCGGTTGCCTGACGGCGGGCTCGTTCGGTGGCCTCGCGGCGGATCCGTTCGGCGGCCTCCCGGGCGGTGAGCGGTTCGCCGACGGGTGCGGTGGACATCCGTCGGGGTGCGCGCTGCGGCGGGGTCTCCACCGGACGGTCGGCCGGCGACGCGAGCCCGGTCGTCGGCCGGACCGCCGGGAGTCGGTCGCCCGGCTGCTGCGGCACCCGGGTACGGCCCGGCCGGCCGGCGAGGGGAGCCGCCTCGATCGCGGGCGGCTCGGCTCGGACGACGGGCGCGGCCGGTTCGGCCTCCACCTGGCGCGCGGCCGGCTCGGCCACCGGCGGTGCGGCCGGCTCGGCTCCGACCAGGGGCGCCGGCGGGACCGGTGGCGGCGGGGTGACCGGCGGGTGCTCGCGACCGGCGGTGCGCGGCGGCAGGGCGGCCGGCCGGGTCGCCGGGCCGGCGCCTCCGAAGAGGTCGAGGAAGGGGGAGTCGATGTCGGTGCCGTCCCCGGCCAGCATCGGCGTCGCCGGTTCAACCGGCGGGCTGCTCCGGCCGCCGGTCGGGCGGGGTGCCTGGAAGACGCCGACACCGCTGGTGCGGGAGCCGGGGACGAGGGCGGGGTCGTATGCCTCCTCGTCGGGCAGCTCCTGCTGGGGGTAGTCGAGTGACCTCGCACGGTTACCGTGCGGGGCGTCGTGGCGTCCGGCCGGGTAACCCGGCGTGGAAGAGCGACTCATGCGACCGCCTCACCCGCGTGGTTCGACTGCCCGATCGGTGTGCGCCCGGTCATGCCAGCTCCTCCCGGATCCTGATCCGGCTGCCGACCAGACGGGGGTCGCGTTGTTCGGCGGCCGGCTCCCTGGTGCGTCGCCAGTCGGTCAGGGCCGTGCGGATGACCATCCGCGCCGGCCGGTCCGGGTCGACGTACCGGAAGATGAACGAGGTGGTCACGATCGCGAGGGCGATCTCCCAGGCGGGGAAGAGTTCGACCTGCAACGTGAACAGCCAGTGGATGAACATGTAGAGGGGCACGAGCAGCATGAACAGGCCGTACTGGGCGTACGGCAGGTGGACGGGAAGGGTGTAGCCGGGCGGTCCGAGGTAGACCAGTCGGGCCCGGTAGATGTCGTCGTCGGTGCGCAGCCGCATTTCTGCCCGCGCCTATTCGAAGATCAGGTCGATCAGGTAGTCGCCCACGAAGAAGAGTGTGGCCGCGCCGGCGATGAATGCCAGGCCGACGATCGCGATGGCGGAACTCGTCAACACCTTGGAGATCTCGCCCCGGCTGGCCCGGCCGATGAAGATGACGCCGAGCACCGCGAGCAGGATCGGCGCGATCTTGCTGGCGAAGAAGGTGACGACACCGCTGGTGTCGATGCCTTTGGGGGCAGGCTCGGCGAGCGGGGCCGACGCCAGGGTGTGCAGCGCCTGCGCGACGCCGGACGACGCCGTCTCGATGAGCTCGAAGGCGATCACTGGAACCTCCCCATAACGCGGCCGGCGGTGCCGCGGCGGTGCGGTGGGCAAGCCTGGCGGGAACTGCTCACTGTGCGCAGCGTTCGCAGCGCTGCGTTCGGTGTCCACCACGGAGAGTGGTGAGCTTTGGGGGGATTCTTCCCGCTTCGGCCCTCCCTCCAGGCTTCGCCGTCTCGATGCTGGGCAATTCCACAGCGTACGGGCCGCCCCCCTTTGCGACAACCCGCGAAGAGTGGACCCGAAACGGCGCGGACGACCGATCGTACACCTGTTCCAATAACCACGTCAGCCTCCACTTCTGCGCCGCCGTCGGGGCCCGCCGGACCGCCCCCGCCCGCCCGGTACTGTCGGGTCGTGACCGATCTGGTACCGGGCGGGGCCCCGGTGGTGATGGGCGTCCTCAACGTCACGCCCGACTCCTTCTCCGACGGCGGTCTCTACGCCGACCTCGACGCCGCCGTCGCACACGGAGTGCGACTGCGGGCGGAGGGGGCGCGGCTGGTCGACGTCGGCGGCGAGTCCACCCGCCCGGGCGCCGACCGGGTCGACGCCACGGTGGAGACGGCCCGGGTGGTCCCGGTCGTCCGCGCGCTGGCCGCCGCGGGCGTCACGGTCAGCATCGACACCAGCCGCGCCTCGGTGGCCGAGGCCGCGCTCGCCGCCGGGGCGTCCGTGGTCAACGACGTCTCCGGCGGCCTGGCCGACCCGAACATGGCCCGGGTGGTCCGCGACGCCGGCTGCCCCTGGGTGCTCATGCACTGGCGCGGCCACTCCCGTGACATGCGGGACCTGGCCACCTACACCGACGTGGTCGCCGAGGTCCGGGCCGAACTGGGCCGGCGGATCGACGCCGCGCTCGCCGCCGGGGTCACGGCCGACCGGATCATCGTCGACCCGGGTCTCGGCTTCGCCAAGACCGCCGCGCACAACTGGGAACTCAGTGCCCGCCTGCCCGAACTGGTCGACCTGGGTTTCCCGCTGCTGTTCGGGGCGAGCCGCAAGTCGTACCTGGGCCGGCTGCTCGCCGACCCGGCCGGCACCCCCCGTCCCACCGCCGGCCGGGAGGTGGCCACCGCCGCGACCAGTGTGCTCGCCGTCGCCGCCGGTGCCTGGGGGGTACGCGTGCACGATGTGCGGGGCACGGTCGACGCGCTCGCCGTCTGGGCGGCCACCGGCCGTCCCCGGCTGGTCACCGGAGCCTGGACCGGACCCGCCGACGCGGTCCCGACCGCTGGCCGCGACGGGGCGGTCCGATGACCGACCGGATCGAACTGTCCGGGCTGCGGGCCCGCGGCCGGCACGGCGTGTACGACTTCGAACGCGCCCAGGGGCAGGACTTCGTCGTCGACGCCGTGCTCGAACTCGACCTCGCCCCGGCCGCGCGCTCCGACCAGGTGAGCGACACCGTGCACTACGGCGAACTGGCCGAGCGACTGGTCGCCGTGGTCACCGGCGAGCCGGTCAACCTGATCGAGACCCTCGCCGACCGGCTGCTCGCGGTCTGCCTCGCCGAGCCCCGGGTGGCCGCCGCCACCGTCACCGTGCACAAGCCGGAGGCGCCGATCCCGCACACCTTCGCCGACGTCGCGGTCACCATGCGGCGGACCCGGTGACCCGGGCGGTGCTGTCGATCGGCAGCAACCTCGGCGACCGCCCCGCCCACCTGCGTACCGCCCTGGCCACGCTCGGCGACAGCGTACGGGTGGTCTCCGGGGTGTACGAGAGCCCGCCGTGGGGGGACGCGGACCAGCCCGCGTACCTGAACGCCGCGGTGCTGGCCGTGGACCCGGCGGCGACCGCCGGGGACTGGCTGGCGCGGGCCCGGGCCGCCGAGGAGGCGGCCGGCCGGTTTCGCGACCCGCGCCGCCGGTTCGGCCCGCGCACCCTGGACGTCGACGTCGTCGCCGTCTGGGACGACACCGGCCGACCGGTGCTCAGCGACGACCCGGAACTGACCCTGCCACACCCCCGCGCCCACCTGCGGGCCTTCGTGCTCCGCCCGTGGATCGACATCGAACCCCACGGCCGGTTGCCCGGGCACGGCTGGCTCACCGACCTGCTCAACGCCGAGCCGCTGGCCGGTGACGCCCTGGAACTGCGCCCCTGCCCGGATCTGCCGTTAGAGTCGGACCCATGACCCAGGCGCAGACCCCGCGTGGGGGCGACCCGGACCGCTTCCGGATGGGGCCCACCCGGATCTCCACCCTGGTGGTGGCCGCACTCGCCGCAGCGGCCGTCGCCTGGCTGCTGATCAGCGCCTTCTACGGCAACCTCGGTTCGGGCCTGCCCTGGCTGCCGGTGGTCACCCTGGCCGCCCTCGCGGTGCTGGAGGCGTACGCCGCGGCCAACACCCGCAGCCGCATCGAACGCCGGCCCGGACGGGAACCGGTCAACCCGCTGCTGGTCGCCCGGTTCGTGGTGCTGGCCAAGGCCTCCGCGCTGGCCGGAGCCATCTTCGCCGGCTTCTACGCGGGCCTCACCGGCTGGCTTTTCATCGAGGACACCCGGGCCGCCGTCAACGACCGGCCCGCCGCCGGTGCCGGCCTGCTCGCCGCGCTCGCCCTGGTCGCCGCGGCGCTCTGGTTGGAACGCGCCTGCCGGGTGCCCGAGCAGGAGGACGACGAGGACCGGGAACCCGGCAACCGGCAGAGCCGGCCGCCCCGGCGGTGAACGGAGGGTTACGCACGGCCCGGCACGCAGGTACCGTCCCTGGCGACCGGAGAGCAGGCCGCCGTCAACGGCGACGGCCGGCAGGGGGAGGCGCGCGGGATGGCGTACGACGAGCCGGGTCGGGTTTTCCCGACGGAGCTGCCGGGCCTGTCCGCCGCCGCGGACCTCGGTGATCCCGGGCACGGTGAGTCGGGCCGGGACCGGATCGGCGTACACCTGATCTGGGAGGCGCTGCTCCTGGTCGGACTCGTCGCGCTCGTCGTGCTGCTCGCGCGGGCCGACGTCGACGCGGTGCGCGGGGAGCGGCTGCGCGTCCTCCTCGTCGACGTGGTCGCCCTCGGCCTGCTCGCCCTCGCCGTCGGGCTGAGCCTGCGGACCGCGGCGGTGAACCTGGCCGTCGGCCCGGTCGCGGTGGCCGCCGCGCTGCACCTCGCCGAGCAGGGCGACCGGGGGCTGCGGGAGGCGCTGGTGCCGGCCCTGGCGGTCGCCGTGCTGGGCGGACTCGTCCTGGCCCTCGCGGTCACGGTGCTGCACGTGCCGGGCTGGGCGGCCAGCCTCGCGGCGGCGGCCGCGGTGGTGGTCTGGATCGAACGCCGCACCGCGCCGGTGTCCGTGCAGGGCGACCACGACGTACGCCGGGTCGCGTTCCACCTCTTCGCCGGCTTCGCGGCCGTCGCCGTACTGGGGGGGCTCTTCGCCGCGATCCGGGCGGTCCGCCGGACGGTCGGCCGGTTCCGGGCGGTGGGCGACCCGGCCCGCCGTCGGGGGGTGGCGGCGGCCCTGGTGACCGCGACCGCGTTGGTCGCCTCCACCGTGCTCGCCCTGCTGGCCGGGGTGCTGCTCGCCGCCAACGGGACGGGGCCGGTCGCACCGGAGCCGGGGCTGGACCGGACGGTGCTGGCCGTCGGGATGGCGCTGCTCGGCGGCACCAGCGCGTACGGCCGGCGCGGCGGGATTTTCGGCACCCTGCTCGCGGTGAGCCTGGTCGCCGTGGTCCTCGCTCTGGCGACCACGGAGGGCCAGCCGTTGAACCGGTGGACCGTCGGTGCGGCGGCACTGGCCGTCGGGCTGATGGTGACCCGGCTGGTCGAGACGTTCGGCCGACCCCGCCCGACGGCAGGTGAGGCGGCCGAACCGGTGCCGGCCGGCGACGGCACGATCAGCTCCGGATGGTCGTTGACCCGCCCGGGCCGGACCGACTCGTGGACGCCGGCGCTGCCGACCCCGACGACGGAGACGCCGCGCGACCCGTGGGACGCCCCGCACTGGGAGACCGGGCCGAATCGGTGGGACGACCGCGACCGGTAGCCGGGTCCGCTCGGCCGCATCCGGCGGGCCGGGTGTGATCTCGCCGGTTAGGCTCGCGGGCATGACCGAGACTCCTTCCACCGGCACCGGCCGCGACTTCGACGAGCTCGACGCGCTCTCCACGGAGGAACTGCGGGAACAGGCGTTCGCGCTGGCCCGGGAGCGGCGCGACGTGGGTTTCTTCTGGTCGGTGCTGCGACACCTGCCGGACGCGGACGAGGCAGCCGCCCTGGACGGGGCGCCCAACTCGGTCGGGCCGACCATCGACGAGGCGGTCGCGCTGTGGCGGGAACTGACCGGGCACGGCTACCAGGAGTCGGCACCGCTGCTGCGCGCCGCGTTCATCGACTACCTGATGAAGCACTGACCGGTCGTGTCGGCGGCTGGCGGAGGTTTGCCCGCCGGGGTGGCCCGGGAACTTCCGGCCGCATGGCCGTCACCAACCAGCCCCGCGCCGCCGCCGGTTACGGCACCGCCGCCGGAACCGGCACCGTCGCCGCGCTGATCCTCGTCGGGGTGTGCGGCAGCCCCTGGTACGTCGCCTGGGCCGAGGCCAACACCGACCCTTCCTCAGCCGGCGGTTGGTTCCTGCGCCTGCTGGCCTGGCCGGCCTGGCGGCTGACGGCCGTCGAACCGGGGCAGGGCGTGCTCGCCACCGACCTGCGGGCCATTTTGCTGGTGGTCTTCGCGGTGGTTTTCCTGTACCTGCTGCCCACCTCGCAGGTGGCCCGGGTGCAGGGATCGCTCAACCAGTTCTTCTCCGGTTGGGCGGCGTACGTCCTCGCCGGCGCGGTGGGGACCCTGCTGGCGGCGCTGCTGACCTCCGGTGGAACGCTGCTCGCCGACTTCCAGACCACGCAGACGGGTGCCGCGTACGGCTTCTTCGCCGGCTGGGTCGTCGGCCTGGCCAGCCTCGGTGGTCGGGCCTGATCGTCGGTCATTCGACGCGGATCCGCGGTCGCGGGCCGTTCCCACTCCGGACATCTGTCGGTAGGCTCCGAAGCCATGCCCGCCCCGGCCCTCAGCGACAAGCGCCGTCCCCAGCTGCTGACCGTGCTGTTCTGGATCGGGGTGGCGATCGCGCCGGTCGCGGCACTGATCCTGCTGGTCGCCGACGGTAACGGCCCACTGCGGTTCGCCGCCGTGCTGGCCATCATGGCGGTGGTCCTGATCGGCCTGTCGATCGCATTGCGCGGCGACGCGGGCGGCCCGGCGCCGGATCTCCTCGACGAGTTGGAGCAGTTGCGCCGGGAACTGCGTTCCGAGATCGTCGCCGCCGCCCAGCGCGGCAACCAGGCGCTGGACCAGGCGCAGCGGGTGGAGAACCAGGTCATCGCGTTGCGCGGACGTCTCGACGCCATCGCGGCGGGGGCCGCCGGGCGGACCGGGGTGGAGGAGCCGGCCGGGCCGGGCCGGGCGCGGGTACCGGTGCCGGAGACCCATCACGACCCGCAGGACGGGCGACGCCACGCGGTGGAGGAGCCCGCGACCTGGCACCGGTCGGCGGTCGACCGCGACGACGAGCCGGTCGGCGGCCGGTACGGCACCGAGCATGCCGGCACCGGCCAGGCGGGCGGGTACGGCGTCGTCCCGGGCCAGAACGGCGCCGTCGGTGGACCTGATCAGGGCCGAACCGACCGGTCCGCCGCCACGGCGTCCGCCGGGGTGTACGGAATGGCCCGCCCGGTGCCGGAGCCGCCGGGCCGTCCGGTGCTTCGGCACACCGAGACGGTGCACGTGACGACCCGGCACACGGTGGTCGACGGCGCCGACCCGGGGGTGGCCGGCGGGTACCCGGGCAGGTGGTCGACCGGCGCGGAGGAGTCGTCGTGGCACGCCGCGGAACCGGATGGTTCCCGGGCCGCCCAGCGTGACGATCGGGGCGGCTGGTCCGCCCGGCGCGACGAGCGGCCGTGGGCGGGTGGTCAGGCCGAGGAACGGCCGTGGGACGGCGGCCAGCCGGCGGAACGGTCCTGGGGCGGGCGGGCCGAGGCCCGGAC
>NZ_SMKF01000230.1 GCF_004348325.1 Micromonospora sp. KC213 | reverse complement strand
GTGCTCACCCGCCCCGCCACCACCACACAGGGCACCCCGCGGTCCCGGGCCGCGCCGGCGACCCCGGCGACAACCTTGCCGCGCAGCGACTGGTGGTCGAAGGAGCCCTCCCCGGTGATCACCAGGTCGGCGGCGTCGAGGGCGGCGTCCAGCCCGATCGCCCGGGTGACCAGGTCGATGCCGGACTCACAGCGCCCGCCGAGGGCGAGGATCGCCGCGCCGAGCCCGCCGGCCGCGCCGCCGCCGGGCAACGTGCCCAACCCGGGCGGGCAGCCGGGCAGGTCCTTCTCCAGCACCGCGGCCCAACGCTCCAGCGCGGCGTCGAGCAGCAGCACGTCCGCGCGGGTGGCGCCCTTCTGCGGGCCGTACACGTTGCTGGCACCGTGCAGCCCGAGCAGCGGATTGTCGACGTCGGTGGCGGCGACCAGGGTGGCCCCGCGCAGCCGCGGCGCGCCGTCGAGCGCAGCGACGCCGGCCAGCGCCGCCCCGCCGTACGGCAGGGCCCGGCCGGTGTCGTCGAGGCCGGTGGCGCCGAGCGCGGTGAGCAGGCCGGCGCCGCCGTCATTGGTGCCGGAGCCGCCCAGCCCGACCACCACCGTGCGGGCCCCGTGCTCCACCGCCGCGGCGACCAGCGTCCCCAGCCCGTACGAGGTGGTGGTTTTCGGGTCGCGTTCGGCGGCGGAGAGCAGGTGCAGCCCGCATGCCTGGGCGCTCTCCAGATAGGCGGTTCCGTCGTCGGTGAGCAGAATCTCACCCTCGACGGGCCGACCCAGCGGGTCGAGGGTCGGCACCGGGATCCGACGGCCACCGAGCGCGTCGGCCAGCACCGCGACAAAGCCCGGCCCACCGTCGGCGAGAGGCCGGATCAGCAGGTCGTCGCCGGTGGCGACCTCGCGCCAGCCGTCGGCGACGGCGGCGGCGACCTCGTGCGCCGCCAGGGTGCCGGCGAACTTGTCGGGACAAAGCAGCACGCGCATGGCTGGCAGTGTGGCAGGCCACACCGGTGGCGGATGCGGGCCGGCCACCCTGTGGGACCATGGGAGGCGTGACTTCGACCTGGGTTGAGCCCTCCAACACCGCCACTGCGCTGCTGCTCCTCGGCCGCGGCAGCGACCCCGCCACCGAACGTGGCGTGGAGTGTCCGGGTGATCTGCCCGCGCCGAGCGACCCCGACCTGGTGGCCCGGGCGGCTGCGGCGAAGGCTGCGCTCGGCAGCACCGTGTTCGTGCTGGGTCACCACTACCAGCGCGACGAGGTGATCCAGTTCGCCGACGTGACCGGCGACTCGTTCAAGCTGGCCCGGGAGGCCGCCGCCCGACCGGACGCGGAGTACATCGTCTTCTGCGGCGTGCACTTCATGGCCGAGAGCGCCGACATCCTCACCTCCGACAGCCAGAAGGTGATCCTGCCGGACCTGGCCGCCGGTTGCTCGATGGCGGACATGGCGGTGCTGTCGCAGGTCGAAACCGCCTGGGACGTGCTGACCGAGCTGGGCATCGCGGCCGACACCGTCCCGGTGACGTACATGAACTCCTCGGCGGACATCAAGGGCTTCGTCGGACGCAACGGCGGTGTGGTCTGCACCTCGTCGAACGCGAGGCGGGCCCTGGACTGGGCGTACCAGCAGGGCACGAAGGTGCTCTTCCTGCCCGACCAGCACCTGGGCCGCAACACCGCGGTGCTGGAGATGGGCCTCTCGCTGGACGACTGCGTGCTCTACGACCCGCACAAGCCGGGCGGCGGGCTGACCCCGCAGCAACTGCGCGACGCGAAGATGATCCTCTGGCGGGGGCACTGCTCGGTGCACGGCCGGTTCACCCTCGACAGCGTCAACGACGTGCGTGAGCGGGTGCCCGGCGTCAACGTGCTGGTGCATCCGGAGTGCCGGCACGAGGTGGTCACCGCCGCCGACTTCGTCGGCTCGACGGAGTACATCATCAAGACCATCGAGGCGGCACCGGCCGGCTCGGCGTGGGCGGTGGGCACCGAGCTGAACCTGGTCCGCCGGCTGGCGCTGGCTCACCCGGACAAGCAGATCATGTTCCTCGACCGGGCGGTCTGCTACTGCTCCACGATGAACCGGATCGACCTGCCGCACCTGGTGTGGGCTCTGGAGGAGCTGGTGGCCGGCCGGGTGGTGAACCAGATCACCGTCGACCCGGACACCGCACACCACGCCCGGGTGGCGCTGGACCAGATGCTCGCGCTGCCGGGTGCCGACACGCCGCCACCCACCGCCGGATAATCACCCACGGTCATATCGTTGACACGGATACGCACCGGAAGCACCGGTTCGTGCCATCGTTGGTGATGTGACCGATTCCATTCTCGTCACCGAGGGCTATGCTGCCGGGGCGAACATTCACGGGCCGTTTCACGCCCATCCCGATGCGGGTAGCTGGACAGCCGACCGGCGCTCGGCCAGCGGGCCCGATCCCTCGACACCGGCACCACCCGACGCGCTGGAGGTTGCGTTGACCAACGACGTCCTGGTCGTACACGGAGGCACTCCGCTGGAAGGGCGGATCCGCGTGCGCGGCGCGAAGAACCTCGTCTCGAAGGCAATGGTCGCCGCCCTGCTGGGCAACACCCCCAGCCGGCTCTACGACGTGCCCCGCATCCGTGACGTCGAGGTCGTACGCGGCCTGCTCGGCCTGCACGGGGTGAAGGTCAGCGACGGCGACGAGGACGGCGAGCTCGTCTTCGACCCGTCCAACGTCGAGAGCGCCAGCACCGACCAGATCAACGTGCACGCCGGTTCCAGCCGCATTCCGATCCTGTTCTGCGGGCCACTGCTGCACCGGCTCGGCCACGCCTTCATCCCGGACCTGGGCGGCTGTCACATCGGCCCCCGCCCGATCGACTTCCACCTGCAGGCGCTGCGGGAGTTCGGCGCGACGGTGGAGAAGACCCCGGAAGGGCTGCACCTGTCGGCTCCGAACGGGCTGCACGGCACGAAGTTCGCCCTGCCGTACCCGAGTGTGGGTGCGACCGAGCAGGTGCTGCTGACCGCGGTGATGGCCGAGGGCGTGACCGAGCTGCGCAACGCCGCGGTCGAGCCGGAGATCATCGACCTGATCTGCATCCTGCAGAAGATGGGCGCGATCATCAAGGTGCACACCGACCGGGTGATCGAGATCCAGGGCGTGAAGCGGCTCAGCGGCTACACGCACCGGCCGATCCCGGACCGGATCGAGGCCGCCAGCTGGGCGGCGGCGGCGCTGGCCACCCGCGGTCACGTCGAGGTGCTCGGCGCGCAGCAGGTCGACATGATGACCTTCCTGAACGTCTTCCGCTCGGTCGGCGGCGCGTACGAGGTGACCGACTCGCGCCCACCGAAGCTCGGCGACGCCGGCCAGGAGGGCGGCATCCGGTTCTGGCACCCGGGCGGCGAACTGAACGCCGTCGCGTTGGAGACCGACGTGCACCCGGGCTTCATGACCGACTGGCAGCAGCCGCTGGTGGTGGCACTGACCCAGGCGCGTGGCCTGTCGATCGTCCACGAGACGGTCTACGAGCAGCGGCTGGGCTACACCGAGGCGTTGAACTCCATGGGTGCCAACATCCAGGTCTACCGGGACTGCCTCGGCGGCACCCCGTGCCGCTTCGGCCGGCGCAACTTCAAGCACTCGGCGGTGATCGCCGGACCGAGCAAGCTGCACGCCGCCGACCTGGTCATCCCCGACCTGCGGGCCGGTTTCAGTCACCTGATCGCGGCGCTCGCCGCCGAGGGCACCTCCCGGGTGTACGGCGTCGACCTGATCAACCGGGGGTACGAGGACTTCGAGGCGAAGCTCGCCAGCCTCGGCGCGCACGTCGAGCGCCCGTAGCCCCCGAAGCGTCCCGCCAGACCGCCCGGTGCACCGTGATGTGCACCGGGCGGCCACGTTTGGCTACCCTTCACCTCGTGCCGTCGCTGTTTCGCCGCAAGTCCGCCGACTCCGACTCCTCCGCCACCAGCCCGGTGGTGACCGAGGAGCCGCCCGCCAACCGTCCCCGGGGCTACACGCCCAGCAAGAAGGAGCTCGGGGTGCAGACCCCGAAGCGTCCCGGCGCCGGTCGCCGCCCCGCCGGGTCGGCGAAGCCGCTGACCAAGGAGGAGGCCCGGGAGCAGCGCCGCAAGGCGCGCGCCGAGGCCGCCGCGGAGTTCCGCCGCGAGGGCGGCCCCCGGGACCGCGGCCCCGAGCGGCTGCTGGCCCGCAACGTGGTCGACTCCCGGCGCACGGTCGGCACCTGGTTCTTCGGCGGCGCGCTGATCGTGCTGATCGGCTCCAACCAGGCGATGCCGCCGGTGGTCCGGCTGGTGTCGAACCTGATCTGGGGTGCCCTCGCGCTCGGCGTGGTGATCGACTCGATCCTGATCTCGCGCAAGATCAAGAAGTTGGTGCGGGAGCGGTTCCCCCAGAGCGGTGAGCGGATGGGGTCGCTCTACCTGTACGCGATCATGCGGTCGATCACCTTCCGCCGGATGCGCGCCCCCGCGCCTCGGGTGAACATCGGCGACAAGATCTGACCCGAGCGCCGATCCGGCGGCGGCCCGTGACGGTCAGCCCGAGCGGGCCGGCGTCCGGTAGAGCCGGGCCACCACGTCCTCGATGTCCGGCTCCAGGATCGAAAGGTCGCGCAGCGTGGTCAGCCCGGCCAGCCCGGCGACCACCTCCGCCACGCCCGCCGACTCCAGCGCGTACACCAGGCGGCGCCCGTCGGCCTCCACCCGCTGCAGCGGCGCGCCGGGCAGCGTCAGCGGCGTGACCAGCGCGGCGTCCAACTCGGCGACGACCAGGCGGCGGGAGCCGTACCGGCGGTGCAGCTCGGCGATCGTGCCGTCGTGCACCACCCGCCCGTGGTCGATCACCACCAGCCGGTGGCACAGCCGCTCGATGTCGGCCAGGTCGTGGGTGGTGAGCACCAGCGTGGTGTCACCGGCCCGACCCAACTCGGCGAGGAAGCCCCGGACCGCCTGCTTGCTCACCACGTCCAGGCCGATCGTCGGCTCGTCCAGGAACAGCACCTGCGGACCGTGCAGCAGGGCGGCGGTCAGCTCGCCGCGCATCCGCTGCCCGAGGGAGAGCTGCCGGACCGGGATGTCGAGGAAGCCGTCCAGGTCGAGCAGCCCCCGGCAGCGGCGCAGCCGGGCCGCGTGCTCGGCGGCCGGCACCCGGTAGACGTGCCGGAGCAGGTCGAACGAGTCGCGCAGCGGCAGATCCCACCAGAGCTGGGAGCGCTGGCCGAAGACCACGCCGATGCCGCGCGCCAGCCGGGCCCGCTGGGGCACCGGGAGCAGTCCGCAGACCCGGGCCTGCCCGGCCGACGGGGTCAGCACGCCGGTGAGCATCTTCAGGGTGGTGGACTTGCCGGCGCCGTTCGGGCCGATGTAGCCGAGCATCTCGCCCCGCTCGATCCGCAGGTCGACGCCGTCCACGGCGACGACGCTGCGCCTCTCGCGGCGCAGCCGGCCGGCCTTCACCCGTACCGTGAACTCCTTGCGCAGGCCCCGCGCGTCGATGACCAGGCTCATGACCCCGTACTCCGGTAGTGGCGGACACCGACACGCCAGGTGAGGCTGGCGCCGGCGAGCGCGACCAGCGCGACGCCCGGCGCGGCCCAACCGGCCCACGCCGGCAGGCCGAGCGGGTCGGCGCGGCCGAGCAGCGCCAGCGCCGGCTGGTAGCTGACGAAGGCGAACCCCAGCCCGTACGCGAAGGCCGCTCGGAACCAGCCCGCGAAGACCGTGACCGGGTACGACGCGAAGTCCCGCCCACCGTAGGTGACCGAGTTGGCCAACTCCCCCGACTCGACCCAGAAGAACGACACGGTGGCGGTGGCCACGAAGACCGAACCGAAGAAGACCACCGCCGCGAGCGGGGCAACGACGGCCAGCGCCACCCGGGACGGGGTCCACTCGATGCCGGCGCCGGCCAACGCCGTCACCCACACCGCCAGGCCGAACAGCCCGCGGGAGACCTTGCGCAGCGGCAGGTCCATCAACAGCAGTTGGGGCAGCGCGCCGAGCGGACGCAGCAGCACCGCGTCGAACAGCCCGGTGCGCACGTACCGGGGCAGCCGTTCGATGTTGCCGACCAGCAGGTCGGCGACGGCGAAGGCGAAGGCGGTGAGCCCGACCATCACCAGCGTCTCGCGCAGGGTGAAGCCGCCCAGCTCCCGGGTCACGCCGTAGAGCACCAGGACGGTGACCACGTCGAAGACGGTGGCGCCGACGTTGCCCAGCAGGTCGATCACGAAGGAGGTCCGGTACGCCGTCTGGGCGCGCGCCTGGGCCCCCAGCAGCGCCCGGTACGCGGCCAGCGTCCCGCCCGCCTCAGCCACCCTGCACCACCAGCCGCCGCTCGGCCCGACGCTGCACCAGTCGGCACCCGGCCAGCAGCAGCACCACCCAGCCGGCCTGGAGGGCGACCAACCCTGCCTGGGTGGCCGGCGGATCCCGCTCGACCAGCACGTCGAGCGGGGTCTGCAACAGGCTCGGGAACGGCGTGCCGAACCACAGGACCCGCTGGATTTCCTCGGGCAGGAAACGCAGCGGGAAGTAGAGCCCGGCCAGCACTCCCGAGCCGAGGGTCCACAGGACCATCGGCCCGCGTACGTCCTGCAACCAGTAGGCGGTGGCGTTGACCAGGAAACGGCAGGCGAAACAGAGCACCACCGCGAGCACCACCGAGCCGACGAAGAGCGGCACGGTGGGCCAGCGGGCGGGCAGGTGGACGTCGAAGAAGAGCGGCCCGACCAGGATCGGGGGCAGCATCCGGGCCAGCACCGCGTACCCGGCGCGGCCCAGGTCGGTGGCGAGGTAGCTGGTGACCGGGTGGACCGGGCGGAGCAGGTCGCCGGCGATGTCACCGGTGCGGATCCGGTCGGCCAGGTCCGTCCAGCCCCAGAGCAGCACCACGGCGAGCAGCCCCTGCCCCACCCAGACGAAGGTGACCAGCTGCGCCCGGTCGTATCCGCCGGCCGTGCCCGCCGCACCGGCCACGGCGAGCAGCACGTAGCACCTGAGGAACCCGAAAACCGTGTTGGTGACGACGCCCGCCAGGGCGGCCTGCCGGTAGGTGGCGTGTCGCCGGAAGCCGGACCGGCATATCGCATTAAATGTCCGGAACCAGAGGATAACGTTTGAGTCCGTGTGCGATGCCACAGTGGCGGCGACCGAGCCCACCTCGCTACCCTCCATCCGCAGCCATGCCATGCCGGGTCGGGCGACTCTACCGGCAGGTGAGGGCAACGGCACGACAATTTCCAACGAGGTGACACCGCCGTGAGCGAGCGACGCGAGCCGGGCATCGGGCCGCGCCGCACGCCCGGCGTCGAGGGCCCTCGATGAGCGGCGGCTACCGCGACCGCTGGCACGACCCGGCCGACCCGGCCTGGGTACTCGAACCGACCACCGAGTGGCAGCCGCAGTTCCCCGGCCAGCGTTATCCCGGCGACATCGGCACCCGGCACGCCCCGCCCCCGCCCCGCGGGCGGTCCCCGGTGATCGGCCGCGCGGAGGTGCCC
>NZ_SMKF01000022.1 GCF_004348325.1 Micromonospora sp. KC213 | reverse complement strand
GCTGGAGGCCGGACTGTCAGGTTCTGGCCACGAAGTACTCGCCGTCGCTGACCGCCAGGTGGGTGGCCGTCATGAGGTCGTCGATGCTGATCTGGTGCTCCACGCCGTCCCACGGGTCGAGGACGTTGAAGCTCGTCGGCACGTAGCCGACGTCCGGGTGCTGCCAGCCGCCGTAGCCGTGGATGACAAGGTAGTGCCGGTACCACGGTGAGGCGTTGCTCCAAGGCAGCGAGCCGGCCCGGACCAGCACGATCGCCGGTCGGCCGCGGGACAGCGACTCGACGATCTCCCGCATCCCCGCGTCCAGGCCCTCTGGGGTGCTGCTCTGGTAGTAGCCGCGGTAGTCGGGTGCGCCCGCATAGGCGTTGATGGCGGGAGAGAGGGCACCGGGGAGGGTGAGCCCGAAGGTGTCGGTGGCCATCCGGTCGGCGAGCACGGATTGGGAGGGCGCGGAAGCGCCCATCGTGGCCAGGACGGTCTGCACAGCGGCCGGTCCGCAGTAGGTGCTGGTCTCCTGGATCTTCGCCGAGAGCTTCATGTCCAGCGCGCGCACCGGGAGCATCCACTGGCCGGCGATGCCGAAGGTGGCGTCGGCGACGACGTACGGCAGCCGCAGCGTGGTCCATCCGGTCCAGCAGGCGCGGGGACTGTTACCGGTCATCGTCGGGCAGGACTGGGGGATGCTGACGCCGTCGTTGCCGAACCACAGGCGCATATTCACCTGAAAGTTGGTGTAGGCCGACGGGTTGATGAAGGCGATGGCCCGTACCTGGGTACGGGCCGAGTTGAACTCGAGGCACACCTGGTGCGCGGCGCCGTTCCAGACGCGGGTGCTGGAGCAGGTCCGCTTGCCGGTGCTCGTGGGGTAGGCGCCCCACGTGCCGGCCTGGGCGGCGGGCGTGGGCAGGACGATAAAGGTGGTCAGCGAGGCAAGCAACATCAGGCTCAATCGCTTGAACATGGTCGCCTTTCTAGGAAGTGATGCGGATCCGAGCCGAGGTCTACGGCGTCCGGGCCGGGGTGGCTTTGGGGCTCGAGGTAGGCGATGGCGGCGTGGAGCGGTCGAGGCCGGGTGTGGGTGTTTCGCCGGTGGGCCGGGCCGAGGGTGAGGGCGAGGGTGCGGGGTTGGTGATCGTCGGGCGCGGGACCGAAGGTTGCCGGTCCGGTCCGGGTAGGCGCGGCACGACGGCAACCGCGATGACGATGGCCGTCCCGGTCGCCACGGCCACCATCGGCAGCCAGCGTCGTATTCGCGGTAGTGGCGCGGTGGCCGTGGGCGGGATGGCTGGCCGCAGCCGGTCGGTGGTGATCGCGGTGGCGCGGTTCGCCAGCGCCCGGCGGAGCCGGTCTTCGAGTTCGCTGCTCATCGGCTGTCCTCGAGTAGGCCGCGCAGGATGGCCAGTGCCCGGTTCACGGTGGACTTGACGGTGCCGCGGGATACCCGCAGCGCGTCGGCGATCTCCTGTTCGCTCAGCTCGGACCAGTAGCGCAGCACCAAGACCTGACGTTGCCGGGTGGTCAGCCGCCGCATCGCGGCCAGCACCTGCGCGTCACCGTGTCCCAGCAACGCCTCGTCCTCCGCCGCCGGCACGGCGCTCGGCGGCGGTGGCAGGTATGCGCGGGCGCTGCGCCGCCGGCGCAGGACGGAGCGGGCCGCGTTCATCACCCCGGTGGTCAGGTACGCGTCGGGGTCGGTCAGCGCCCGCAGGTCGGCGCCGTGTCGCCGGTACAGCGCGGCGAACACGTCCTGCACGACGTCCTCGGCCGTGGGCAGGTCGTCGACCAGGAGGATGGCCAGGCGCACCAGGTTCAGTCGCCGGGCGTGGTAGAGCTGGTTGATCGGTGGCCCGGCCTCCCCGGAGGGCCGGGGAGGCCGGGAGCGTGGCTGAGCCCGCCGCGTCCATCGGAGCAGCGCCGATGGCAGTGGCAGCACAACGATCACGGGCGTGCCCTTTGCTGGACGAAATGGTGGGTTCGGGTACCGGTCAGCGAGCGGTGCGTGGGCGCGTCGGCGTTGGAGAGGCGGTGGGGACCGGCGTGGGCGAGGAGGCGGAAGGGGTCGGCAGTGGTTTGGTCGGTTCCGGCGTCGGCACCGAAGGGGAGGTCGGTCCCGGTGTCCAGGAGGAGGGGGTCGGCCGTGCGGTGCTGGGTCCCGGCGTCGGGACGGAGGAGGTGGTAGCCGTCGGCCTCGGCGCCGAGGAGCTGGTGGGCCGGGGTGTCGGCGCGGAGGTACTCGTGGGTCCGGGCGTCGGTGCCGGCGAGTTCGTCGGACCGGGCGTCGGCGTGACGGGCGGCGACGGCGGGGTCGTCAGGGCGTTCGCGGCGGACACTCCGCCCATCGCCAGGGCGGCGACGGCTCCGACGGTGATGGCGGCGGCACGGCTGGAGATACGCATCCAGTTGTCTCCTCGTGAGTGGATCGGTTGCCTCGACAGACGTCCGTGGCGCCGAAAGGTTGGCGGTTCAGCAGTGATCCATGCCACAGTCAGGCCGCCGTGAGAGGGATGCCGAGGTCGACGGCTTGGGCGAGGGCGTCGTAGCCGCCGTCGTTGAGGTGGATGCCGTCGCCGGAGTCGTACTCGGGTCGGAGCAGGTTGGGGTCGGACGGTTGGCGGACGACGCGATCGAAGTCCACGACCTGGTGGTAGGCGCCGCTCGTCCGGATCCAGTGGTTGACCTGGTCGCGTACCTTTTCCGCCTGCTCGCTGTAGGCCAGCGCGGAGCCCTTGATCGGCATGATGGTGGCACCGACGACGGTCAGGCCGCGGGCACGGGCGGCGCGGATGAGTCGCCGGTGTCCGGCGATGATCTCGATGGCGGTGGCCTGCCGGGGCTTGTTCCATTCGGCGAGGTCGTTGACGCCCTGCATGATGATCACCGAGCGGATGCCGGGCCGCTCCAGGACATCGCGCTCGAAGCGGGCCAGGCCGTTCTGCCCGTACTCGGGTGAGTCGCTCAGCAGGCGGTTGCCCCCGATGCCCGCGTTGACGACGCCGAGGGGTCGCCGCCGGGCGGCCAGCCGTTCGGCGAGTTGGTCGGGGTAGCGGTTGTCGGCGTCGACAGTGGAGCCGACCCCGTCGGTGAGCGAGTCGCCGAACAGGGCGATGCTCGCGTTGGGGCCGCCGCTGACCTCCACGCCGGTGAGGTAGTACCAGGAGTTGCTGCGGTCGGTGAAAGCCGCGGGTTCGCGGTCGGTGAGGTGGTCACCGACGGCGCGGTAGGACGTGGCCTGGGCGAAATGGTGGAAGGTGGCCGGGCCGGTGGGCGCCCTGAACCGCACAGTGATCGCGAGCCGCTGCAGAGCGTGCGTGCGCAGCCGTAGGGCGTCGCTGTAGCGCTCCCGACCGGGCGGGATCACCACATCCGAGTCGCCGTTGAAGGTCAGCGGTAGCCCGGGGCCGGTGGCAGCGCCCTGCAGGGCGTTGGCGACGGCGGCTCCTTCGATCCGCAGTGGCGTCGTGCCGTGGATGTTGGACAGCCGGATGCGGACGGCGGTGCCGCCGACGCTGATCCGGATGACCTGGCGCAGGGTGTGGTCGGCGAAGCCCTCCCGGGACCAGTTGGTGCCGTACCAGGGCGTGCTGGGGGTCGGCCATTGTGTTGCCGTTCCCCAGGTGGCCGTCCATCGCGGAGCGGCGGTCGCCACCTCCGCCGTAGCCGTCCTTCGGGGAGCGGCGGTCGTGGCCGCCGTGGGAACCGCGGCGGCCGCCGCCGTCAAGGCCAGGAGCGCGGCCGAGATGAGCGCTTTGGCAGTACGCATGGCGGGCACGACCTTTCAGGCGGTCTTGAAGGCGGACAGGTCGAACTCGAGCGTGATCTTGTCGGAGATCATCACGCCGCCGGTTTCCAGGGCGGCGTTGAAGCTGACGCCGTAGTCCCTGCGGTTGATCACGGTGCTGCCCTCGAACCCGACCCGCTGAAGACCTTGAGCGTCGACGGCGACGCCGGTGTGGTCGAGCGGGATGGTGATATCGCGGGTGACGCCGCGGATGGTCAGGCGGCCGGTGACCTCGAAGCTGTCGCCGCCGGTGTGCTCGACGGCGGTACTGGTGAAGGTGATGTGCGGGTGGTTGGTGGCGTCGAGGAAGTCGCCGGTGCGCAGGTGTCCGTCCCGCTGGGGGTTGCCGGTGTCGATACCGGCCACGTCCAGGACCACCCGGACGTGGGAGGCGGAAGGGTTGCCGGCGTTCAGGAAGGCGGTGGCCTCCACGAGCGGGATGCTGCCGCGCACCTTGGTCACCATGGCGTGCCGGGCCACGAAGCCGAACCGACTGTGCGCCGGGTCGATGGTGTAGGTGCCGGTGAGTTCGCTGGGGTACATCCTGCTCCTTGAAATTAGTTCAGTGCTGAAAGGTTCAGCAGGACAGTACGTCGCGTTATTTCAGTGCGCAACCTTTGAGTACGATGGTTCCGTGACGAGATGGCTCACTGACGACGAGCAGCGGACCTGGCGCGCCTTCGGCCTGACCATGCGGCTGCTGACCGACCGGCTCGAGCGCGACCTGCAGACAGCGGCCGGCATGCCGCCCACCTACTACGAGCTGCTGGTTCTGCTGTCCGAAGCCCCGGAACGGACCATGCGCATGAGTGAGCTGGCGCACTGGACAAACTCCAAGCCCAGCCGCATCTCCCACGCCGTCAACAAGCTCGAACAGAGCGGCTGGGTACGCCGGAAGCACTACGAGGGCGACCGTCGCGGCTGGCTCGCCACCCTGACCGACGAGGGCCTGGCGGCACTGGAGAAGGCGGCACCCCGTCACCTCCAGAGCGTGCGCGCCCACCTCATCGACCTGCTGACCGCGGAACAGATCCGACAACTCGGCGACATCAGCGAGGTCGTCCTCGCCCACCTGACCGACGAGCAACAGCAACACTGACGGCCGAACGGCGAGGCGGACGTATGGGTCCGCCCGGGCCGGGCGTCGACCAGCCCGGCACCGACGGCCCGCGCCACCTGAGCCGCGACCGTGCCGACCCCGCCCCGGCGTGAATGAGGCGCCTCCTCGCGGGTCTCGCTGAAGGAACGTGTTGCTCTACCGGAGCCGGGAGCACGGGGTAGGTTCCTCGACTCGGCGTGCACACGCCGCAGATCCGCCGGTGCGCTCGGAGGCCTTTGCACGCAGCCTCTGCCGATCGGGCCGGGTCAGGTGCGGGGCGGTCGGCCCGCCCCGCACCTGACGGAGGTGGTCAGATCAGACGCCGAAGGCCGCCGCGTAGCGGATGGTGCCGCGCGGGACAGGGCGATTGGAGTCGAGTACCAGCGCCATCATGTTTTCGTCCGGCACGTCGAACGGCGGCCGGATCCCGTACCCGGAGGCGGGCATGAAGCCGAACCGGGGGTAGTAGGGTGCGTGACCGAGGACGAGGACGAGGTTCTCGCCCGCGGCTCGGGCGGCGTCGAGAGCGGCGCGAATTGCCGTTGATCCGGCGCCCGTGCGCTGCTGTTCGGCCAGCACCGCGCAGGGGCCGAGGGCCAGGGCCGGTACGTCGTCCACGTGGCATCGGGTCAGCAGGGCGAAGCCGGCGGGGGTGCCGTTGGGATCCTCGGCGAGCCACGAGGACCACGGCAACCACGCCTGCCGGTCCTCGCGCAGCGCGTCGACCAGGTCGGCCTCGACGGGGCCGGGGAACGCGGACAGGTTGATCCGGCGGATCGCGGCACGGTCGTCTGGTCCGGCTTCCGGACGGGTGTGCCAGATGCGGGCGGCCATGGCGGGGTGCGGCTCCTCGTGGGTGTGTGGCTTCGGCGAGTCGGTGACTGGACACAGGACGTACGTGTAGCGGTAGTCGCGACCGTGGTCGCGACGCAGGGTGATCTCTTCGAGCGTCGCGGTCACGACCGCTGCTCCCGGAAGCTGTAGGTCGCGCGGAGGTGACGAGTGATTGCCTTGCGGTGGTTCTCCCGTTCCGCCCGCAGGCGTGCGTCGTCGCGAGAGGCAGCCCAGGCGGATTCGCGCTGGAGTTTGCGGTAGCTGTCCAGCCGGCGCGGTGACAGAGTGCCTGCGTCGATCGCAGCACGTACCGCGCAGCCGGGTTCGTTCGTGTGTCGGCAGTCGGTGAACCGACAGTCGCGGGCGAGTTCCTCGATTTCGGCGAAGACGTGCTGGATGCCGTGTTCGGTGTCGTGCAGGCCGACCGCGCGTAGGCCGGGGGTGTCGATGAGCACGCCGCCGTTCGGCAGCGGGAGCAGCTCGCGGTGGACGGTGGTGTGCCGGCCCTTGCCGTCACCGGCGCGGACCGCTCCGGTGGCCAGTAGTTCGGCGCCGAGCAGGGCGTTGCCGAGTGAGGACTTGCCCGCGCCGGAGGGCCCGAGTAGGACGATCGTCCCGGTGAGCACCGCGGCGAGGATGTCCAAGCCCTCGCCTGTGGCCACGCTTGTGACCAGGACGTCGACGCCGATGGCCAGTGCGGCGACTTCGTCGCGTACCTCAGTGAGGTTCCGCTCGGCGAGGTCGGCTTTGGTCAGGACGACGACCGGGAGCGCCCCGCTGTCCCAGGCGAGCGCGAGCATGCGCTCGATCCGGCCGGCGGGGATGGGGGTGGCGACGGATTCCACGATGACGACTGTGTCGACGTTCGCGGCCAAGACCTGCGGACGGGAGGTGCGTGACGCCGTGGACCGCACGATGGCGGTCCTGCGGGGTAGCAACGCAGCCAACTCCGGCTGCGCGGCGGGGGTGATGGCGGCCCAGTCCCCGGTGCAGGGGAGCGGGGACGGCGACGGGCCGGCGTGCGCGGACCAGGTGGCGCGTACCGGGCCGATGGCGGTGACCACCGTGGCCTGGCCACGGTCGACCAGTGCGACGCGGGCGGGCAGCAAGCCGGCTGCCCGGTGGTCGGTGAACGCTTTCTCGTATGCCTCGTCCCAGCCGTACGAACGCAGCACGTTCGCAGACGGGATCGGCGCGGAAGACAGTGATGACAACGGAGGAGACCCTTCGGAAGGGGGCCTCGACAGACGCAGGTGTAACCCGGGCGGGATGGAACGTCCCGTCGAGCGGAGGAATCAGCTGGGTCAGGCCGAGGCCCGGGACGCAAGGTTGGTCCGGGCACTGCACGCGGCAGCAGCCACCTTCGCAGTCATCAACCTCACCTCCCTTTCCCTCATCCGATCCGATCTCGCATCAATGTCGCCTGAGCAACTTACCACGGATCGTTGAACGGCTGACGCACCTTGCAGATGGGCACGCGGCCCGGTGCAGGAACCAATGGCGTGAAGGCCGGGACCATCATCTGGACCGGCAGCACGAGGAATCCGATCGGGAGTGGCTGCTTCGTCGACTGTGGGCGGTGGCTGGTGGTTCCGGGGTCATGTCGATGGTCGCCGCATGCGGGTAGGGGCGTGACGACCTGGTTCGGGTGTGCTGGGTAGGCTGCGGCGTCGTTCGATTGTTGGCCGGTGCTGCTCTGCCGCCACCGTGGTGAGGTCGGTGAGCACCCGGTGCAGGAGGTTGACGATTCTTGGTTGGTTCCGGCCGGCGTGCGCGACGTCGTCGACGGCAACGGCGAGGAGGCTGTCGAAGGACTGTCGGGGCGCCGAGGTCGGCGGGGCGGACCGGGCGTCCGTTCTCGCGGACCAGGCGGATGCGGGTGCTTCACGTTCGAGTTGTTTGGTTGGGTGAGAGGCTGCGGTTCGGTTCGTTGTCCGGGAATCGGATCGCGCCGGTTCGCCGGTGCTGTGCTGACCCGAACACCACGCGGCCGGCCGAGGCTGTCGCTTCGACCGGCCGCAGATGCGCTGCTGGTGCTACGGGGCCGGATACTCGGTGATGAAAACCGGGCGGCCGGCGCGGGTGGTGTCGGCTGGGTCGCCGATTCCGTTGACCACGTGGTCGATGGTTCCGGCGCTGAGGTTGACGGTCATGACGTGGAACAGCTTCACACCCGGCATGTTCGGCACTTCGAAGCCGTTCTCGGTGCGGATCGACGGGTTGTTCCGGTTGAATACGTACACGCCGCCGCCGTAGAGGTTGTGTGTGCGCACGTGGTCGCCCACCTTGTACCCGGCGAAGCCCTCGACGTCGCCGTTCATCCAGTCGGCCTGCGTCGGCGGGTCGTAGGGCAGTTCGTTCTGGTACAGGATCGTGGTGCCGCCGTTGCCGTTCCAGACAGTGTTGTAGCGCTGGAAGTGCTCGACGAACAGGCCGGTGGCGGTGACGTGGTCGCCGTTGATGACCGCGCCGTACCGGCCCGTGTTGGTGTTCCATCGCTCGGTTTCGGTGAATCCCTCCACGCCGTGGTCGCCGCGCCACACCCAGGTGTGGTCGATGAGCACGTGGTCGCTGTTGACCTCGAGCGCGGTGTCGGCCTTGCCGATGTGCGGGCCGCCGACACGGAAGTACACGTCCGACAGCGTGGTCGGGTTGGCCGCCGAACCGGAGTGGTGTTCGTGCTTCTTGCCGACGCGCAGTAGGACCGGCGACTCGGTCAGGCCCGCGTCCACGGTGACGCCCGCGATGATGATGCCGGGCGCGTCGGCGACGTCGAGCGGGGTGGCGCCGTTGACGGCGGTGAGCGTGGCCTGGCCCAGACCGAGCACGACCGTGTTGGCGCGGTTGACCTTGATGCTCTGGGCGATGCTGTACACGCCGGGGGTGAGCAGCAGGTGTTTGCCGCGGGCGAGCTGGTTGTTGATCGTCTTGACTGAGTCGGTGGGGCGGGCCACGAAGAAGTCGCGGATCGGGATGGTGCGGCCCGGGGTCAGGCCGTTGGCCCAGGAGATGCCGGCGCTGTCGAAGCGCGCTGACGGCACCCGGACGTTGTACTTGCCGTTGGCGTCCAGGAACAGGAACGGCTTCTCTCGGCTGACCGGGGTGGTGTCCAGGGTGGTGTAGGTCGGATTGGGGAACGTGGCGTCGTCGGGGGCGCCCACCACGCCGCTGAAGACCTGGTTCCACACGCCGTTGGACCAGCCGTCGATCTGGCTGTTGCGGATCAGCCATTGCTGTTGTGAGCCGTTGATGACGAACGGCAGCTTGGAGTCGGCGATGAAGCCGCCGCTGGCGTTCTGCGGGCCGGCGGTGCAGTAGTCCATCAGCGACAGGTTGGCGCCGGTGATGTTGAGTCGGCGCATCGAGACCGCCTGCGACACGGCCCAGAAGTTGGCCGACGCGCGGCAGCCGTCCTGGCCGGCCGAGTTGACGTTGATGGACAGGTTCGACAGGGTGCGCCAGAAGTTGATCAGGGCCAGGCAGTCGGCAGTGCCGTCGTCGGCCAGGCACCGGTTGTAGACCTCGACCTTGCCGTTGATGACCACGTCGGTCGGCGACGCGCCGAGGCCGGCGATCTCGGTGTAGTAGCCGACCTTGATCCGCAGGGGCTGCTCGGCTGTGCCGTAGCTGCCGGGCTTGAACAGGAACGAATACCGTTTGGTGCCCATTTCGTTGTCGACCTGAGCGGCGTGCGTGGCGTCCAGGGTGGCCTGGATTTGGCTGACCGGCATGCTCGGGTCGAAGACGGTGACGTTCACCCCGAGGTCGGGCGCGCCACGCAGCGGCGGGGCGGCCGCGGTGGCCGCCCCGGCGGTGCCGACGATGGCGACGGCGACCGCCGAGGCCAGGCCGAGGGTGATTCTTCGGCCTACCGTCCGCAGGTCCGACGACGGGGCCGCGGTGGCGCGGTTGGGACTCGTGCTCATCATTGCGGGAAGTCCTCTCTGGGCGCCAGGGCAGATGCCAGCAGTGACATGCCTGTTGACTTGGTCATGCTCATTCCTTCGAAGGAACTCGTTCGTCAGGGACGTGCTGTCGGAGTGGTTGTCGTGTTTCGAGCGGTCGCCGAAGAGCTACAGGCCGCTGATCCGGAGGCAACCGGCCACCCTCCGGTGAGGTGCACGTCGCGCGCCGGTGGCAGATCGCGCGTGGTGACACGCTGCGGGACCGTCACTAACCCGGGTTAGTGCAGAAACGCTAGGCCGCCGTCTCTGCGCACGTCAAGACCGTGTTACGGCCGAGTTTCCGGCGAATTCACAGACAATTCGGGAATAGGTTGCAGCTCAGGCTGCGCGCCCGCGGGCCGGCGGGGCCGTGGAGTCGCGCATCACGAGCGGGCAGTGCACCAGGGTGCGGCTGCGCTGAGCGGCGGGTCCACCAGCGGCCAGTTGCTCGGCCGCGAGCCGTCCCATCGCGGTGTACGGGAGCAGCACGGTGCTCAGGGCCGGGCGGATCTCCGCAGCGAGCTGGAACTGGTCGTCGTACCCCATCACCGACACGTCCTCGGGCACCCGAATGCCGGCCTCCAGCAGGGCCAGGAGCGCGCCTACCGCCATCCGGTCGTTGCCGCACATGATCGCGGTCGGCGGGCGGCTGTGCCGCAGCAGCGTGCGCGTCAGCTCGTAGCCGGAGTCCGCGTGGTAGTTGCCGGGCAGCACCGTGTGCTCGCGCGGGTTGAGTCCCGCGTCGCGCAGTGCGTCCCGAAAGCCACGCAGCCGGGCTTTGGTGGCCCACTGGCTGGGCTTACCGGTGAGGTAGGCGATGTCGCGGTGCCCGAGGTCGAGCAGCGCCTGGGTGGCCTCCCGGCCGCCGCGTACCTCGTCGGGCAGGATGGCGGGGGCGGCATTGTGCGGGGCGAAGCAGTTCAGCAGGATGGTGGGAACTCGACGGGCGGCGTCCGGGAGCACCACCGACCTGGTGCCGACGGCAGCGAAGATCAGGGCGTCGGCCTGCCGGTCGAGCAGCTCGACTATCAGCTGTGCCGCCTGGCGGTTCGAGCCGCCGGTGTTGACCAGGAGCAGCAGATTTCCCTGGCGAATGCACGCCTCGTGCGCTCCCTTGATGGCGGAGGCGGCGAACTCGCCGAAGTCGGCGTCGTGACTGACGAAGCCGATGGTCGCGCTGCGCCCCTGCCGCAGCCCTTGCGCGGCGAGGTTGGGGCGATAGTCGAGCTCGGCGACCGCTTGCAGGACGCGTCGTCGGGTCTCGTCGCTGATCGTCTGCCCAGCCGTCTGGTTGAGCACGAAGGAGACCGTCGCGGGGGAGACACCGGCCAGGCGTGCGACATCTACCCGGCGGGATCTGCTTGCCGCCGGTCGGTGGCCTCCGTGGGTTGACACGGCCCAAGCGTACGAGCCAGACCACCGGGTGAACCGGCTGCCTCGCACGCCTGGCCCAGCCGCTCAACTGATGACCGGGCCGGGTGCTGGCACCCGGCCCATCAGGAGGATGAAGCGTCGGACTGTCCCAGGTCGCTGTGAGGTTTGGCGACGGAGTCTCGTCGCACGAGTTCGCCGGCGATGCGGATGACGTTGCCTTTGGGTGCGGGCACGTCGTCGAGCGCGCCCGGCTCGTCGAGCACGAGCTGGATGGCGAGCTGGCCCATCTCCCGATGCGGAAGGCGGACCGTGGTCAACGGCGGATCGAGTTCGGAGGCGATGAACTCCTGGTCGTCGAAGCCGACGATCGACAGGTCGTCAGGCACGCGCAGACCGCGCGTGCGCGCGGCGCGGTAGGCGCCCATGGCGATGCGGTCGTTGTAGCAGAAGACCGCCGTCGGTCGCTGCTCGGCGGGCAGGTCGATCAAGTCGGACAGGACCAGCCCGCCGCGAACGAACGGCGTCGTCTTCAGGTGCAACGCGGGTTCGTAGTCCAGTCCGTGCTCAGCGAGCGCCGCCCGGAAGCCGTCGAACCGCAGGCGGGAGGCCGGCGGATGCCGATGATCGTCGAGAAAGGCGATCCGACGGTGGCCGGCCTTGATCAGTTCCGCTGCGACCTCGTACGCCCCTTGTCGGTCATCCGGAACGATGGAACGGTGACGGCCGCCGTTCGCTTCGCAGTTGAGGAAGACCGTGTCGGCAGGTAGGCCGAGGGGTGGGTCGACAAGGCGGTGGTACATGCAGCCGTAGATGAAATGCCCGACCTGGTGCTGAGTCAGCTGGTCGATCGCTTGTTCTTGGAGGGCTAGCGGGGCGTTCGGGCCGAGGTTGACGACGAACAGCAGGTAGCCGTGGCGGGATGCCTCGTCCTGCGCCGCGGCGAGCATGCCGACGGCGAACGGAGTCGTGGTCACCTCGTCAGAGACAAACCCGATCGTGCGGGTCTTCTGGGTCCGAAGGCTACGGGCAAGGATGTTCGGACGGTAGCCCAGGTCCTCGGCCGCCCGCTGGACGCGGTGGCGGGTCGCATCTGGGACGCGGACACCGTCCCGGCGATCGTTCAAGACGACGGACGCGGTGGTGGTCGAGACCCCCGCAGCCTGTGCGACGTCCTTGAGCGTCGGCCGACGAATCGTCGACAACCACTTCACCTCCTGGGACAAGGCGTGCCCTTCTCGAGGCCCACACGACATCGTCGCAGGACTCCTGTCGAGGCGCTCGGCAGGGACACGGATCCGAAACACACCCTTGACGCTGAAGGAACGTTACTCCATAGTTTGGCGAAACGTTTCTTCAATGACCTTGACGGCGCGCCACCTGCGGTGAGTCTCCGGGCGGGAGGCCGGTCGGCCAGGAGGAGTAGAGATGAGTCGGTTCATGATCGAGCGACGCGGGACAGCGGTGCTCGCGGGTGTCGCGACGGCAGCCCTCGCGCTGTCCGCTTGCGGCGTGGCATCGACCAGCAGTGGTGGAAGCGCGGGGGAACTGACGCTCTGGACGCACAACGCCGGAAACCCGGCGGAGCTTGGCGTTATCAACCAGATCGTCGCGGACTACAACGCGAGCCAGAGCAAGTACACGGTCAAGCTCCAGGCATTTCCGCAGGAGTCGTACAACGACGCGGTCGTCGCCGCGGCGACCGCGAAGAAGCTCCCGTGCGTCCTCGACGCGGACGCGCCGACGGTGCCGAACTGGGCCTACGCGGGCTACCTCACGCCGCTCGACCTGCCGCAGGACCTCGTCTCGAAGCAGCTCAAGAGCACGCTGGGGAACTACCAGGGCAAGCTGTACTCGATCGGCATGTACGACGCCGCGCTCGGCCTCTTCGCGCGCAAATCCGCCCTCGAAGCGGCCGGCGTCCGGATCGCCACGGTCGACAACCCGTGGACCGCGCAGGAGTTCGCCGACGCACTGGCGAAGATCAAGGCCGACGGAAAGTACCAGTACGCCTTCGACCTGGGCACCGGTGACAGCGGCACCGAGTGGTGGACCTACGGCTACTCGCCCTTCCTCCAGAGCTTCGGCGGCGACCTCATCGACCGCAACGGCTACAAGACCGCTGGCGGCGTGCTCAACGGGGACGCAGCGCTGAAGTGGGCGAGTTGGTTCCAGGGCCTCGTCAAGAACGGGTACACGCCCGCGAAGTCCAGCACCGACGCCTTCGCCGACTTCGTCAACGGCAAGTCAGCCATGGTGTGGTCGGGCATCTGGCACTCCGGCAACCTGTCCAAGCTCGGAGCCGACGGCATCGTCATGCCCCCGCCGGACTTCGGCAACGGCCCCAAGATCGGCGGCGGTTCGTGGCAGTGGGCAGTGAGCTCGACGTGTGGCGAGAAGGCGGCGGCCATGGACTACATCACGTTCTCCCTCAACAAGAAGTACCTCGCCGAGATGGCGGAGAAGCAGAACGTCATCCCTGCCACCGAGGAAGCCGCCGCGATGGTCGATGGCTGGCAGCCCGGCGGTGCCAAGCGGTTCTTCCTCGACGAGTCCGCCAAGTACGCCATGATCCGGCCGCCGACACCCGGCTACCCGTTCCTCACGACAACGTTCGCCAAGGCCGCTCAGGACATCATCGCGGGCGGTGACCCGAAGACGATCCTCGACCAGGCTGTCTCGGACATCGACGCCGACCTCAAGGCCAACAACCACTACGGCTTCTGAGCAGACCGCGCAGCAGCAACCAATCTGGCACCGCGGGGCGCTGGGGTCCACCAACAAGGGTCCGCGCCCCCGTCCACCTCAGGTTTCGGCTTCGCCCCTGGTGGGCAGCGAAGGGATGAGCCGCGTGTCCCAACCGATCGCGAACACATCGTCAGCAAACATCGAACCCAGCCCTCGCGGCAGCCTGCGCCGCACACATCGGGCCGAGGCGCGCGCAGCGCGTACCTTCGTCATGCCGGCGCTCGTACTCATCGTCGTCTTCTTCTTCGTCCCGGTCCTGCTGGGATTCGTACTGTCGTTGACGAACGCACGGCTGACCTCGCCGCAGGGCCCACAGTTCGTCGGACTGGACAACTTCACCAGGCTCTTCTCCGACCCGCTGTTCTGGAAGTCACTGCGGAACACCGTTTACTTCGGAGCTGTTGTCGTCCCGCTCCAGTCAGGATTCGCCCTGGGTCTCGCGCTCCTCATCAACGCGCGTATCCGTGGAATCAACGTCTACCGAACGGTGTACTTCCTGCCGGTGGTGACGTCGATCGTCGTGGTCTCGATCCTGTGGACCTTCATGTACCAGCGAGACGGCCTGGTCAACCACATGCTTCAAGCCGTTTCGTTCAACCTCATCCAGGGCACGGACTGGCTCAACAACCCCTCGACAGCGATGCCCGCCATCATCTTCATGTCGATCTGGCAGGCCGTCGGCTTCCACATGGTCATCTGGCTGGCCGGGCTGCAGACCATCCCCGGCGACCTGTATGAAGCCGCCGAGCTCGACGGCGCCAGCACGTGGCAGAGGTTCAAATATGTCACGTGGCCCGGGCTGCGAGCCACCCGCAGCTTCATCCTCGTGACCATCACCATCGCTGCTCTGAGCCTCTTCGCCCAAATCAAGATCATGACCAACGGTGGGCCGCTCGACTCGACGTCGACCGTCGTGTTCCAGTCCGTCCGCGCCGGCTACGAGCAGCAGCAGACCGCCTACGCGTCGGCGATCTCGCTCGTCTTCTTCGTCCTCGTGCTCACCGTCTCCCTCGTGCAGCGCTTCCTCACTCGCGACAAGGACTGATCCATGGCCACCATCACCACCACTCGGGACGGCGTGCCCCGGGCGGCCAGCCAGCCAACCCGCGGACGACCTGACCGAGGATTCGGCACCATCGGCGGCTACATCGGCCGCACGGTGCTCGCCCTGTTCTTCGCCTTCCCGATCATCTTCATGTTCGCCTCATCGCTCAAGCCCGACAACCAGATCTTCGCCGACCTCAGCTCGCTCCGGGCCTTCCTTCCGGTCGGCGACATCTCGATGGACAATTACAAGGCCGTTTTCGACACGGTTCCCGCCTGGCGGTTCCTGGCGAACTCCATCGGCGTCTCCTTGCTCACCGTCGTTCTGGGCGTCCTGGTCAACAGCCTGGCTGCCTTCGCCCTGTCCCGCATGCGGTGGCGGGGCAGAGGCTTCGTCCTCGCCGCCATCATCGCCACGCTCGTGGTCCCGTTCGAGACCTTCGCGCTGCCACTGCTGTGGTGGGTCAACAAGCTTCCGTGGCTGGTGATGCAGAACGGCCAGCCCATGTGGACCCTTGGCTGGCTGGACAGCTACCAGGTACAGATCATTCCGTTCATCGCGAACGCGTTTTCGATCTATCTGTACTACTCCTACTTCTCGACCATCCCCAAGGAACTCGACGAGGCCGCCCGCATCGACGGGGCGAGTTGGTTCCGCATCTACCGCAGCATCATCATGCCGCTGGCCGGGCCGGCCACCGCGACGGTCGCCATCCTCACCTTCCTGCCCGCCTGGAACCAGTTTCTCTGGCCACTCATGGCCGTACAGTCCGAGAACCTGCGCCCGGTCATGGTCGGAGTCCAGTACTTCTTCCAACTCGACGTCGCCTGGGGTCCAATGATGGCCTACGCGAGCCTGATCACAATTCCGGTCCTCGCCCTCTTCCTCTCCTTCCAGCGCGCGTTCATCGGAAGCATCGCCTCCAGCGGGGTGAAGGGGTGAACACCGCCAAGCCGCTCGGCAGCTCGACCAGGCCCGCCGTGCACTTCACCGCACCCGACGGATGGCTCAACGACCCGCTCGGAGTCACCTGGCGAAACGGCCGGTACGAGCTCTTCTACCAAGCTCTGCCCGGTGCCAACGCCTGGAACCCGCGTTGCCGCTGGGGCCACGCGACCAGCCCGGACCTGCTCACCTGGACCCACCACCCGATCGCGCTCGAACCGGGCGACGACGAGCTCGGCTGCTGGTCCGGTGGACTCGTCCTCCCGGACCTCGCGTCGGCTCTGTCGGCAAGGGTCTACTACACCTCCGTCGACGAACCCGACATGAATCTCGGCACCGTCCGGCTCGCCCGCCCCGCGGACGACGGCTGGCAGCGATGGAACAAGGGCCACATCGTCGTCACACCGCCGCCAGGCGAGGACCTGCGCGTGTTCCGGGACCCGGTCGTGCTCCGCGACGGCGATCGATGGCGCATGCTCGTCGGCGCAGGCTATCGGGACGGCACCCCCGCAGTACTGACGTTCGTGTCCACCGACCTGGAGGACTGGACGTACGACGGCGTGCTGGCGAGTACGCGAACCTCCCCGACCGGTTCGCTGCCATCAGGCGAGGCATGGGAGTGCCCGCAACTTCTGCAGATCGGCAGCCGGCACGTCCTCGTTGTCTCGACGTGGCGAGACGGCACGACACACGAAGTCCTCGCCGGAGTTGGCAGCTTCGAAGACGGCCGGATGCGCGTCGAACGATGGCAGCGGCTGACACACGGGGCTGGACACTACGCAGCGACGGAGTTCGTGGACGCCGAGGGCGAACCGTGCCTACTCTTCTGGATTCGAGAGGTCGCAGACGTCGACGGAGCCTGGACCGGCGTACTCAGCGTTCCCTATCGACTGAGCCTCGACAACGCCATCACTGACCAGGTTCGACTCACACCGCACCCGGCCGTGCTCGCACCCGGCGCGGACAGTCGCAGGACCGGTGTGCGGCACCTAGTCCTCGCCGACGGTAACGCCATCCACCTGACACCTACCGACCACAATCCTTCACCCATCGAAGTCCGATACGAGCGAGGAACGGTGACCGTCACGTCGTACGGAACCCAGACGGTCGTCCACGACGCGCCAGGACCGGTACACGTACTCGTTGACAGTCCCGTCGTCGAGGTATGCACCGGGACGGCCCTCGTCGGTTTCGGTACCAGGACTTGACGCGTGCAAATCGCCACAAGCCGGCGCGAGGCCGAACAGCGAGTGGTACTCATTGATCATTCCTGCCGAGTCGTCGTCGACGCTGTAGGGGAAAGCGCATCGAAATGACGACGGCGGTGGTGCAGAGGGCATTGCCGACCTCATGGTCGTAGTTCAGGAAAGGCGCGAGCTGCAGCCAGGAGGTCCGCCGGACCGGTTGAAGGCCGGGGGTGCTGGTCGCCGGACTCGGCGGCGAATGCCTCGAAACGGGCCTCGGCGACGGCGACGGCGACGGCAGGGTGGATCTCCCACAGGGCGGGTGCGATTTCTGCCGGAGGCAGATTCGCCACGGGATGTTGCTCCGTGGCTGCTCCGTGGCTGCTCGGACGCCGAGGAACTGGCGCGGACGTATCGGGACCGGTCCGGATCTCCCCTCCTCACGGCGCGGTGTCAAGAAATTCCATTCGGCCGATATTTAGCCGGACCTGCCGGGATGCTGGCGGATTGACTCGGACATGCTGAGACGTCATCGCACTCTGGTCACTCTCGGCAAGATCATCTGACTACGGATCAGAAGGTTAGGGGTCCGAGTCCCTTCGGGCGCGCAAGTGACCGACGGATCACCCCCGCGTGCGCGGGGAGCAGCTCCGCTTTGGCCCTAGTGCCACGTCAGGCAACGTTCGCCTCGGTCTTGCCGGTCGAGTGCAGATCGCGGAGCACGTAGTCTCGCTGGGTGCACTCGCATCTGAGCTTCGAGAACCCTCCGGCGTTGCCTCACGAGGCGGTGGCTGAGGTGTTGGAGCGGGCCCTGCATGACCGCTCGGCGGAGGGCGAGGCGACGAGTGTTCTGGTCGGGACGGCGTTGAACGACAACGACGCGGATTTCGTCGAGCACTGGTGCAGGGAGGTCGGGACGCGGGCTGTTCCGGGAAGCCCTCTGCTCGGGCTGGCCGGCCTGTGCCTGGGACACGCTGCTCGACGCTTCGGCCATCTCAGCGACGAGGCTCTTGCGCTGGTGGAGTCGCTGGCGGCGCGTGCCGAAGCAGACCCGTCGGACGTCGACGGTCGGGCTCTCGACGGATATGACGACGTCCGGAGCTTCCTGCACCTGTGGTGAGGCCGTCCACGGGTGCGGGTCAGGCAGCGTTGACCCTGGTCACGAGGGTAGCCAGACGCTTGTCGGTCGCGTTGTTGTTCCGCCAGATGATGTAGCGGCGGATCATGCTGCCCTGCGCTTTGTGGATGGGGTGGTCGGTGCCGTCGAGGGCGAAGTAGCGCAGGGCGGTGAACTGCGCCTCGATCCGGTTGAGCCAGGAGCTGTTGGTCCAGGAACTTGGAGCGGTTCTTGGAATGCTTGATGTGGCCGTAGAGCTGGTCCTTGCCCAGGTCGTAGGCGGCGAACAGGTGCCGGACCCCGTGCGGGCGGGTGTAGGTCGCGCGGCGGCGTGGCCGCGGTTCGCGGTCTCGACCGAGCCTGGCCGGGCCACGGTCGTAGGTCAATGGAACAAGTAGCCGATGATCGGGGTGTTTCAGGGCCAGTGTGGTTCTGATGGCGCCTCGCAGGGCGGTCATCTGCGGCGCGTGTTCGTCCGCTGTCTGCGCGCACTCGTCATTTGACGTCGGAAAGTCCCAGAAGGTCGCGCAGCGCCGCCTTGCCGTTCGGGGTAAGCTTCACCGCTCGGCTCGTTCCGATCCGCACCACCCAACCGTTGCCGAGGAACGTCTCACATAGCTTTGCCCCGGCTAACCCGGCGAGGTGCTGCTGCCTCTCCGTCCAGTCGAGACATCCGCGTGCGAGGGGTCGCTTGCTGGTCCGCACATCCTCTGGGCTCAGCCCGAGCGTGTCGGTCAGCCAGGCCAGGCCGGCCGTGGTGAGGGCGAAACCGCCTGTCTGATCCAGCAGCCCCGCCCGGGTCATCGCGTCCGTCACCGCAACGCCGAGCCGTCCGGCGAGGTGGTCGTAGCAGGTGCGGCCGCGTCGAAGGGCCGAGTTGGCGGTCACTGCCCGCAGCCCCCGCGGCGATGTCGGACGGCGCTCGACACGGGCTGCCAGGTCCTCGATAAGCTGCGCGACGGAGGCGCCGGAAAGCTGTACGTATCGGTGACGACCCTGGCGCCGCTCGACGAGCAGCCCGCCGTCGATGAGGCGGTGCAGGTGCTCGGTCGCGGTGGAGGGCGCGACGCGGGTGTGGGCCGCCAACTCGCCCGCGGTCCATGCGCGGCCATCGAGCAGCGCGAGGCACATCGCTGCCCGCGTCTCGTCGGCCAGCAGAGCCGCGAGCGACGCCAGGTCCGAGGCTGAAGTCACCTGCCCAGCCTAGGTCGTTTCCTTTCGGCGGCTGCCGAACGATTGCGGCCGTACCGTCCGCTCATGCAGCAGATCAGCGGCCGCGACGCCGCCTTCGCCGTCCTGAACGACTCGGCCTTCGTGGTGCCGCCGGTCCCATCCGGTTGCGCTGGAGTCGCCTGGCTACGCGCCACGGTCGGCCGGTTCAGCATCGGAGAGGCCCACGAGCGCCGGCGGGCTTTGTCAATCGCAATCCTGGACGCAATCGACCTGGGGTCGCTTCGGAGCTTCGGCCCGATGGACCCGGTGGCGCTCCTCGCCCGCGAAATGGGTGTCGACGAGCCGGTCGTGGACCTAGTGCGCGATGTCGCGCAGGCGTACCAACCCGGTACCGGCGACGATTCCAGGGCAGACGTGGCGGTCGCCCGGCTGGTCGCGCTGTTCGGTGGCGTCTTCGACGAGCCGACCGCTGCCCGCATCGGGGTGCTCGTGCAGGCTTGCGAGCCCACCATGGCCCTGATCAAACGGGCCCGGCACCGACCCGTCGACGAGGTGTTGCGCGATGACCCGCCGGTCCCGGTGACCAAGCGGCAGGCGCTCGTCAGGACCACCGTCGGCGACGTCACGGTCGAAGCCGGCGAGGTGGTGCAGGTGCACCTGAAGGGCGATCTGGCATTCGGGTCCGGGCCACGCCGCTGCCCCGGCCGCGAGCATGCGCTAGCCCTCGTCGAAGGAGCCCTCGCATGAGAGACTTCGCCGCCCTTCACCGTCGCGGCGACCCGCTTATCCTGCCGAACGTGTGGGACGTCGCGTCAGCCCGGTGTCTGGTTAAGGCCGGCTTTCCCGCGCTCGGCACCACCAGCCTCGGCGTCGCGGCCGCGGCCGGTCTGCCCGACGGTGTCAGCGCGGCCGACACCGAGGCGCTGCGCCTCACCCGCAGCCTGGTGAAGCTCCCGGTTCACCTTACCGTCGACATCGAGACCGGTTCGGTCGGCACCGCGGTCGCCGTGGCGGCGACCGGCGCGGTCGGCGTCAACATGGAAGACGCCATGCGGCCAGCCGCGGCGCACGCGGCGTTGATCCGATCAGTGAAGAAGGAGGTTCCGCAACTGTTTGTCAACGCCCGGACCGACACCTATTGGCAGCGTCCCGGTGATTTGGCCGAAACCCTACGCCGGATTCGGCTCTACGCCGACGCCGGCGCCGATGGAGTCTTCATTCCCGGCCTAGCGGAGCCCGCCGACATCGCCGCCGTCGTGGCAGCGGTCGACGTGCCGGTCAATGTCCTGTTCCAGCCCGGCCGATACAACATCGCCGCGCTGGCAAACCTGGGCGTCCGGCGGGTCAGCACGGGCTCCCTGCTCTTTCGCGCCGCCTTGGCCGCGTGCGTGGACACCGCGGTAGCCGTCCGTGACGGCCTCGCCGTACGCCCGAATCTACCGTCCTACGCTCAGGTCAATGTCTGGCCGCCAGAGTGACGCCAGTACCACCGAGCGTTCTATGAGAAAGATCGAACGTCCGCTTGTGCCGGCGGTAATACGCACAGAGGACAAGGCGGAACCTCCCGCCTGCGGCCCGTGGCCCAGCCGTCGATCGAGGTGGTGGCATTGCTCCGCTGGACGCAGAACGGCCCCGCCGGTCACGCGCCGAGATGCTGCTGCACTGCGGGTGCCGACTCCCCCCGTGTCCGCGACCGCACGCGCAACACGATCATCGCGGCCGATCGCTCGATCGCTTCGATCACGACATGGGACATTGCGGAATCAGATTGATCAAAGTGGACAGCACCGCGACGATCCTGGCCTCAGCTGCACGGCGCCCACAAGATCAGCGACAGAGCCAGTACAGGCACACCCGATCTGCTGGAACGGCTCGCCGCGAACGACGTCGATGGCACCGCGTTCGCACGGATCTGGCGTGCGGCCTCGGCCATCTGAGCTGGCAGGAGAGTCACGTCGAGGCTCTGGTCGATATTGACCACGCCGCGCACCGGGAAACGCGCGGCGAATGCGTGGTGCACTGGCCAGCCAGTGCGCTCGGAGCGACGAGATGAGATCCGGGGTGCGAGTCCCGGCAGGGCCCGAGATGGTCGGCGCCGGGTCAGATGCCGAGTGACCTCCGGGGGGCCCGGACGGTGTCGAACAGTTCCTCCGTACGGGACCGAATTCGGTGGCGGCGGTCCCAGCGGCCGTGCAAGCTGGACCTGTTCGCCCTGCAACCGAATGGGCAGGGTGCCCAACCATCAAACCGTGACGAGGAGTGACAATGCGAGCAGCTTCCACGCTCCGGACCCTTGCCCGTCCTACCGTGGAGTCCTGCCTTGGCCTTGTTGAACCTAGGAATCGTCGCCCATGTTGACGCTGGAAAGACCAGCCTGACCGAACGCCTGCTCTACGAGGCAGGCGCCGTGTCCCAGCTCGGGAGCGTCGACGCCGGCACGACGCGGACCGACTCGATGGAGTTGGAGCGCCGGCGCGGCATCACCATCCGGGCGGCCGTCGCGTCGATCGCCATCGGTGATCTGAGCATCAACCTGCTGGACACGCCCGGCCATCCCGATTTCATCGCGGAGGTCGAGCGGTCGCTGGCCGTGCTCGATGCCGCCGTGCTGGTGGTGTCGAGCGTCGAGGGGGTCCAGCCGCAGACCGTCGCCCTCTGGCGGGCGCTGCGCCGCATCGGCGTACCGACGGTGTTCTTCCTGAACAAGGTGGACCGCCGCGGCGCCGACATCGACCGGGTAATGGCCCAGGTACGCCAGCGTCTCGGCGCGCGTCCGGTCCTGCTCACCACGGTCACCGGCCAGGGCGGGCGCGACGCCCGGGTGCGGGCCGTCGGCCTCGACGCCGAACCGGTGCTGGAGGCAGTCGCGGAGGTCGACGACGCGGTGGCGGCGCGGTGGCTGACGGACCAGCCGGTACGCGTCCGCGACGTCCGGCGTGCGCTACGGAACGCAGTGCGCCGCACCGACCTCACCCCGGTGGCGTGCGGCTCGGCGATCACCGGAGCAGGCGTGCGGCAGCTGTGCCACTTCCTCGCCGACCTGTTGCCGCGCGGCGAGGAACAGGACGGTCCGCTGGCGGGCACGGTCTTCGCCGTCGACCGGGACGGCCACGGCCGGCGGGCCTGGCTGCGATTGTGGTCTGGGCGTCTACGCGTACGGGATCGGGTGCAGCTCGGCGGAGCCCGCACCCAGACGGTGACCCAGATCGCCGTCATCGAGCCCGAAGGCATTCTGGTGCGCCCCTCGGTCTCCGCCGGCCAGATCGCCGCGGTGCGCGGCGTGTCGGCCCGGATCGGCCAGCACATCGGGGACCCGCCGCGGCGGCACGGCTACCGATTCCCGCCGCCGACCCGGCAGGCGGTTGTCGAGCCGGTCGAGCCGGCGCAGCGGTTGGCGATGTTCGCCGGCCTGGCCGAGCTGGCCGACGAGGACCCGCTGGTGGACCTGCGGCTCGACGAGCAGCAGGCGGAGGCGGTGATCCGCCTGCACGGGGAGGTCCAGCAGGAGGTGCTCGCCGCCCTTCTGGAGCACCGGTACGGCGTCCGGGTGCGTTTCTCCGGCACGCTGACGGCCTGCATCGAACGGGTCGCCGGCACCGGAGCAGCCGAGGAGCGGGTGCACGAGCGCGGCAACCCGTATCTGGCCGGGCTCGGGTTGCGGATCGAGGCCGCCCCGATCGGGCACGGCATCGAGTTTCGTCCCGGTATCGAACCCGGCCGGCTGCCGCCGGCGTTCGTGGCCGCCGCGGAAGAGGGCGTGCGGGCCGCACTCCGACAGGGCCGCCACGGCTGGCCGGTCACCGACTGTGTGGTCACCATGATGGCTTCGCGGTACTGGCCTCGGCAGAGCAAGCCGCACCAGAAGTTCGACAAGTCGGTTTCGACCGTCGCGGCGGACTTTCGCAATCTCGCCCCGGTCGTGGTCACCGCAGCGCTGAAACGGGCCGGTACCCGGGTGTGCCAACCGATCGAGCGGTTCGACGTGAACCTTCCCCAGCACACGGTGGAGACGGTGCTGGCGTTGCTCGGCCGGCTGGGAGCGGTGGTTGACGACACCGCTGTCGCCGGCGGGTACCTCGAGGTGAGCGGCACCCTGCCGTCATCCCGGGTGCCGCAGGTCGTCGCCGGTCTTCCCGACCTCACCGGCGGCGAGGCGGTCCTGACCACCATCTTCGACCACTACGCGCCGGTCACCGGTGAGGACCCGCCGACCTTGCCTCGGCGCGGACCTGACCCGGGCGACCGGGAGGCGTGGTTCCGTGCCGTACCGCGGTAGGCCGGTCGAGACGTCGCGGGATGCCCACCGGTCCTGCTGCCGGGGGGTCGACGGGTCAAGCATGCCGGCCTCCCTCCCACGCGACCGGTCGCGGCCCTGCCCCGGCACCGGCCCTTCGGGGTCGAAAGCCGTCGGTCCGTCGCCGGCAGCGTGGCGAGTACGACGATTGAGCGTGCACCGTCGTGGACGCGCCGGATGCCTCGGTGCTGATTCATGTTCGGCGGTGAAGCCGGAGGCCACCGAATTGATCTTGAGGTGCGCCAGCCGCGCGACACGGGTCCAGGCATGTCTTGATCCCGTGATTGCGCCAGGAACGATCATGCAATCAGCGCGCGATCACGATGTGTCGTGGCCGGTGGCCGGTGGCCGCGTCAGCGTTCACCACTCACGCCAAGGCGGTGCTGCCGTCCGAGCCTGGGCCGGTGTGTGCGTTGGGTATCGACGAGATCCGCCGAGGCCGTCCCCAGTTCGAGTGGGACGAGACCACCAACAGGTGGCGCACTGCGGTCGACCGGTGGCACGTCGGGTTCGTGGACCTCACGGGCGGCCAGGGTCTACTCGGGCAGGTCGAAGGCCGCACCGCCCAGGTGGTCATCGACTGGCTGGCCGACCGTGATCCGGCTTGGCGAGCGCAGATCCGCTACGTCGCGATCGACATGTCCACGATTTTCAAGTCCGCGGTGAGGCGGGCGTTGCCGGACGCCATCCTGGTCGTCGACCACTTCCACCTCGTTCAACTGGCCAACCAGACCGTCACCGAGGTCCGCCGTCGCGTCACCGTGCAGCAACGTGGCCGACGCGGCCGCAAAGGCAACCGGGAATGGGAAGTGCGCAACCGGCTCACCCGCTCCGCCGTACGGGTGCGTGGCGAGCACGTCGACGCCCTGGTCGATGACCTGTCCGCCTTACCGACGCCGATCAGCGCCCCGATCCTGGCCGCGTGGAACGCCAAGGAAGACCTCCTCGACCTGCTCGCCACCGCTCGCACCCACCCCGACCGCGAACAGATCTGCCGACTGTTGTATCGGTTCTACCGCCGTTGCGCCGAAGCCGACGTGCCCGAGTTCGAGCGCCTCGCCACCACTGTCGAAGTGTGGTGGCCCGCAGATTCTCGCGTTCCTGCACGTCGGCATCACCAACGCCGGCTCCGAAGGCACCAACCGAGTGATCAAACCGTCGCCCGCGACGCCTACGGCTTCCGCAACCCCAACAACCAGCGCTTACGCACCCGCCGCGCCACCAGTCGCAAAGCACGCCGACACCTCAACGCCCGCTACGTTCAAGCCAGAGCCCCAATCGGGCGGGCGCGAACCTCACTGAGGTCATCACCGTCGAGGCGCCGCTTGACGTACCTGTGGAACTATTCGGCTGGGATCGTCCGGGTGGCTTGGATGGCGCGGCGCAGCCGACCGTCGGCAGCCAACTCCCCGAACATGTAGATCTCCGTGGTGATGGTGCCGCCCTTACGCAGC
The DNA here is from genome assembly GCF_004348325.1 of Micromonospora sp. KC213. Classification (GTDB taxonomy): domain Bacteria; phylum Actinomycetota; class Actinomycetes; order Mycobacteriales; family Micromonosporaceae; genus Micromonospora. The sequence goes on along the minus strand of NZ_SMKF01000022.1, from coordinate 24,225 downwards.
TCCGCGATGAGCCGGTACCGGGCGGCGACCTGGTCGCCGTCCACCAGCGCCTGCTCCACCTCGACACGGAGACCATCTGCCCGTTTGCGGGCCGGACGGATGTGATCCAGCAGCCGCTTCCGGTCCAGCAGCACACCGTCGTTGACCAGCTCATAGTCCGGCGTGTGGTAACGGTCAAGCACGGTCGCCGGATCCTAGTCGCCCAGCCCTGCCTCCTGCGGATAGCGCATTAGATAGCTGGTCAGATCGGTACGGGGCGTCATTTGATCTCCCTGAAACGACTTATCTTTGACAGGGTGTCTACGATAATCTAGCGCGGTAGGTTAGACAACATGTCAGAGATAACAGGTGGTCGGCGCCGACGGCGGCGTTCGGACGCCGCACGCAGCGCCGCCGCTGTACTCGACGCCGCCGTCCAGGTCCTCGGTCGGCATCCGGACGCGAAGGTGGAACAGGTCGCCGCCGCAGCTGGCGTCACCCGCCAAACCGTGTACGCCCACTACCCGTCCCGGCCGCTGCTGGTGGCCGCGGTCATCGACCGCATCACCACCGAAGCCGTCGCCGCCCTCGACGCCGCTGACGTTGACAGCGGCACCGTCACCGAGGCGCTGCTGCGCTGGCTGGACGTCACCTGGCGGCTGTTCGACCGGTACCCGCTGCTCCGGCACCCCTCGGTGACCACGATTGAGCAGGCAGACTCCGACCTCCAGCATGCCGCAGTCATCGAGCGCCTGGAGCGGCTGATCAGGCGTGGCCAGGCCACCGGCGAGTTCGACGACACCCTCAGCCCGGCCTGGTTGGTCTCCGCGACCATCGCGCTCGGACATGCAGCCGGCGGCGAGGTCGCCGCCGGCCGCATGACCACCGCGCAGACGGCGGCAGCGCTGCGCCACAGCATCCTGCGCGTGTACGGCGCCCGCGAGCCCTGATCAGCGACGGTCTCCTGCCACTCCCGTTTCCGCTCGATGTTGATCGGTGCACCGAGCCCGCCAACATACGAACCCCAGGCAGTCCTGCGCACCGGGATCACCAACGCCGGTCCGAAGGCGTCAACCGCGTGATCAAAACAGTCGCCCCGCGACGCCTACGGCTTTCGGAACCCGGTCAACCAGCGGCTACGAACCCGAACCGCCACCACCCGCAAAGCCCGCGGACACCTCGACCCCCGCTAACTTCGTAGAGCCCCCTTACAAGCGAGCCGCACCCGTTGGCGTAGACGCACACGTTGATTCGCCTGTTGTCGGGAGCGTTACGCGGTAACGCTTCCGACAACCATCTCTGCGGACCGAGTTCGGCCCGGGCTCCGTCAACGCGCGAGGCGCAGCCCGGGCCATGACTCGTTAGCTCAGACCTCGGCCGGTGATCGCGCTGAACATCCCGCCGAGCCGCTGTGCATGCGTAACAAGCATCATGCGTTCGGTTCTTCTTGACGCACTGTGAAGCCTCGGGACGAGGGGACCATCGCCGCAGCCGCTGGGGCGGCGAAGCACACCACCGCGCAGACGGCCAGAACCGCGGTTGCGCCGAACTGATCGATCGCGGGTGCGATGAGCGCAAGACCGACCGGCGCGAGTCCGTAGGAGAGCAGGAAGTCAAGTGAGGACACCCGGGCAAGTTTGGTGGGCTCGACCTCGCGCTGGGTGGCGGTGAACCAGGGAACGTTGAACAGCTCGATGCCAATGCCGGCGAGCACATACGCGGCGAAGATCACTGCGGGGTGCACCGGCAGCAGCAGGCTCAGCGGCACGAGTCCGTAGAGCGCAAGCCCGGCCAGCGCGGACCAACCCTGGGCCCGGGGTCGCCATCTGGCGATGATCATGGCACCGACGAGGGCACCGATTGTGTAGGTGGTCATCGCGGCGGCCAGCACGGCCTCGCTGCCATAGCGGTCTCGGCTGACTAGAGGCAGGACCACAAAGGTGGCCGAGTACCCGGTGGCGATCACCGCAGTCAACGCGGCGAGGCCAGCGACGAACCAGCGATGCCTACGGGCCTCACGGACTCCATCGGCAAAGTCGGCCAGGATGCTCGGCCTGGTGGTGGAGGGTTCGGGCGAGCCGTTTCCGGCGGGTGGGATCAGCGCGGCCGCCAACCACAGGGCGCCGACGCCCCACAGCAGCACCGGAGTGGAGACAACCACGGCGAGCAGCGCGGTGAGCGTCGGCGCCACCAGGGTGGTGACCCGGACCGCGAGGGTGATCGCGGCGTTGGCCTTCTGCCTCTGTGGCTCGGCGACCACCTCGGCGGTCAGTGCCTGGAAAGCCGGGCGGCACGCGCCCTGCCCAGCGCCCGTCAGGAACGCCGCAGCTGCGGCCACCAACAGTGACCGATCCAGACTCATCGCCATGACGGGTGCGGCGAGGGCGGCCATCAGCCCGGACCAGAGCACCGTCTGCCTTCGGGAGTACCGGTCGGCCAGCACACCGGCGACCGGAACGGCGGCGAGAAAACCCACTGTGCGCGTGGCCAGGAGGACTCCGAGCCCGACCCCGCTCAGCGACCGGTCGAGGACTGCCAGACCGAGGATGAACGGAAGTGCCCACGTCGCCACGCCGGAGGCCATCGTGCCGGTCCAGAGTCGGACGAAGGACGGGCTTCGCAGCAGAGGGGTCGGCGCGGGAGGGACCGCCACGGCGTTGTCAAGCATGTGTATCGTTCTCCAGTCACGGATGACGTCAACCCGCGATGGCTGTCGCGTCAGCCGTTCGCGGGGCGGTAGCAGCCAGGTAGGTGATGCGGAGAGTGCCCGCGGTGGGCTCACGGTCGACGAGTACCTCCACGCCGTAGACCGACTTGATCAGTTCGGTGGTAAGCACCGCCTCGGGTGTGCCGGCGGCGACCACCTGCCCGTGGTCCAGGACGACGACGTGGTGGCAATAGCGCGCAGCGAGGTTGAGGTCGTGCAGGGCGACGACGCAGGTGACCTTCAGTGATCCCAGCAGGTCGAGCAGTTCGAGCTGGTAGCGGATGTCGAGATGATTGGTGGGTTCGTCGAGCAGGATCTCCCGAGGCTCCTGAGCGAGGGCACGGGCGAGTTGAGTGCGTTGTTTCTCCCCTCCCGACAGGGTGTGCCAGCTCTGGCGCTGCCTGTCGGTGATCCCGACCCGTTCCAGTGCCGCATCGATGATCCGCTGATCGTGCTCGGTCAGCGCGTCAAAGCGACCACGGAACGGTGTGCGGCCGAGCTCGACGACCTGCCGGACGCTGACATGGTTGTGGGCGGTCACGTCCTGCTCGACGACGGCGAGCCGCCGGGCGAGTACACGGCGGCTCAGGTCGCGCAGGCTGGTGTCGTCGTATCGGACGGTGCCGGTGTCGGGGCGGCGCAATCCGGCGAGCAGGCGCAGCAGGGTCGACTTGCCCGAGCCGTTGGGGCCGAGCAGACCGACGATTTTCCCGTCGTGGGCCGCCATCTCGATGGTGTCCAGCAGCCGGTGGCCCTTGACCGACCAGGAGAGCTCGGTGGCGTTGATGCGGCCCATCAGGACTCCAGACGCTTGAGGACCAGCGCGAAGGCCGGCGCACCGAGAAGCGCGGTGATGACGCCGGCGGGTAGTTCGTGGGGCGTGAACGCGGTCCGGGCGAACGTGTCGACCCAGATGAGCAGGATGGCGCCGCCGAGCGCGGACAGGGGAAGCAGCGAGCGGTGCATCGGGCTGGCCAGGATGCGAACGGCGTGCGGGACCAGTAGCCCGACAAATCCGATTGCGCCGGAGGCTGCCACGGCGGCCGCCGTGATGAGAGAGGTCAGTACCATCAGCCAGATGCGGACCGCTGTGACATTGACTCCCAGGGCGGCGGCGGAGTCCCAGCCGAACGTGAAGGCGTCCAGGGCCGGTGCGAAGAACTGGATGGCGAGCACACCGATGAGAATGATGACGATGGTGTAGGTCACCCCCTGCCATCTGGCGCCCGAGAATGTGCCGAGCAGCCAGTAGGTGAAGCCCCGGGTGGAGTTCGCATCTCCGCTGATCATGAGGATGAGCGAGGTGACCGCGGCGAAGAACTGGGACACGAGCACGCCGGTGAGCACCACCCGGGTGGGGCTGGCGACGCGCCCCCCGCCGAGCAGTAGCAGCAGCAGGCCGAAAGCGACCAGACCACCGACGAAAGCTCCGGTCGACAGCGATATGCCTCCGCCGATACCCAGCAGGAGAACGGCTACCGCGCCGGTCGAGGCCCCGGAGGAGACCCCCAGCAGGTAGGGGTCGGCCAGGGGGTTCCTGGTGATGGCTTGCAGCACCGCACCCGACACCGCCAGTGCCGCGCCGACGGCGGCGGACAGCAGCACGCGCGGGAAGCGTGACTCCCAGATCAGGGCGTCCAGCAGTCTTGGCAGCGGCGGGGTCGGGGCGAGCTCGCCCAGGCCGACATGCCGCAGGATCGTGGAGACGACATCGAGGTGATCGATGTTCGCGCTCCCGAACAGGGACGCTGCGACGATCGACACCAGCAGCCCGGCTGCGGCCATGAGGAAGGTGACAGCTGCCGGGGCGCGCCGCAGACGCGGCGGAGCCGTCTCGTGGCCCGCGCTCGAGTTCGCGGCGCGCCCGGCGGGCATGCGCAGATTCGTTTTCATGTCTGTCGGCTGCTCATCGGAACTTGTTCAGGCCTTCGACCAGGGCGGGAACGATGTACGCGCTGCCGTAGGAGGGATCCATCTGAGCGCCGGGGATGGTGATGAACCGGTCGCCTGTGACCGCGCCGAGCTTGCTGGTGAGCGGGTCCTTCTTGAGGAGGTCGATCTTTTCTGCCGCAGTGTCGTTGGGCTCACCCCTGGTCAGATCGGCCAGGATGATGACGTCGGGATTGCGGGCGGCGACCTCGTCCCAGCTCACCTCGGCCCATTTGGTCTTCGCGTCGTCGAAGATGTTTTTGACCCCGACGAGCTCGGAGATGTGCTGCGGCAGACCGCCGGGACCCGCTGCCCAGGGAGTGCCGTCGTAGGTGGAGTAGAACCACAACACCTTCAACGGGGTGTCCCGATTTTCGACGGCACCCAGCGCCTTCTCCACCAGGGCCTTCTGTTCGGTCGCCAGCTTCTCGCCCGCATTCGGAACGTTGAAGATCTTGGCCAGGTCGCGGTACTCATCAAACAGCATGTCGAAGTTCGCGCCCGCCACGGTGGCGTGCAGGGTGCAGTCGAGTTCGGTGATGTAGGTCGGCACGCCCAGGTCGTGCAGCTGCTTCCGGTCGCCGGCCTGCGCCGGGGTGAGGAAGCTTCCGAAGTTGGTGTAGACGAACTCCGGCTGTGCCTCCAGCAGCTTCTCGTGCTTGACCGGCTGTCCGTGCGGGGACAGTTGCGGGATCTTCCTATACTGCTCGGCCATCTCGGCGGGTGGCTTGTAGATCTCGTAACCCGATCCGACGACCCGGTCGCCCACCCCGATTTTGATGAGGATCTCGGCTGCCGTCTGGTTCAGCGTGACGGCCCGCTGCGGTGCCGCCTTGATGGTCACGTCGGTGCCGCAGTTCTTCATGGTGAGCGGGTAGGTCGTCCCACCAGGCCCCGTTGACGCCGCCGGAGCGGACGCGCCGGGAGGCTCGCCGTTCGAGCACCCCGCGAGGACCAGCATCGCCGCGGTAACCACAACTTTGATACCCGTTCTCGTTTTCATCAGTGGCAGGCTAGCAGCCCGCGCGGGCACAGCGAAGAGCCACGACGGGGTGATCCCATCCATGATGATCAAGGTTTCCCTCCATGGGGGTTGCGGCAGATCAGTGATCAACATCGATCAGCTATTGCAAATGGTTATCACCTCTAGTAGACACGTTGGCGTGACCACGTCGCAATCAGTAACTGAAACGCTGCTGACCGGAGTGCAACCCTTCACACTCACCGCCCTTCGGCATCCCACGGTCTCCACGCTTCTGGACGGCTACCGAGCCCTGCTTGCCGAGCTCCTGGACGGCCTGGGATCACCGCTGCACGTCGTGCTGCCGGAGGTCTTCGAGGAGAACATCGCAGCCCTTCGGCAGGCGTTCGCTGAGACGGGCGCCGATGTCGACATCCTGTTCGCCAAGAAGGCGAACAAGGCCGACTGCTTCGTCCGGTCGGCCGCCGCGGCCGGGGTCGGGGTCGATGCCGCCAGTACCGCCGAACTGGTCAAAGCCCTGGCCGGCGGCGTGCCCGGACAACGGATCGGCATCTCCGGCCCGGAGAAGGACGACACTCTGCACACTCTCGCCGTCCAGCACGACTGCCTGGTCGCCGTCGACTCGATCAGCGAACTGCGCCGGCTGGCCGCCACCGCGCGGCTCGCGCATCGACAGGTCAGGGTGCTACTGCGTGCTCGGACCGGGAGCCAGCCGGGAAGTCGCTTCGGCATGGCCGCAGCCGAGCGTGACGCGGCAGTCGATCAGTGTTTGGAGCTCATCGAACACGTGAGCCTCCGCGGATTCTCGTTCCACCTGAACGGTTACTCGCCCGAGGAACGGGCGATGGCGGCGAACGAGATGATCGAGTACTGCCTCGACGCCAGACGGCGCGGTATGCAGTCGGCCGATCTGGTCAACATCGGCGGCGGTCTACCCATGCGCTACGTCGATCCGCGGCTCTGGGACGAGTTCCTTCAGCAGAACGAGCCGGCCCACTACCACGGGACCAAGACCTCCAGGGGCCTGTACTTCTATCCGTACGGAGGACTGCCCACCACCCAGGCCGCGCGCACGATCATGACCCATCCCGTCGACGGCAACGAGAGCCTGTCGGCGAAGGCAGTACGCACCGGCATCCGCTTCGTCGTCGAGCCGGGCCGCTCGCTGTTGGACCAGGCCGGCTTCACCGTGTTCCGCGTGCAACAGGTCGAAGACCGGCGGGACACCGACGGGTACGCGATCGCCACCGTCGCGGGCAACAGCCTGAGCCTCTGCGAACAGTGGTTCAACACCGACTACCTCCCGGACCCCGTTCTGCTCTCCGCTCAGTCCGTTGCCGACGAGGAGTTCCCGGCCTGCGTCGCCGGCTCGACCTGTCTGGAGAACGACATGGTGACCTGGCGGAAGATCGGGTTCCCCCGGCCGGTACGCCCCGGTGACCACCTGGTCTACCTCAACACCGCCGGCTACCACTCGGACTTCCTCGAATCCCGGTTCCACGACACCGCGCTGCCATTGAAAGCGGTCCTCCGGCTCGGTGACGGATCACCGCGCTGGCGACTGGACGGAATCTGAGCCGCCTCGAAACGAAGGAGAACCTCGCATGTCACAGAGCTACGCCGCCCCCGGACAGCTGTGGTTGTTGCCGCAGTCGGAGCAGGAAGGGCTGAACTTCGACTACCGGCAGGTGCTCGATGTCGTCGAGGGCGCCTACCGCGCTCTGCGGGAGAACGGGTCGAACAACCCGGTGAAGACGGTCATCGAGGACCCGGACGATCACTCGCTCAGCTACTCGATGGTGGCCCGGGACGGCGGCACCAACACCGTGTGTTTCAAGGCCGTCTACGAGTTCGACCCGAGCCGCCGACGCGATGACTACCGGTTCCACTCGTTCATCTTCATCGCCGACGACACCACCGGGGCTCCCATCGCACTGATGGACGTGGTGAAACTGGGGCCGTTGCGGTCGTCGGCCAGCAGCGCGTTGTTCGCCCGTGCGGCCTGCCCGGACGCTCGCAGCGCACTGGTCATCGGCACCGGCGTCCAGGGGCAGATGGCCCTGCCGATGCTGGTCGCGGCGCTTCCGGAGCTGGAGCGGTTGCAGGTGTGCGGCACCTATCCCGACGGTCTGCGGGCCGTTCAGGACAGTGTCGAGGGCCGCGAGGTCGAGATCGTGGACGACCTCCAGAAAGCCGCGGGCGAAGCGGACATCCTGATCGGCGCCTCCGGTCTGTCCGTGACGAAGGTGGTCCAGCGGGACTGGGTGAAACCAGGATCGATCTCCGTCCTGCTCGGCTACGGCGTGCACGACGTGTTCCACGGCGCCGACTACCGAATCGCCACCGACATCACGCAGATGCAGGTCACCTGCGGCAAACTGCGAGGCCCGGACGGCAGCCTGCCCCCGATCGACGGCGAACTACCCGACATCCTGCTCGGCCGGACACCGGCCCGGCGCGATCCCGGCGATGTGGTCTTTGCCTACAACAGCGGCATGGCGGTCACCGACGCCGCGCTGGGCCGGTACATCGCCGACCTCGCCCTGGCGGCCGGGCGCGGACAGCGGGTCGACTTCTGGTGAGCGCGGTCGAGGCCGGTGCCATGGCGCCGGCAACCTCGGCATCCGTGGTGCGCCGGGTGGTGGCGGGCCTGCCCGCCTACGATCCCGGCGCCGACCCGGATGCGGTTGCCGCCCTCAGCGGCGCCGCCCACGTCATCAAGCTGTCCAACAACGAGAGCCCGTTCGGCGTCTCTCCGGCGGTGACCGAGGCGGTGCGCCTGCGCCTGGCCACGGGAATCTCCCGCTATCCCGACCCCACTGGCAAACGACTGGCGGAGGCCATCGGGGAGAGCCTGGCGGTGCCTGCCGAGCGTGTCATTCTCGGCAACGGTTCGGAGAACATCCTGGAGCTGCTGTGCCAGGCGGTACTCGATCCGGGCGACCTGGTGACCACCCAGGCACCCGGGTTCAGCCTGCACGAGATCTTTCCCCGCATGGTGGGCGGCCGGGTCGAGAAGGTCCCGGTCACCGCGGAGTTCGGGTTCGACGCGTCCGCCTGGCGTGACGCGCTGGCCGCGGGCCCGAAAATGGTCTTCCTCGCCAATCCCTGCAATCCGACCGGCGCGATGCTCAGCGTCGGCGAGCTGGAGCACATCGTGGCCGACACCCCGGAGTCGGCCCTGCTGGTGCTCGACGAGGCGTACTGCGAGTTCGCCCGGCCCCACCCAAGCTACCCCGACGGGCTGGCGGTGCTGCGCGAACAGGACCGGCCGTGGATCGTCTTGCGCACCTTCTCCAAGGCGTACGGCCTGGCGGGAATCCGGGTGGGATACGGCGTCGCTTCCGACGCCGCTCTGGTCCAGGCACTGGACCGGGTTCGCGCGCCCTACAACGTCAACCAGCTGGCCCAAGACGCGGCCATCGCCGCGCTCGGTGACCATGCGCACCTGGCGGAGACCGTCCGCCGGACCAGCCTCGAGATCGCCCGGGTCACGGACCAGTTGCGCGAAGCGGACTTCCGCGTAGCACCGTCGTCGGCCAACTTCGTGTTCATCGACACGGGGCGCCGCTCCGACTGGGTGGCCCAGGAGTTGCACCGCGTCGGAATCGTCGTCAAGGCCTGGCGTGAGCCGGGATACGAGAACTTCATCCGAGCCTCCTTGTCACTTCCCGAGGACAACGACGTCTTCCTGCGCTGTCTGATGCAAATCTGTGCGAAGGGTGAGCAATGATCAGCGACAAGGTATCCGATCTGATCGGGCGGACGCCGCTGCTCAGATTGTCGGTACCGGACGGGGCGGGCACCGTCCTGCTCAAGATGGAGCAGTACAACCCCACCGGTACCGCCAAGATCCGGATGGCCAGGAACATGGTGGACGAGGCCGAGGAACAGGGACTGCTCACCCCTGGCGGGTGGCTGGTCGAGGCCACCTCCGGCAACACCGGGATCGGCCTGGCGCTCATCGCCGCCGAACGCGGCTACAAGTTCACCGCCGTGGTGGACAACCACTCCAGTGTCGACAAGCTGCGCGCGATGCTCGCCTACGGTGCCGAGCTGCTCAATGTCGGTGGAGACGACGACGGACTGGCCACCGCGAAGCGCTACGCCACGGCTCGTCGACTCGCGGCCGAACATGGCGCGTACTGCACCTCACAGGACAGCAACCCGGGAAACCCGAACGGTTACCGGCCACTTGCCCGCGAGTTGTACGACGATGTGGGCGAAGACATCCACTACCTGTACGGGGCAGTCGGTACCGGCGGATCGCTCTGCGGCACCGGCCGTGTCCTGCGGGAGCACATCCCGGATCTGAAGATCATCGGTGTCGAGCCGGTGGGCTCCGTCAACTTCGGCGGGGAGGAGGCGCCGTACCACCAGTCCGGCACCGGGACGCCGGTGGTCTCGGAGATCTGCGACACCCTTGATTACCGCCTGATCGACGAGGGGATCAAGGTCAGCGACTCGGAAGCCTTCGAAACCTGCCGTTACCTTGCCCGGAATTTCGGCATCCTCGTCGGCGGCTCGGCGGGCGGCGTGGTTTACAAGGCGCTGGAGCGAGCGCAGAGCGTAGGGCCGGAGACCACCATCGTCGCGCTGGTGTGCGACGGCGGTGAGAAGTACCTCGACACCGTGTTCAACGACGAGTGGATGGCGGCCAACGGCTTGTTCGACGCGCAGGTCGTCGACCGGCTCGCTTCGATGCTGCGCTGCGCCCCGGCCGGCCAAATCAGGAAGACATCCGCGCGGGTGCGCTGAACCGCCGGCGTTCACCGTGGGGGTGGCCGACCCTCCGCCACCGTTCCGTCTGAAAAGATAACCGTTTCCGTTATGGTCAGTGACAGCAGGAGCCGGCGCGCAGTGGCATCGCTCGGGCAACGCCTCTCGGTCCGGTCTCCTGCTGTCGGCGAGTTCATCAGTGTGGAGGGGTCGGCGTGTGGTCGACGGTAAAGTTGTTCCTGGGCCTGCGTCCGCGGTCATGGGTGGAGGTCACCGGCCTGGCCGGGCTGATGTTGCTGGTGACGGCGACCTATGTCGGTCAGGGCCTGATGATCGCGGACCTACTGTCCACGGTCTTCTCGTCGGCTGATATCGGCGGCCTGCTGGCGCCACTGGCCGTGATCGGCGTACTGCAATTGCTTCGGATCGCGTTGCTCGTGGTACGGGACTCGTGGGCCCCGCGAGTGTCGGCGCGGGTGAAGGAGGCGGTGCGTGAAGGACTGACGCTGAAGCTGATGGAGATCGGGCCCGGGCAGGCACAGCGGATGCGCACCGGTGATCTGCAGTCGACGCTCGTGGACTCGGTGGAGTTGCTTGATCCGCTGCTGGGCCGGTTCGTGCCCACGGTGCTGGCGTCGGTCCTGGGGTCCTGCCTCGCTTCGATGTACGTGATAGCGGTCGACCCGGTGATCGGTACGGTCGTGCTTGCGTGTGCGCTGCTTGCGCCGTTGTCCAAGCTCGCCGGGGAGAAGTCGATCAGGGAACGTGGCAGCCGTTGGATGGTGTCCTACCGGAGCATGTACTCCGAGAGTCTGGACGCCGTACAAGGGATGGCGACGCTCAAGGCGTTCAACGCCAGTGGCCGGCGCGGCCGGGAGTTGATCGAGCGCGGTGAGGCGTTCTGCCGTGACTCCATCGGGCTGATGGTGGCCTGGTGCGGTACCTCGAGTGTCAGCGCGCTGATGGTGCCGATCGGCACCACGGCCGCGGTGGGTCTGGGAGCCTGGCACGCAGCCACCGGTGCGGTGAGCGTCGCGGGATTGTTCACGATCCTGATGCTCACCCGCGAGACATTCCGGCCCATGAACGAACTGGAAGCGGCCTACCATTCGGCGTACTACGCCATCCCAGCCGGACGCGCGGTTGCCGACGTGCTGAATCTGGAACCGGTGGTGAAAGACACCGTGACAACGGCACCGGCATTGCGAAGTGACCCTCCCGGGCTGGAGTTCCGCGACCTGCGATTCTGCTACCCGACCCGGCGGGCGCCGGCGCTGGACGGGTTCAACCTGGTGATAGCGCCGGGCGAACGGGTGGCCGTCGTGGGCCGCTCGGGTGCGGGTAAGAGCACCATCATCGCGCTGCTCATGCGCTACTTCGATGCCGAGACGGGGTCCATCCACATCGATGACCGCGACATTCGGGAAATCCCCTTGCGCAACCTCCGATCACTGATCGGCGTGGTGGCACAGGACACCTACCTGTTCCACGGCACGGTTCGCGACAACCTACTACTGGCCAAACCGGACGCCACCAACGAGGAGATCCGTCGTGCGGTGACCGCGGCGCAGGCGGCCGATTTCATCGCTAGCCTGCCCCAGGGGTTCGACACGGTCGTCGGCGAACGCGGTCTGAAACTGTCCGGCGGCGAGCGTCAGCGCATTGCGATCGCGCGTGCGCTCCTCAAAGACGCTCCCGTGCTCGTGCTCGACGAGCCGACATCGAGCATCGATGCCGCCAACGAGGCGGAAATCACCCATGCTCTCGGTGACCTGACCCGCGGCCGGACGACGATCGTCATCGCGCACCGGCTCTCCACGGTGCGCGACGCCGACCGGATCGTGGTGATGGAATCCGGCCGGGTGGTTGAACTCGGCAGCCACCCCGACCTGGTGGCACGTAAGGGCGTCTACGCCGAACTCGTCGCTACCCAGGCTGGTGCGCTCGCATGACCTCGATTGTCCACACCCACCTCCACAACCACAACCACGAGCACGACCACGGCGTCGGAGACGAGGACGACCGGTCGCTGATCGTCAGGCTGAGGAGCCTGGTGCCCCTCCTGGGTGAGCACCGCCGGCTCATCCTGGTCGCCTATCTAGCCGGTGCGCTGCACCAACTGCTCCTGCTCGCCTCTGCCGGAATCGGCGCGTACGTGGTGGCACGGGCCGCTACGGGAGCCCCGCTGAACCAGCTCACCGGCTGGCTGATCGCGCTCGGTGTCCTCATCGTGCCGCTGGTCGTCCTGAGCATCGCCGACAGCACCTACGCCCACATCGCCGCCTTTCGCGCACTGGCCGACACGCGGGCGAAGGTGTACACCGCCTTCGAACGGCTCTCGCCCGGCTACATGCTCGAACGACGTTCCGGCGACCTCGGCTCCGCCGCTGTCGCCGACGTCGAACAGATCGAGGTGTTCTTCGCCCACACGCTCAGCCCACTGGCTGTCGCGTCGACAGTTCCCGTCGCCACCACTGTCGCACTCGGCTGGTTCCATTGGTCGCTGGCCTGCGTCCTGGTTCCGGTACTGGTGCTGCTCGCCTCAGTCCCGGCATGGTTGCGGCGCCAGGCCGAACGACACGGACACGAGTTACGCGACTCTCTCAGCCAGATGAGCGCCGACAACACCGATACCTTCCAGGGACTCCGCGAGCTGGTGAACTTCGGCGCACACTCGCAGCGGCTCGGGCTGCTCCGCAAACAGAGCGTCCGGCTGGCTGCAGCGAAGGCCGCGCACGGACGCCGTAGTGGCATCGAGTACGCCGCCACAGACACCATCGCCCTCCTGGGAATTCTCGTGGTGCTGGTCCTCGGCGCGTGGCTCGTCGTCGCGGGCGAACTCGACCGCGCTCTCTTTCCGGTCGCCGTCGTCCTCGCCGCGATGGCGATGCTGCCGGTGCTGAAGGTGACCGAGGTCGCGCGCGAGCTGTCCGTGGTGGCCTCATCAGCGGACCGCATCAACACGCTGCTCGACGCGCCCGCACCTGTCTCGGATCTGGTCCACCAGTCGCCCGAGGGCCCGATCGTGCCGCATGTCCGCTTCGACGCCGTCACCTTCGCCTACCGTAGCGACCTCGCCCCCGCGGCGCGAGATGTCAGTTTCGAGATCCGTCCTGGCGAGACCGTCGCATTGGTGGGGCACTCCGGCGCGGGGAAGTCCACCTGCGCCAACCTGCTGCTGAGGTTCTGGGACGTCACCGCCGGATCGGTCTCCGTGGGCGGACACGACGTTCGCGACTTTCTACAGGAAGACCTTCGCCGCCTCATGACGCTGGTGCCGCAGAACACCTTTCTGTTCAACACCAGCCTGCGCGACAACATCCGCCTCGGCCGTGCCGACGCCACCGACGAAGAGGTCGAGGCCGCGGCCCGGGCCGCCCAAGCCCACGAGTTCATCACGACACTGCCGGACGGCTACGACACCGTCGCCGGTGAGCTCGGCGCGCTCATGTCCGGCGGTCAGCGGCAACGGATCGCCATCGCCCGGGCGCTGCTCAAGAACGCACCCATCCTGGTCATGGACGAGGCGGTGTCGAACCTCGACGCCGCGAGCGAACAGGCGGTCAATCAGGCGATGAACGAAGCCCGGCACGGCCGCACCACACTGATCATCGCCCATCGGCTCTCCACCATCAGGACCGCCGACCGGATCGTCATGTTGTCCGGCGGACGCGTGATCGAGACCGGAACCCATGAGGAACTGGTGGCAGCCGGCGGAGCGTACGTCGACCTGCTCGCCTCGCAACTCGACGGATGAACCTTCTCGCCCGCGGCGAGGCCCACCGGCCCGCCGCGGGTCGATGAACCAGGAGCCTCCGGCCCGATTCGCGACGGCAGGAGCCTCCGCACCACCTCGGATACCGGCACCGATCGACACCGCCGTCCGGTCGGTCGTCAGCACCGCCCGACCGCTCTCGCGATGTAAGGACCCATCATGCCCAAAATCCTGATCCTCGGTAGCGGACGTGACCTGGACCGCGAGCACATGCTTGCGTCGGTGGCCGCCGAGCACGACGTAGTGCTCGCCCAGGAGTCTCCGGTGACCTGGGAAAGCCGCTACGCCGGCGCCGTACACCGGATCGCCGCCGACGACCTGACTTCCGTGCTGCAGATGGCCCGGAAAGAGTCCGTCGAGGCGGTGCTGACCTGGACGGAGGCCTGGATCGAAACCGCCGCGGCCACCACCAGTGCGCTGCGGCTGCCCGGCCATCCCGTACCGTCGGCCCGCGCCTGCCGGGACAAGCACCGGCTGCACCAGGTGTGGGCCGCGGCTGGTGTGCCATCGGCTCAGTCACTCCTGGTCACCGACGAGGCGCAAGCCCACCGCGCCGCCGTCGAGCTGGGGTACCCGGTCGTGGTCAAGCCGCGTTCGAAGACCGGCGGCACCGGGGTGCGGCTGGTCCGCAGCCCGGCGGATCTGGCCCGCGCCTACGCCGGGGCGGCCGGCGTCGACGGCGCTCTGGTGGAGCAGTACCTGGACGGGCCGCAGATCAGCGTCGAGTCAGTGTTGGTACGCAGCGGCCGGTTGCATGTGGTCGCGGCCGGGAACCGGTACCCCGGCCCCGAGCCCGGGCTCGCCACGGCCAGCCGGCTGGTCTCGGTTCCCCAGCAGGCCGAGCACCTGGCACCGGTACGCCGCGCCATCGATGCCGCCCACGCCGCGCTCGGGCTGTGCGAGGGCGTCACCCACACCGAGGTGCGGTTGACCGCCGACGGCCCCCGGCTGGTCGGGCTCAACGCCCGGCTCGGTGGCGACCTGATCTCCCGGCTGGTGCTCTTGGCCACCGGCGTCGACCTGGTCGCGGCGGCGGTCGACACCGCGCTCGGGAGACAACCGCGGCTGCGGCACACCCGGCAACGTACCGCCGGAATCGTCTTCCGCTACGGTGACGCCGTCGGGGCTACCCTGCCCGCGAGCCCACCCGCTCAGCTGCCCGACGGCGTCGAGTCACTGTGGACGGCACCGGACGCTTCGGCCGACCGATTCGGCGGCCGACTCGGGCATGCCATCGTGGTGGCCGAGGACCACGCCACCTGCCAGGACCAGTTGGAGAAGGCGTACGCGGCGCTGTTACCGCAATCCATCAGCGTCGGCGAGCGCAGCCGTGGCCACCTCGACGAGGGTGCAGTGCTGCGGCTCTCCGGCCGAAGGTGACGGTCCTACCGGGAACCACCGGCAACGTAAGCGACGAAAAGCGCGAAGAAACAGTACGAGGAGTATCGAGACCGCCGAGACAGCTTCGGGAACCCGGCGTGGGCGGGAGCGAAGGAGCTCGCAGAAACCGCCGAGAACGCGGAGGCCGTTGAGGACCTGTTCGATCTATACGTTCCCGACGCCACCGCGGTGTGGGCGCACAGTGTCGGCCCGCAGTGCCGGTGATCGGCCTGGTCTATCTGTTCGCTCACCGGCGCCACCACCGGGCTTACCTTCGTCGTGGCACCCACCGCCGGCACCGCCCTCTACGAACTCTGGACACCCCTGCCGATCATCACGGGTACCACAATCATGGCGGCCGTCACCCTCTTCCTTCTGACCCACCCCAGATTTAGGCAGCTCGATACCAGCCTCGCCTCAACCCGCGACGCCCCATCCCCGGTGCTGAAGGCCGAATAGGTTCAGTGCCACCGCCACGGTTCGGACGCAGGCGGAGATCTCCGGGCTCGTCGACAAGTGCTGGGCCGGCTTGTGGTTAGCCGGATGAACAGGTTGGGTCCGTAGCCGCGTCCCGGTGCCGGCGTGCCGGGAATTCAGATTCCGCATCCGCGTCAGGCTGCCCGGTGGTACTCGTTGATCACTCCGTTGAGTCGTCGTCGGTGCCGTACGGGCTTGTCCATGGGGATGATGACGGCGGGGTCGTGGTTGGGTGGCTGCTGCTGTCGTCCTTGGTGTGGCCGGTGGTTGTTGAAGTGGTCGCCGTGCTGACCAACCACGGTCAGTGCGTGCCGCTTGTTGTAGATCAAAACGTGGTCGGTGCATTCGTGGCGGAGGCTGCGTCCTCAGCGTTCGATGACGCAGTTCGCCTGCGGCGTGCGGGGTGGGATCTTGACCACCGTGATGCCTTCGGCGGTGAAGACGTGGTCGAAGGCGGCGGTGACTTGCGGTCGCGGTCGCGGATCAGAACCGAGGTCCATTCTGGTGAGGTTGCGGGACCCACTGGCCGGTGGGGTGGGCGGTGACGCCGAGGAGGTGGACCCGTCGGGTGGCCACTTCCATGATCACCAGCGCGTACAGGCGTCGCAGCAGGATCGTGTCGAGGTGGAAGAAGTCGATGGCCAACAGGCCAGTGGCCTGGTTGCGTAGGAACGTTCGCCGGTTGGTGTCCTGCTGGCGGGGCGGCGGGCCGGCACGTTGGTGGGCCAGGATTCGTCGGGTCGTGTCCGCCCCGATCCGGTGGCCCAGCTGCTGTAGTTCGCCTTGGATCTGCGATGTCCCCACCGCGGATTGTCGCGGGCCAGTTGTAGCACCAGCTCCCGGATCTCACCGCTGACCGGCGGGCGCCCGGGCTTGTTCGGGTAGGTCCAAGGTGTGGTGCCAGCCGTCGGTGCCATGCCAGCAACGTCGCCGGGGTGGCGTTCGATGGTCCCGCATTCGGCGGGGCAGCCGGCGGGTGAGGGCGGACACCCGGTCCGGCCAGGACAGGCGCGGCCGGCCGGGGACCTGCCGGCGCAGCACCGCCACCTCATGCCGCAGCGCGAGAAGCTCGACCAGCAACGCTCTGTCGCTGCGGATCAACAACCCCAGTCCGCTGAACAGGCGGATCATCCCCAGGTACAGCAACCGCACAATCATACCAGAGATCATCAGACCGAGCCGAGAACTCCCAGCTCACCGCATGTGAGACGAGTTATGGCACGGTACAGGGCACCGAATCCGATGACGACGGCGTCATTCCTCTCACCCTCGGCGAGGTCCGACGTCTGCTGGCACACCTGATCACCACCAACCACCCCTTCGCCCACATCCATCGATGGTCACGATGGCGGCACCGACACCAACACCGCGCCAGAACAGCCCACTACCAGCGAAGACACCGACTTCACCAGGTGCGGCTGGAGTATTAAGCCGAGACGTCCGCGATGCCCCACCCCCACATAGATGACATCCTGGAACGGCCGCAATTCGCTGCTCGCCGAGCGTTGATCGAGGCCTCAAATGCTATGCCCGGCCCGGGTCGGCCGGGTCCACTCCGGCGATGAGGGCGAGATTCGCTGCCGGCACGTTCAACGCCCGCGCCAGCTGGTCGATCAGCGCCCGTTCGGGAACCAGGGCTCCGCGACGGAGCTTCATGATCGTCGAGTCGGCTCGCCCGGCCCGCCAGGCCACCTCTCGCAACGACAGGCCACGCATCTCCACCAGCATCTGAAACACGGCGCCGAACGGGTGCGGCTCCGGTTCCCCCGCCGGTGCGACCGCCGGTCCGATGACCGTTTCCCCGACCTTCATCTGCCAACGGATGAGCCGGTCTTCCAGGAGCCTCACCCGCGCAGAGAACAACTGAACCTCGCCGGCGGCGCCGCCGAGGGAACCCCGCACGGTCACCTCGACAACCTGCACCTCGCCGGGCGGAAGGGCCCGAGCTGAAGAACTCTTACGCACTTCTGTCACCTCGGCGACCCGCCAGGCGCGATTCCACCACGGCAGCTCGCCCAGCAGCGTGTCAAGGAACGTCGCCAGGACCGACCGGTCGACAGCCAGCTTGTCGGCAGGAGCATCGCGCGACCTATCGGTAAGCGCCTTAATTACGGCGGCACTCAGACGTTCCACACTCACCTCCGTCATCTGGGTGGCCGGAACGGGCGGACTGAAGCCCATCCCCAGCCGCGCGCACGCCCGTTCCGTCGATCCACGTGGCCAACGCCGGGAAGCCGTAGGACGTCGGCACTGCGACCAGGGAACCGTCATCGGCTCGCCGTGCATCGATGGTGCCGCTGTGGTTGGCCGGAACCACCATGGCGGGGCCAGCCATGCCGAGACAAGCGTTCAGATAGTTGCTTTCATCGATCGTCCAAACCGTCCGCCATCGGCTCGCCATTACCTCAGTCCTCGTCGTCCTCGCAGAGCGTCGCGCCCTTGTACGTCGGGGACCCGCCGTAACCGGCCGCCGCGAACGCACGCTTGGAGATCTCTTCAAGCATCTCGTCGTTCTCTCCGTAGTCCTGCGGCCGATAGTGGCCGGACCACCGGTTGAACT
Organism: Micromonospora sp. KC213; assembly: GCF_004348325.1. Classification (GTDB taxonomy): domain Bacteria; phylum Actinomycetota; class Actinomycetes; order Mycobacteriales; family Micromonosporaceae; genus Micromonospora. Next base: position 5,717 of record NZ_SMKF01000022.1, on the reverse strand, counting down.
CCACGACCTTCCCGTCCTTGACCTTGAGACCCCCTGCCATGAGCACACCGTTGGGGACCTCCGGCCTCTCCCATCCCGCGATGCTCGTGTGCCCAGGGTAGATTTCCTGTTCCCACAGGTCCTCGAGAATGTTGTCAGCCACTGCCCTGACCTCGTCATTCGGCATGATCACAAAGTGGTGGCAGCCGTCGGCGAGTGGCCCTCGCCCGTCTTTGCTCCGCCGGACGACTGAAGGATCAGGCAGCTCATCCTGCTCGTCGGTATCCGGAACGCGGAGCGGGAATCGAGCGTCGTAGGCGTTCTTCCAGATGATCTCTTCGCAGTCGCTGTTGTGGACCAGGATCGAGGCGGTCCCGGCGACCACGTAGAACGTGTGCAGGTCGGCGACGGTGAGATTGTGGACGCGGGTCCGCAGGTCGTGGTGCCGCACCGCGGTGATCTGGACATGGGTGCCGGCGCCGGTGCGTAGCCACTGCGCAGGCGTCAGCCGTTCGGCGTCGACCCACTGCGACAGCTCCGGGACCCAGAACGGGTGGTTGTGAGTGGCGGTGATCGTGGAGGCGCCGACGGTGATGTCGACGAGCTTCTTGTCGCCGTCGCCGACGATGGTGGCGGTTACCGGTTTGGCGACGGTGACACCGGTGATCGGGTCGGTGGCCCGCACCAGGTCCCCGACCGCCACCTTCTCGATGGGCCGGCTGGTACCGTCCGCGAGCAGCACCGGGGTGCCGCTCAGGAAGCTGTTGCTTCGGGCGCGGACATCGCACTCGTCGTCGCGGTCCTTCTTCTTCTTGTTGCGCCGGGCGGTGTCGCGCAGCGTGTCCCGCCGCTTCTTCGCGTCCTTGACCTTGTCGAGGAACGCGATCAGCTTGGGTACGAGCTGGACGAGTTTGTAGCCGGCGCGGATCGCCTTGATCCCGCCGAGCAGGCCGACCAGGCTCCACAGGCAGGCCACGACGTTGCCGTCGCGGATGCAGGACACGATGTCCCCGATGCCGGACAGGTCCAGGAACAGGTCCCACGCCTCGGCCTTGATGAAGTCCAGGATGCTCATCCCGGCCTCCTGCTCGGCCTGGCGCAGTTGCTCCAGTTCGTCCGGCGTCAGGTATTGCAGCAGGTCGGCCTCGGTCGCGTCCGGGGGGATGTTGGCCGCGGCGTCGGCCAGCTCCTGCGCGGCGCGCTGCCGTGCGGTTTCCTCCGCCCGGTCGGCGGCCTTCTGCGCGTCGATGGCGTGCTGGAGCGCGTTGGCGGCCGCGGTGGCGGCGCTGTCCGCCGCCTGTTGCGCCTTGACGGCCGCCTGCTGGGCGGCGGCCGCGTCGGCCTCGGCCCGGTCGGCGGCGGCCTGAGCGGCGGCAGCGGCGGCCTCGGCGCTGTTGGCGGCCTGATTGGCCTGGCTGGCGGCCTGCTCGGCCTGCTGTGCGTTGCGCCCGGCGATCGCGGCGTCCTCGGCGGCCTCGTTGGCCGCCTTGCGAGCGGCGGCAGCGTCGACGCTTGCCTGGGCGTCGGCCCGGGCCGCGCTGGCTGCGGCGGTACGCGCCGCTGCGGCGTCGGCGGCGGCCTGCGCTGCTGCCCGCTTGGCTTCGGCCGCGGAGGTGGCGGCCGCAGCGGCCGAACGAGCGGCCTGCGCCGCCGCGGTGTAGGCCGGTCTGACCTCTTCGGCGGCACGAGCCGCCGCTGCTTCGGCGTTTTCGGCAGCGGTGATCGCCTCTCTGGCGCGAGCGGCCGCCGCGTCGGCCTGCTCCTGACCGATGCTCAGGGCCTGCTGGGCGACCAGTTGGGTGAAGTCGGCGTCGATGTCGGCGCCGGTGAACGGGATGACCATGCCGATGGCGGTGTTGGCTGGCTCGGCGATGCCCGCCGCCGACTGCCGGGCCGCCGCCGCCGCATTGATCGCGATCTCGGCTTGCGCAGCGGCGGCAACAGCCTCCGTCAAGGCAGCCTGCGCCTCATCACGCGTGCGGTCCGCCGCCCACAGCGACTTCACGGACTCGTCGGCGGCCTGCCCGGCCAAAGCCTGGGCAGTGTTCGCGGCTTCAGCGGCCTTGGTCTCCTCGGCGGTCGCCTGCGCCGCCTTCGCGTCAGCCCGTGCCCGCGCCGCATGCGTGACCTGCGCGCTCGACTCAGCCTGGTCCGCTGCCGAGTCCGCGGCGACCGCCGCCGCACGCGACTGTTGGCTAGCGGCCCGGGCGAGGTTGGCCGCACTCTGCGCCTGCGTGCTGGCAGCACGGGCGTTGGCAGCGGCACCGGTGGCGGTGTTCGCCTGAGTGCGGGCTGCCCGCGCTGCCGAGCTCGCTATGCCGGCCTGCCGGTCGGCCTCGTCGGCCTGAGCCTGGGCTTCCTGGCGTTCGGCTTCGGTCTCGGCCGACGCCGCGGCGGCCCGCATCGCCTGGGCCCTCGCCTTGGCGGTCTGCTCCGCGCGCTCCGCGGCCATGGCGTCGTCGCGCGCCTGCCGCGCGACGCCTTCCTGGTTCCACGCCCGTTGTTCGGCTGCGCGAGCGGTCGCCTCCGCCGATTCAGCCTTCGACCGGGCCTGGTCCGCGATGGCCGCCTGCGCATCCGCGGCCGAGCGGGCATTACGCGCGATGGCAGCCTGCTGCTCGGCCTCGATCCGGTACCGGTCGGCGTTGGCCCGCTCCGCCTCGGCGATCTGACGCTGCCGCTTCGCCTCGCCCGCCTGCGCCTCGGCCGTCTGCCGCTGCTGACGAGTCTTCGCCGCCTCCGCCCAAGCCTTGGCCTCGGCGGCTTGCGCCTGCTCCTTGGCGGTCTTGGCGCGTGCGGCGGCGGTGTTTGCCGCAGCAGCCTCGACGGCTGTTGCCGCAGCCAACTTCGCGGCCGCCGCAGCGTGCTCCTGCGCGTGCTGGCGCCACTGCGCCGCCTGCCGCTCGCGGGCCTCAGCCTGCGCCTGTGCCCCTTGCGCGTTGTTGGTGGCGATCGTGGCGTCGACCGCATGAGCGGCGGTCGTCGTAGCGCCGACAGCCGCCTGGGAAGCTTGGCTCATCCCCTCCGCGATATCAGCCCACTCCACGCCGTACGTGAGCCCCGTTTCCTGCAGGACCTGCGCCGCCGAGCGTGACGCGGCCGCCGCGGCCTGGGCCTGCTGGGCAGCCAGCCGGACACCGTCCAACTCGGTGGCGATCAGCGCCTTGTCGATAGCCAGATCGCCGGCCTTGCTCGCAACCGTGCCGGGCCCGGCGAGAACCCGCTGACTATGCCGGGAAGCATTGGCAGCACTCGCCATCGCGTTCGCGGCCCGCTGCAACGCCCGGATCCCGTTACCGTGCGCGACCATCATCTGCGCCCGCGCCTCGGACGCCCGCCTGGCGCGCTGCGCCAGATCAGAAAGCTCCTCCGCCGCCTTGTTCCGCGCCTCGAGATCCGCCAGGTACTGCTCCCGTGCGGCGGAGTCGGCCCTCGCCGCCGCCGCATAACCGGTGGCGAAGAACGCGGCCACCGCCGCGTCATCGCCGGCCAGCGCCTGCTGGGCGGCAGCCTTCACCTGCGTACCCGTCGGCGCTGCCGCCGCGAACACCCGCAACCGCTCCCGCAACGCCGCAGCCCGCTCACGCGAGTCACCGGCCGTCTTGTCGTCACGGGCACGGGCGATGTCGGCACCGTAAGCCAGAAACGCCTTCCGGTCCTCATCGGTGCCGGCCAGCACCCGCTGCACCTCGGCGTTGAAATAGCCACCAGGCACACCGGTGCCCACCATCGCCCTGACCCTCGTCAGCCGGTCTGCAGCTTCCAGACGCTTACGCTCACGCACCCGCTGGTCGATCACCGGCATATCCATCAACGCGAACTGGCGGATCGCTGCCGCGTTTCCGGTCGCCAGCACCTGCAACGCGGCGTCACGGATCTCCGGTTCCTCGGTCAGCTCCGCAAGATCAGTCACCGCCTGCACCCAGCGCTCATTGCTGGTCACCACACCCGCAGTGCCGTTCCACTCCTCGGTGACCAACGGCGGAACCGGAACTGGGGGCAGGTTCTCGGCCTGCGCACTCGGCCGTGGGGTAGCCGGGGTGGCCGCAGCCGGTGGTGCGTGCAAATTAGTGGCGATCGTCACTGCGGTGACGATCAATGCCAAAAATGCGCGCACTTCAGACAAGTTCTTCTTCACGCGATACCTGCCCATGCGTCAGCGTCGGCGCGTTTGCCGGCGCCGGAAAGCGAGAAAGGGACGAATCGAGCCGTGCGGCCAGTGCCGGTAATTGACGTCAGATTGTCAGGAAGTCATGTCTCGCTCGCCGGCCAGTGCCATTTCGTAGAGAGAAGTCCAGTACGTGGCCTGCCTCGTGGCGTTAGCCTGCTCGTTGGTCCACTGCTGACCGTTAGCTTGCGCGCTGACCGTGATGGACTTCCAGTTCGGGTTGTCCGCAGCCGCCGCGGCGGCCAGCGCCACCTGTTGCCAGTTCGCCGCCTGCCGCTCGGCAACCTCGACGGCGGTGTCCCAGGTGGACTTGGCCGGCTCGGCCTGCGCGCCGAGCGCGCGCCAGGCGCGGGCGGCGGCCTCTCGAGCCAGCTCGCGTGCTTCGCCCTCGGCGGCGAGCGCCGCCGCGTGCGCGGCATGTGCGTCGGCCAGCAAGATCTTGATCTTGGAGCGCCAGATCATGTCGGTGTTGGCGCATTGCGTCTGATGGGTCTGCATGTCCACGGAGGCCGCGGCGGCCCAGTCGTAGGCGTAGAACTCCACCACATCGGCGTCGGTGGCCTCGGCGCGTAGCGCGAGCCCGGCCGCGGCTCGAACCTGCGCGCCGGGATCGTGCTCGCGCAGTTGAGCGACGAAGTCACGATCGGCCTGCAGTAGGCCGGCAGCATGATCGCCAGAGGCTTCTCGGGCGATCCGGTCGCGATCCTTTGCGGCCGCGTAGCCGGTCCGGGCGAAGGTGTCCAGCGCGGTAGTGCCGCTGTTGATCGCGTATTGGGCGGCCGCGTGCACCTCCGGAGAGAACTCCGCGGGGTGGGTGGCCATGATCCGCTTGGCGAAGTCGAGGTTGCGCGCGGCGAGTTCCTGTGAACGGCTGACCGCGTACGGGAACCCCGAGGTAAAGAAGCGGTCGATGGCAGCGGGAACATTACTGCTGGTCAAAGCGTTCCAGGCGGCCGTCCGCACCAGCGCACGCGGATCGTAGAGAGCCAGGAAGCGTACGAAAAGGCGATCTTCCTCGGCTTGGTCAAAAGCCGCACTCGCCATCACGGTGGAGTCCCGCGCAGTCGCCCATGCTGGCACAGCGACGCCGCCGAGCAGGCCCGGTGCCACTAGCAAAAGAGCAAGCATCGCCGCGGACCGCGTCCGCACACGCCTATTCATTTGGCCAACCCCCGTGGCAGCAGAAGCGACACCGTAGTTCGATGAACGCCGAACGCGAGAGATTCGTACCACGAATCCATACCGGACACAACCGTGTGTCGCAAAACCTTAAATCATGGTGAAATGCGCATATGACAGGCTGTGGGTGTAGCTTGCCGTCGATGCAACTCGCGGGCTAGCCTAACCTAGCCACCATTCGGGACTCGGCAATCCGTGGCATGCCATCACAACGTCGCTAATTCATCCGCCCACCACGCGAGACGGCACCTTTCTGTTCATCGACAAACGGGGATCGCATTGAAGACAGCACACGGGCGTCCGCATGCCCTGCACGTCCTGATCACCAGCACCGCCACCATCGTAAGCTTGGTCGCATTCCTCGCCGGGCCAGCCGCCGCCGCCCCCACAC
>NZ_SMKF01000229.1 GCF_004348325.1 Micromonospora sp. KC213 | reverse complement strand
GGGACGTACCGGGCCGGGCACCAGCGCCCCGAGCGCCTCGACGCACGCCGGGCAGAAGCCGCGCCGCAGCGCCCGGCCCCGCCCCCGGCAACCGGCGCACTCTGCCGGCAGCACCAGATCGGTCAGCTCCGCCCAGAGCCCGCCGACGTCCCGCACCGCGCGCTCAGGACAGGAAGAAGGGGGCGGTCGGACTGCCGGGACGCGCGCCGTTCGGCGGCGGCGACACATCCACGACCTGGTCCCGCCGGATCGTGTCCCGCTGCGGGTAGCGGTAGGCCACCCCGTTCGCCTCGTACATGATCAGCACGGTGGGCAGCGGCACCACGGGGTTGGTCGGGTACGCCGCCAGGTGCGTCACCCGGGCGCCCACGTCGGCTACCAGCGCCGTCTCCATGGCGCCGTCGATGCTCACCTCGTACACCGCCGAACGGCCGGTCGTGCCGGCCAGAACCAGGGTGTTCTCCCCCGCCCAGTCCACCGCCGACAGGTCGGTCAGCGAGGTGGCCACCTTCCGGGCCGGCCCGGCGGTGACCACGCCACCATCCACGTTCACCGACGCCAGGTGCAGGACGCCGCCGATCACCACCGCGATCCGGTGGCCCTCCAGCGAGGCGGCCACCGCGGTGACCGGCCCGGCGACGTTGAGCGGCACCGGGTCCATCCGGCCCCGGTCGTCGAAGCGCCACAGCCGGCGATCGGCCACCACCAGCCCGTACGGCTGGCGGGGGTCGGGTGAACGCAACCAGACCGGCCGCCCGATCGTGCCGAAGATCTGCGGCGACGGGTTGACGATCTGCACCCGCCCGTCCCCGGAACCGGTCGCCAGCCGCTGCCGGCCGCCCGGGGCACGCACCACCAGGGCGGCGAGCACCCGACGGTCGCCCCGGCTGAGCCCGGCCGAGAACACATCCCGGTTGACCTCCGGCGCCAACGGCACCGGGGCGCTTCCCTCGTCGGGCAGGGCCAGCGGGTGGACCGCCCCCTCGTAGACGGTGAACCGCTGCGGGTTGCCGGTGACCGGGTAGGCCGGGTGCTCCAGCCGGTGCCGCCGCAGGTCCGGGATCATGACCCGCGACTGGTTGCGGGTGGTCAGTTGCAACTGCCCGTCCAGTTCCGGCAGGGACCACGCCAACTGGATACCGATCTGCGCGAGCCTGCGGTTGTCGTCACCGGGCAGATCGAGGTTGACCTCCCACCGCCCCTCGTTCTCGATCGCGTTGTTGATCAGAGCGGTCCGGTCCGGCAGGCGGCTGGCACCGGTGCTCAACCACTCCGAGGGACCACCGATCAACCACTTGACCACCTCGCTGACCCGCCGCTCGTCAGGCACGGCCAGCGGCAGGTAGCGCTGGTCCGGCACCAGTCGACTGCCGTCGGAACTCCAGAAGTAGACCGGCCGGGTCTGGTAGTACTGGCGCAGCGCGTCGACACCGAGCAGCAGCACGTTCGGCGGGTCGGTGACGAACAGACCCGCCTCCTCGGTGCCCTCCTGCTCGGGCAACACCGAACCCCGCAGGCCGAACCGGTACTCGGTCTCGGTCACCACCGGCGGCGCGAGCACGCCGTTGGCGCGTAGCAGCCCGATCTGCTGCACCGGCAGCCGCACCGAGAAGAGCCCGTTGGCGTTCTCGGTGATCACCGGCCGCTCGGTCAACCGGACCACGTTGACCGCGATCTCGCTGCCCTGCTTCTCCTGGAGCCGGGCCCGGTTCTCCGGCGCGATGAACTGCTTGACCCGCTCGTACGCCCGCTCCGGCTCACCGGCGGCGGCGGAGAGGAAGTTGCGGACGAAGGCCGCCCGGTCGTCGCCGCTGGCCGTACGGGTGGGCGGCTCGCCCCGGCGGAAGCTGGCGGCACCCGCCGCGACCGCCGGCCCCGACCCGTCCACCTGCACCTCGGTGTGCGCCGGGATGCCGCACCCGGCCAGCAGCAGCACCGCGCCGACCACACCGGCGAGCGCCCGCCTCACGGCCGTGCCTCCGCCCGGTCGTCGTCCGGCTTCGGCGCCGGCCCGATGGTCGAGCCGCCCCCACCGGCCGAGCTGACGGTCGAGCCGCCTCCATCGGCCGGGCCGATGGCCAGCACACCTGCACGGGACGGACCGATGGCCAGCATTTCCGCATCGCCGGGGCCGCCGAAGGGCAGCGTGGCGTCGGCGGGCACCAGGCGCAACGGCGAGGTGGTGAGCCGGTCACCGGCCCGGGCCGGCAGGGTGAGCCGGAACTGGGCGCCCTGCCCCGGTGCGCCCCACGCCTCCAGCCAGCCGCCGTGCAGCCGGGCGTCCTCCAGGCTGATCGACAGGCCCAGCCCGGTGCCGCCGGTCTGCCTGGCCCGGGACGGATCGGCCCGCCAGAAGCGGTTGAAGACCAACTTCTCCTCCCCCGGCTTGAGCCCGACCCCGTGATCGCGCACGGTGATCGCGACGGCGGTCTGGTCCATGCCCAGGGTGATCCGCACCGGCTTGCCCTCACCGTGCTCGACCGCGTTGCCGACCAGATTGCGCAGCACCCGCTCGACCCGGCGCGGGTCGACCTCGGCGATCACCGGGGTGCTGGGCACGTCCATCTCGACGGGCACGCCCAGCCGCTCGGCCAGGGCGGCCAGCCGGTCGGCCACCCGGTGCACGATGGGCGTCACATCGGTCGGTTCGGCGTCGAGCATCGCGAAGCCGGCGTCGAAACGGCTGATCTCCAGCAGGTCGGTGAGAAGTTCCTCGAACCGGTCCAGCTCGGCCTGGAGCAGCTCGGCGCTGCGGGCCACCGCCGGGTCGAACTCCGCCCGCTCCGCGAAGATCAGGTCGGCGGCCATCCGCACCGTGGTCAGCGGGGTACGCAGCTCGTGCGACACGTCCGAGGTGAACCGGCGTTGCAGGCGGGACATCTCCTCCAGCCGCAGGATCTGCCGTTGCAGGTTGGTGGCCATCTGGTTGAACGACGCGGCCAGCAGGGCCAGGTCGTCCTCGCCGTTGACCACCATCCGCTGGTCGAGCAGGCCGGCGGAGAGCCGCTGGGCGGTGCGGGCGGCCACCCGGACCGGGGTGACCACCAGGCGGGTCACCAGGGCGGCGAGCAGTCCGAGCAGCAGCACCAGGGCTAACCCGGTGGCGAGGACGGTGGCCCGGGCGTCGGCGGCGGCGGCGTCCTGCCGGGTGAGCGGCACCAGGTAGTACAGCTCCAGCTGGCCGAAGCTGGTCGGCACCGGCGAGCCGTACACGAGGTATTTGGTCCGCTGGTCGGCGAGCCGGCCGGTGCGGATCTGGTGGGCGACCTTGCCGTCCCCGACGGCGGCCCGCAGCTCCCGGCTGACCAGCGGGCGGATGTCCGCCGCCGGGGAGGTGCGGGTCTCGATGATCCCCGCGTAGCGGTCGGCTGTGATGGCCACCACCACCCCGCTGGTCTGCTGCGGGTCGCCGCCGGCCAGGTAGTTGACCGTCCCCTCGATGGTGTCCTGGAGTTGGGCCGCCTGGGGCTGGCTGTAGAGGGAGAACTGCTTGCCCGCGTAGTCGCTGCCGCTGCGCAGCCGCAGCAGCGTGTCGGTCTTGGCGTTCTCCAGCAGGATGTCGGTGATCTTGTTGGCGATCAGGTACGCGAAACCTCCGACGAGCAGGCTGGAGACCACCAGGGTGATGGTCACCACCCGCACCTGCAACGAGCGGCGCCAGGTCTGGTGCAGCCCGGCGGCCAGGCCCAGCGCCCGGCCGGCCACGGCACGCCCCAGCGCCCGCGCGGCGGGACGCCAGCCGGCGGTGGTCTCGGGGGTGGGGCTCGAAGCGCTGGTCACGGTGCAGACCAGGCTATCCGGTACCCGCCTTGTAGCCCACGCCCCGCACGGTCAGGATGATCTCCGGCCGCTCCGGATCCGGTTCGATCTTGGCGCGCAGCCGCTGCACGTGCACGTTGACCAGCCGGGTGTCCGCCGCGTGCCGGTAGCCCCAGACCTGCTCCAGCAGCACCTCCCGGGTGAAGACCTGGCGGGGCTTGCGGGCCAGCGCGACCAGCAGGTCGAACTCCAGCGGGGTGAGTTTCACCTCCTCGCCGTCCCGGCTCACGGTGTGCGCCGGCACGTCGATGGTGATCTGGTTGCCGGGCGGCCCGATGGTCAGCATCTCCGGGGCGACGTCCTCGCCGCGGCGCAGCCGGGCCCGCATCCGGGCCACCAACTCCTTGGGCTTGAACGGCTTGACCACGTAGTCGTCGGCGCCGGACTCCAGGCCGAGCACCACGTCCACGGTGTCGCTCTTGGCGGTCAGCATGACGATGGGCACGCCCGACTCGGCCCGGATCGCCCGGGCCACGTCGATACCGCTCATACCGGGCAGCATAAGGTCGAGCAGGACGATGTCGGGTCGGTTGTCCCGGAACGCGGCCAGCGCCCGTTCCCCGTCGGCGACGAAAGAGGGCAGGAAGCCCTCACTGCGCAGAACGATGCCGAGCATCTCGGCGAGCGCGGGGTCGTCGTCGACCACCAGTACCCGGGCTCTCATGGGATTTATGGTTCCATCCCCGTTCAGTCAGGTGGGATCGGCGTCACCCGGCACGGTACTGCCCTGGCCGGCGTGCCCGCACGTTCCACGCGGAACAACGCCGACCGGGTCGCCCGTCACCGGCTCCGGGCCTGCGGGTCCACCGGGTCACCGCGGCCGTGTCACCATGATCCCCCGGGCGTGCCGCCGCCCGCCACCGTGACCGTCAGGAGTACGCGTGCCCGAGGTCGGCCCGACAGCCGTGCTCCCGAGGCGTCCGCTCACCGTCGGGGAGCTGCTCGACTCGGCGGTGCTGCTGCTGCGCGCCCAGGGCCGGCTACTGCTCCCGCTGGGCGTCCTGCTCGCCGTCGGCGAACAACTCCTGCTGCTCCCACTGCGCCTCGCCGCCGACCTGCGGGGGCCGACGTACTGGCCCGACGGGTGGGACCAGTTCGTCGCGTACTGGCTGCTGCTGGCCTGCGGCGCCGGAACCGAGGCGGTGATCGTCACGCTGCTCGGCAACCCGGCCGCCCGGGCCGGGGGCGCGGCGCTGCTCGGTCGCCGCGCCGGCGTAGGCGAACTGCTCCGTCCCCGGGGTGCCCGGTGGGGGGCCACCCTGCTGCTCGCGGTGCCCGTCGGCATCCTGGTCGTGCTCGGCGGTCTGCTCGGGCCGCTCTGGTTCCTCGCCTGGGCGGTGTTCGGCTCGGTGGCCGCCGTGCTGGCGGTGGACCGGCTCGCCGGGCACCTCGCGCTGCCCCGGGCCACCCGGCTCGCCGTCCGCGCCGGTGGCCGGGCCGCCTGGGTACGCCTCCTCGGCTACCTCGGTTGGTGGATCCTGCGGGTCGGCCTCGCCCTCGGCGGCTATTTCGGGCTGGCCCGGCTGGACCTGGTCGACCTGGCCGACCCGGCGACGGCGACCGTCGCCGCCATGACCGCCTGGACGGCGGTGAACGCCGTCGCCTACCCGGCCCTGGCCTGCCTCGACGCGGTGGTCCACCTGGACAACCGGATGCGCACCGAAGGGCTCGACATCCGCCTCTCCCGCTCCCCCGGCCACCTCGCCGAGCCCGTGCTGCTGGCGGCCGACCGGTGAGCATCAGCCGCCGGTGGACCGAGGCGATCGCCGCCCTCGGCGACGTCGTGCCGCTGCCGCTGGCCGCGGCGCTGCTCCTGCTGCTCGCCGGGCTGGTGGCGGTGGCCTGGTACCACTACCCGACCTGGGTGCCCCGCCGGCTGCCCCGGCTGCGGATGCCGCAGCTCGGGCGGTGGCGGGGACCCCGCCGGTCGGTCGACGTGGCGGTGTCGCGGTTGCCCCGACCCCGAGTCGGCGACGATCATCCGGGCGGCACCCTCGCCGACCGGCTGGCCGCCGAGGGGCGCTTCGCCGACGCCGTGCGGGAACGGCTGCGCGGCATGGTCCGCCGGCTGGTCGCCGCCGGAACGGTCACGCAGCGCCCCGGCCTGACCGTGACCGAACTGACCGAGGAGGCGTCGGGCAACCTGCCCGCGGTCGACCCGCCGCTGAGCGCCGCAGCCGCCCTCTTCTCCGCCGTCTGGTACGCCCACCGCCCCGCCTCGGCCGACCACGACCGGCGGATGCGGGAACTCGCCGACGAGCTGGACCGGGTGCTCGCCGACCGGTCCGAGGAACCGCGATGACCACCGCCGTGTCGCCCACGCCGGCACCCGAGCGAACGGCCCCGGCCCGGCGGCGACGCCGCCGCCGGCACCGGATCGCGCTGCCGTGCGCACTCGCCGCCGCCCTGATCGTGACCACCCTGGTCGCCCACGCCGTGGACCAGCCCGACCCGGCCGCCCCGGGATTCCTCTCACCGGTGGCGGCCACCGAGCACGGCGGCAGCCGGCTCGCCGGGGCGTTGCGCGGCCGGGGCGTCACCGTACAGCGGGAGAGTGACCTGCTACCTGCCCTGCTGGCCCTCGACGACCGGCCGGCGACGCTCTTCGTACCGGCCCCGGAGCTGCTGCACCCGGACACTCTCGGCGCACTGGGCGACCTGCCCGCCGGCACCCGGCTCGTGTTGGTCGACCCGTCCCGCCGCGTGCTGGAGCAGGTCGGCCTGCCGGTGGTCCGCACCGACCGCCGCTGGGCGGCCCGCGCGGTGCGCCCCGACACCGACGGTCGGCCCTGCCCGCTGCCCGAGGCGGCCCGGGCCGGCAGCGCCGCCGCGGCGCTGCAGCACTACGCCGCGTCCCCCGGGCACGCCGGCGAACTGCGCCGTTGCTACTCCGGCGGCCTGGTCCACCTGCCGTGGACGGCCGACGTGGTCGTGATCGGGGCGAGCGATCCGTTCCGCAACGACCGGATCGACGAGTGGGGCAACGAGGAACTGGCGGCCGGGCTGCTCGGCCGTCACGGCCGGGTGGTCTGGCTCGACCTGGACGGCCCCGCCCCGCCGCCGCGGCTCGGCACCGGCTCCACCGGCGAGCCGGCCTGGTCCCCCCTCCCGGGCGAGGCGCCGGATGAGCGCCGGGACGACGACGGCGGCGCAAACGGTGGCCCGGCCAACGGGGGCTCCGACGACGGCGGCTCCGACGACTCGCCGGACCAGTCCGGCGGGGAGCGACCGGACGGCGACAACCCGCTCTGGGCGGCCTTCCCCACCTGGTTCTGGGCCCTGCTGCTCCAGCTCGCGCTGGCCGCGCTGCTGGTGGTGCTCTGGCGGGCCCGCCGGCTCGGTCCACCGGTCACCGAGCCGCTGCCGGTGCGGGTCCACTCCGCCGAGACGGTCCTCGGCCGGGCACGCCTCTACCAACGGGCCCGGGCGCGGGGCCCCGCCGCCGCCACCCTGCGCTCAGCCACCCGGGACCGGCTGCGCACCCGGCTCAACCTGCCCGCCACCGCGTCGCCCGACGAGGTGACCGCCCTGGTCGCCCGGTACACCGGTGACCATTCCGACGAGATCCACGAACTGCTCTACGGCGCGACGCCGGCCACCGACGCGGAATTGCTGGCACTGGCGCGGTCCCTGGACCGGGTGACCCGTACCGTCGCGGCAGCACACCACCCGAGCGAAGGAGATCCCCGGTGA
>NZ_SMKF01000228.1 GCF_004348325.1 Micromonospora sp. KC213 | reverse complement strand
GACCCTCCCCCGCTCCCCGTGCTTTGTCCCTTCGCCGGTTCCGTCCACTCACGGCCGGTGTGGTTCTCAGCCTCTTCGCCGCGCTGCTCCCCGCCGGGACGGCGACGGCCGCCACCGCTGACGTGACCGACGGCCTGCTGCTGCGCTACGACCTGAAACAGACGACCGGCAGCACGGTCACCGACACCTCCGGCCGCGGCAACAACGGCACCCTGGTCGGCGGCGGCACCTGGACGGGCGGCGGCCTGCGACTCGACGGGGTCGACGACCACGTCAAGCTGCCGAACAACCTGTTGGCCGGACTGTCCTCCATCACTGTCGCGGTCGACGTCTACCTCGACCCGACACAACAGGGCCCGTACTTCATCTGGGGCCTCGGCAACTCCGCCACCTCCGGCTCCGGCTCCGGCTACCTGTTCAGCAGCGGCGACGCCTTCCGGGCCGGCATCACCACGACCAACTGGTCCGGTGAGAAGGTGACCAGCAAGGGCGCCAACCTCACCCGTGGGGTCTGGAAGTCGGTCACCTACACGCAGACCGGCACCACCGGCACCCTCTACGAGGACGGCGTGCAGGTCGGCCGGAACACCGCCGTCACCGTGTTGCCCAGCGCCGTCGGTAACGGCACCACGACCAACAACAACCTCGGGAAGTCCAACTACGCGGTCGACCGCCTTCTCAAGGGCCAGGTGGCGAACTTCCGCATCTACGACCGGGCGCTTGACGCCGACGAGGTGGCCGCGATCGCGCTGCCCGACGCCACCCGCGTCGATGGCGACGTCGCCGCGCTGGACCTCGGTGACCTCTCGGCGGTGACCGGCAACCTCACTCTTCCGAGCACCGGCACGTACGGCTCCACGATCGCCTGGTCCTCCAGCGCGCCGGGCACGATCAGCCCGACCGGCGTGGTGAACCGACCCACCCCGGCCGCCGGGCCGGCGACGGTCACCCTGACCGCCACCCTCACCCGGGGCGGCTCCAGCGGCACGAAGACGTTCACCGCGACGGTGTTGCCGAGCGAGTCGGACCAGACCCGTGCCGAGGCCGCCGCCGCCGGGCTGTCCCTGGTGCACGCCGACGACGTGCGCGGCAACCTGACCATGCCCACCACCGGGCTGCACGGAGCAACAGTCAGCTGGCGCTCGGCCAGTCCCGCGGTCGTCACCCCGGACGGCGTGGTCACGCGTCCCGCCCACGGCGCGGGCGACGTGAAGGTCACGGTCACCGCCACCGTGACCGTCGGCGCCGCGACCGCAGAGCGGGCGATCGAGCTGACCGTCCGCGAACTGCCCGCGCCCGCCCCCTACGCCGGCTACGCGTTCAGCTACTTCACCGGCAACTCCATCGCCGGCGAGAAGATCTACTTCGCGGCCAGCCGGGGTAACAACGCCCTGCAGTGGACCGAACTCAACGGCGGGCAGCCGAAGCTGGAGTCGAAGTACGGCACCCTGGGCCTGCGCGATCCGTTCCTGATCCGTAGCCCGGAGGGCGACCGGTTCTTCCTCATCGCCACCGACCTGTCCATCGGTCGCAACGGCAACTGGGACGTCGCGCAGCGCCAGGGCAGCCGGTACCTGGAGGTCTGGGAATCCACCGACCTGGTCAACTGGTCGGAGCAGCGGCACGTGCTGATCTCGCCGCCCACCGCCGGCAACACCTGGGCGCCGGAGGCGTACTGGGACGAGGCCCGCGGTGAGTACCTGGTCTTCTGGGCGTCGAAGATGTACGCCGAGAGCGACCCGAACCACACCGGCAACACCTACAACCGGATGCTCGCGGCGACCACCCGCGACTTCGTCACCTTCAGCCCGGCCACGATCTGGCAGGACCGGGGCGAGTCGCGCATCGACTCCACCGTCATCCGTGAGGGCGACACCTACTACCGGTTCACCAAGGACGAGGGCGGCGGTGGCACCGGTTGCTCCGACATCATTCAGGAGAAGTCGAACTCGCTGACCGCCGTCGACCTGCCCGGCAAGCCGGCCTGGTCCAGGATCACCGCGTGCATCGGGCGCGACGCCGGCACCTCGGCCGTCGAGGGCCCGACGGTGTTCAAGGCCAACCCGGGTGACACCTCGGGTTCGCAGTACTACCTCTTCGTCGACGAGTACGGCGGCCGCGGCTACATCCCGCTGGGCACCAACGACCTGGAGAACCCGGACTGGAAGGTGCCGGCGAGCTACAAGCTGCCCGCCAGCCCCCGCCACGGCACGGTCATCCCGGTCACCAAGAAGGAACTCGACGCTCTCAACGACGCGCCCCCGCCGGTGCGCGCCAACCCGCAGGGCGTGGTGGCCCACTACCCGCTCGACCAGGACGCCGGCACCACGGTCACCGACGCCTCCGGCAACGGCTACGACGCGAAGTTGGCCGGCGACGCCACCTGGAGTGGCGGCAGCCTCGCCCTCGGCGGCACCAACGGTCACGTCGACCTGCCCGACAACATCATGGCCGGACTCGACGAGATCACCGTGTCGATGGACGTCAACATCGCCAGCGACCAGGCCACCCCGTACTTCGTCTGGGGTCTGGGCAACACCGACTCCGAGGGCGTGGGCAACGGCTACCTCTTCACCACCGGTAACAACTACCGGACCGGCATCAGCCTGAGCAACTGGACCGGCGAGCAGACGATCACCAATGGCAGCGCCGTGCCGCGCGGAGTGTGGAAGACCCTCACGTACACCCTGAACTCGGCCGGCACCGCCCGGCTCTACCTGGACGGCGTGCGGGTCGCCGAGAAGACCGACGTGACCAACAAGCCCGGGGACATCGGCGGCGGCCGGACCACGGCCAACTACATCGGCCGTTCCCAGTACACCGCCGACCGGTACCTCAAGGGCCGGGTGCGGGACTTCTCGATCTACAACCGGGCGCTGTCCGACGCCGAGGTCGCCGGGCTCGGGGCCAACGGCACCAGCGTGGTGGCCGTCCAGCTCGACAGCCTCAAGGTTCCCGCGATCATCGACGCCGCGACGAGCACCATCACCCTACCGGTGAAGCCGGGCACCGACCTGACGAAGCTGGCACCGACCTACGTGGTGGCCGCCACCTCGACGGTCAGCCCGGGTGGGACGCGGGACTACTCCTCGCCGGTGACGCTCACCGTCACCAGCGACTCGGGAGAGACCCGCGAGTGGACCGTCAAGGCGGTGCAGATGCGCTCGCCGGTACTGCCCGGGCTCAACGCCGACCCGAACATCGTCCGGTTCGGCGAGACCTACTACATCTACGCCACCACCGACGGGTTCCCCGGCTGGAGCGGCACGAAGTTCAAGGTCTGGTCCAGCCGTAACCTGGTCGACTGGACCGAGCATGACACGATCCTCGACCTCGGGCCCGACATCTCCTGGGCGGACACCAACGCCTGGGCGCCCGCCGCGATCGAGAAGAACGGGAAGTACTACTTCTACTTCTCCGCCCAGCAGAACATCGGCGTCGCCGTCGCCGACTCCCCGCTCGGGCCGTTCGTCGACCCGCTGGGCAAGCCGCTGGTCAGCAAGGCCGACTACAACGGCGCCCAGCAGATCGACCCGGCCGTCTTCACCGACGACGACGGCAAGAGCTACCTGTACTGGGGCAACGGCACCCCGTACGTGGTGCCGCTGAACGACGACATGATCTCGTACGACGTCAGCAAGCGGGTGCAGCTGACCGGCCTGACGGGCTTCCGTGAGGGCCTGTTCATGCACAAGCGTGACGGCACCTACTACCTGTCCTGGTCGATCGACGACACGCGCAGCGAGAACTACCGGGTCGGCTACGGCGTCGGGACCAGCCCGATGGGCCCGTTCACCAGCAAGGGCGAGATCCTCACCAAGGACCCCGGCCAGGGCATCCTCGGCACCGGTCACCACTCGGTGCTCCAGGTGCCGGGCACCGACGACTGGTACATCGTGTACCACCGGTTCGCGATCCCCGGTGGCGACGGAACGCACCGGGAGACCACCATCGACCGGATGTACTTCAACGCCGACGGCACGATCAGGAAGGTCGTCCCGACGCTGTCCAGCGTCGAGCCGCTGCGCTACGACGGCGGACAGCCGAAGGCCACCGTCTCGGCCGCCGGTGCCGACGGGTGGTACGGCAAGGGAGCGGCGTTGACGCTCACCGCCGGCCCGAAGGTCCGGCTGGTCGAGTACCAGATCGACGGGGGTGGCTGGTTCCCGTACCGGGAGCCGGTCGCGTTGACCGGTGGGCAGCACCTGATCGAGTACCGGGCGCAGGGCACCAACCTGTTCTGGAGCGAGGCATGGTCGCTGCGGGTCAAGGTGGACGACACCGCGCCGACGGCCCAGGCGGTGGTACGGGACCGGACGCTCACCGTCACCGGCCAGGACGGCGAGTCCGGCGTGGCCCGCCTGGAGTACCGGATCGACGCTGGGGCGTGGACCACCTGGACGGCCCCGGTCTCCCTGGACGGCAGGGCGCACTCCGTGCGCTACCGGGCGGTGGACGTGGCGGGCAACACCGGTGCCGAGGGGGTCCTCGAGGTGCTGGCGGTGGGCCCGGCGGCGAGGACGCTGCCGGTCGTGGGTGGTTCCGCCCGGGTCGGCCAGCCGCTCACCGCCACCACGGGTACCTGGGACCTGCGCGGTCTGACCTACTCGTACCAGTGGCTGCGGGACGGGGTCGAGATCGCCGGTGCCACCGACGCGCGGTACATCCCGACCACGGCGGACCTCGGCAGGCGGCTGTCGGTACGGGTGACCGCCACCCGGCCGGGCCACGAGCCGGGCACCGCGGTGTCGGCACGGACCCGAGCGGTCTACGGCACCGCCTCGGGCCGCCGCTGACGGCAGGGGCGCACGCGACTCGCCCGGCCGGGGATCTCCCCGGCCGGGCGAGGCCGTTCTCACCGCCGGGTCAGCACCGGCGGATCGTCGAGTTGTTCAGCACGATGTTGCTGATGGTCAGGTTGTCCGCGCAGGGGTTCTCCACGATCCGGCTGTTCACCAGGGTGAAGTTGCGCAGCGCGATGTCGCGGTTGCCGGGGAACGAGGTGCGCTCGGCGAGCCGCACCTCACCGCCACCGCTGATCGTGCCGCCGCCCGTCGCGATGGTCACGCCGTAGCAGTTCTCGATCAGGATGGCGTTGTTGCCGGTGTTGGCGATGTCGACCCGGTCGATGGTGGCGCCGCCGGACTCGGAGACGCAGAAGATTCCGCGGCCGCCGCCGCGGGCACGCACGGTGCCGACGCGGATGTTGGTCGGGTAGCTGGAGCCGACCCGGCCGTTGCGGTTGGCCATCCGGAAGGCCGCGTAGCCGGTGCCGGCTCCGGCGTTTTCCGCGTCCACGGTGCCGACCGTGGCGTTGATGGTCTGGTTGAGCAGCAGGCCGGACTCGCCCACGTTGCGGGCGGTGACGGTGCCGATGGTGAGACCGTCCACGCCGTACGTCTCGACGGCGTGCGAGCGGGCTCCCGAGACGTACACGTTGTCGATGCGGATGTTGCGGCTCCACTGGCTGGTGTTGCCCCGGTTGTCGATGCGCACGCCCAGCCCGCTGGAGAGCCGCATGTCGATCTGCCCGAGCACCACGTTGGTGACGTTGCGCATGAAGATGCCGTACAGCGGGGAGCCGGTGAGGGTGAGGTGGCCGACCTCGATCTGGGTGGTGCCCCGGGAGTAGATCGGGGCCTGGTCACCGGAGCCGGTGCCGGTCACCCTGATGGTGCCGCAGACGTCGATCGCGGTGTAGCTGGGCAGGTTGATGCGCGAGCCCGCGCTGACCGAGCCGGATCCCCGGACCACCACCCGCTGCTTGCTGGTGCGGCCGGAGCTGAGGCTGTCGATCGCGGCCTGGACGGCGGCCCGCATGTCGCCGCCGGTGTAGACGGTGCGGCTGCCGTTGCGGGAGGTCCAGGTACTGCCGTTGAGGGTGGCTTCGGCCTGGTAACTGCCGCTGCCGCAGGCGGCAGCGGCCACCTGCCCGCTCTGGCCGGTGGCGGTCGCCGTGCCGACGGACGCCGCGGCGGCGCCGACGGCCGCGCCGTGCAGAGTGGGGGTCGCGGCGGCGGCCGGGGCGACCGCCGCCGCCTCGGTGCCGGCCAGGGCCAGTGCCGCGGTGGCCGCCAGGCCCAGCCGCCACCGGCGTGGTTGCCGGTTGGTCGTGTGTTTCATCGGAAACTCCTCCGGAGCGTGGTGGTGAAAGCGCTGGATGCGGGACGGCAAGCGCTTTCCCGGCATCCCCGGAATGTAGTGATGAGCATCGATGTAGTCAACCGGGAGCTGCTCGGTATCAATCCACAGTGATCCCGCAGCGACCTGCGGTCGCGCCCGGCATCGCGTCCCGCACTCGGGCTGCGCCGGGACCGCCGGCCGTCCACGTGTCGCGATCGCACTGGCGGTCCGGCATGATCGCGTCCATCATGGTCGCAGCGACGGCTGGAGGAGGCGACGGATGACCGTACAGGTGCCGTGCGGAGGGCGGGTGCTCTTCATCGGCGACAGCATCACCGACGCGGATCGGGACCGCACCGATGGAGCCGACCTGGGCCACGGGTACGCGATGATGGCGGCGGCCTGGTTCACCGGCGCACAGCCGGCGCACCGGGTCACCTTCCTCAACCGGGGCATCGGTGGCGACCGGGTGCGCGACCTGCGCGCCCGCTGGGACGACGACTGCCTGGCGCTCGCCCCGCAGGTGGTGTCGGTACTGATCGGCATCAACGACACCTGGCGGCGCTACGACCACGACGACCCGACCGGTGTCGAGGAGTTCGAACGCGACTACCGGCACGTGCTGACCAGGACGCGGGATCGGCTCGACGCGGCACTGATCCTGATGGAGCCGTTCCTCATCCCGCTCGACGACAAGCAGCGGGCCTGGCGGGAGGATCTCGACCCGAAGGTCGAGGTGGTACGCCGCCTCGCCGCCGACTTCGACGCGACGCTGGTCGCGGTCGACGCGGCCTTCGCCGCCGCCGACACCGACGACCGCGTCTGGACCGACGACGGGGTGCACCTGACCCCGTCCGGGCATGCGCTGTTGGCCCAGCACTGGCTGCGGGCGATCGTCCCCGACACCACCGCGACCGCCTGAACGCCGGTCACCAGACCCGGCCCGCCACGCGGGGGTGGCAGCGCCTCCCGGTCGCTGCCACCCCCGCGTGCGCCTGGGGCCGCCTCAGGCCAGCCGGATGGCGTCGCCGTCGAGGACCACGTTGGCCTCCGGCAGCGGCGCGTTGGCCGGCCCACCCTTGACCGAGCCGTCGCTGATGTCGAACTGGCTGTTGTGGCAGCCGCAGACGATCCGGTCACCCTTGACCGAGGTGACCGTGCAGCCCTGGTGGGTGCAGGTCGCGGAGAACGCCTTGACGGTGCCGGGTTGGGGCTGGGTCACCACCACCTTCTGGGCGGCGAAGATCTTCCCGCCGCCGACCGGGATATCGGCCAACGTCGCCAGCGCCCCCGCCGCCCCCGCCGGGCCCTTCGTCGCCGGGGCCGCCGGCGGCACGCCCGCGCTGCCGATCGGCTGGTTCTGCACCGGCTGTGGCTGACCGTAGGTCTGGCAGCCGGTCAGCAG
>NZ_SMKF01000227.1 GCF_004348325.1 Micromonospora sp. KC213 | reverse complement strand
CCGTACGCCGGGATCTACCCCACCGCCTCACCCGGCGGCTGGCTGCTCGTCGGCCGCACCGGGCTGACCCTGTTCGACGTCACCGCCGACCCGCCGGCCACGCTCACCCCCGGCACCCGGATCCGGCTGGTGCCGGCATGATCGAGATGCTCCGGGCCGGTCCGGCCACCACCGTCCAGGACCTCGGCCGACCCGGGTACGCGCACCTCGGCGTACCCCGGTCGGGGGCGCTGGACCCGGCGGCGCTGGCCCTGGCGAACCGGCTGGTCGGCAACCCACCCACCGCCGCCGGCCTGGAGATCACCCTGGGCGGAGCGGAACTGCTGTTCACCCGGGCCGCCACCGTCGCCCTCACCGGAGCCGACGTCGAGGTGCGGATCGGCCAGCGGCCGGGAGACGTCGGCCGCCCGCTGTCGGTGCCGGCCGGTGCGGTGCTGCGGATCGGCCCGCCCCGCGCCGGGCTGCGCAACTGGCTCGCCGTCGGCGGCGGGATCACCGTCGCGCCGGTGCTCGGCAGCCGCGCCACCGACACCCTCTCCGGTCTCGGCCCACCCCCGGTACGCGACGGCGACCACCTGCCGATCGGTCCGTGGCCCGGCCACCCGCCACCGGTGGACCACAGCGTCGTTCCGGCGGTGCCCGCGGAACTGCGGCTGACCCTGCGCCCCGGGCCACGCGCCGACTGGTTCACCGCCGACGCCCTCGACCGGCTGCTCGGCACGACGTACACGGTCAGCCCGGTGGGGAACCGGATCGGTGCCCGCCTGGTCGGCGCGCCGCTGCCCCGGGCGATCGCCGGGGAACTGCCCAGCGAGGGCGTGGTGCTCGGCGCGGTGCAGGTGCCCGCCGACGGCCAACCGCTGATCTTCCTGGCCGACCACCCCACCACCGGCGGCTACCCGGTTATCGGAGTGGTGGACGACGTGACGGGACTCGCGCAGGCCCGGCCAGGCACTACGGTGACCTTCCATGGACCTCAACGCTGACCTCGGCGAGGGATTCGGTATCTGGCGGCTCGGCGACGACGCGGCACTGCTGGACCTGGTCACCTCCGCCAACGTCGCCTGCGGCTTCCACGGCGGCGACCCGTCCACCATGCACCGGGTGTGCGCCGCCGCCGCCGAACGCGGCGTCGCCGTCGGCGCGCAGGTCGGGTACCGCGACCTCGCCGGCTTCGGCCGTCGCCGCATCGAGTACGCCTTCGCCGACCTGCGCGACGAGGTCATCTACCAGCTCGGCGCCCTGGACGCGTTCTGCCGGCTGTTCCGTACCCGGGTCCGCTACCTGAAGCCGCACGGCGCGCTCTACCACGCCGCCGCGGTGGACGAGTCCCAGGCCGCCGCCATCGTCGCCGCCGTCCGGGGATACGACCACGAACTGCCGATCCTCTGCGCGCCCGCATCGAGGCTCGCCCAGCTCGCCGCCGGGGCCGGCCTGCGGGTGGTCGCCGAGGGCTTCGCCGACCGCAACTACCTGCCCAACGGATCGCTGGTGCCGCGCACCGCACCTGACGCGCTGGTCACCGACCCGGAGCAGGTGGCCGCCCGGGCCGTCCGGATGGCCACCGAGCGCACTGTCGTCGCGATCGACGGCAGTGCGATCGCCTGCCAGGTCGCCTCGATCTGCCTACACGGCGACAGCCCCGGCGCGGTCGCCGCGGCGAGGCTGGTACGCACCGCGCTGATCGACGCCGGGGTCACCCCGAAGCCGTTCGCCTGACCTGGCGACCCGGCCGGTCTCGTGGCCGCGTCCCGTAGGCGTCCTACCGGGACCCGGTCGCCGTCGCCCGTCGCGGGTCAGACGTCCAAGCCGCGCAGCACCAGCGGCACCCGCGCCGCGCCGCCCTCGACCACCCGCACCGGTACGCCCCAGTCCTGCCGGGTCAGGTGGCAGGCGGCGTGTTCCACATCCACGTCGCAGGTGGCCGCCTGAGCGGTCACCTGAAGCACACCCTGCGCCACCGCGCCGTTCACCACCAACCGGCGGGACAGCTCCGTGCTCGTCCCGGCCCCATCCAGCAGCAGGTCCGGCGGGGACGCCGAGACCACCAGCCGGGTCGACGGGCCGTACGTGTCATCCAGCTTCTGCCCCGGCGCGGGCGTGAAGACCACATCGAGGACCACCTCGCCGGCTGCCACGTCGGTCGGCCGGCGTTCCAGCCGGTGCCGGGGACCGTCCACGGTGTTCGCCCCGGCCGCGGAGAGCGCCCCCGGAGCCAGCCGGGTCACCCGGTGTGCGGCCGACTCGACCACCAGGACGCCGCCGTCGGCGGTCAACACCAGGTCGCTCGGTTCGGCCAACCCGTCGGCCACCGTGGTGACCTGGTCGGTGGCCGGGTCGAAGCGGCGCACCGCGCCGTTGTAGGTGTCCGCGATCAACACCGAGTCGTCCGGCAGCGCGAGCACCCCGAGCGGGTGCTGCAGCAGCGCCCGGCCCGCCGGACCGTCGACGTGGCCGAAGTCGAACAGCCCCTGCCCGACGGCCGTGCCCATCACCCCGTTCTGCACGTACCGCACCGCGCTGGTCTCGCTGTCGGCGATCCACAGTCGGCTGCCGTCGGCCGAGACCGACAGCCCGGAGGGCTGCGCCAGCCACGCCTCGGTCAGCGGACCGTCGCGCAGCGCCTCCACGGTGGTGCCGGCGTACATGCCGGCGGTGCGCTTCACCGGATCGAACCACCAGAGCTGGTGGATCCCGGCCATCGCGACCACCACCCGGTCGTCGTACCAGGCCAGATCCCACGGGGAGGACAGGTCGACGGAGAGCGCGTCGTGGGCGTGGTCGTCGACCGTGCCGCGCCACTGCCGGCCGGTGCCGGCGACCGTCACCACCTCACCGGTCGCCAGCTTGACGCCGCGCAGCAGGTGGTTGACGGTGTCCGCGACGAGCAGGTCGTACCCGGCGATCTCGGCGGTGTGCGCCGGGAGTAGGCAGAGCCCCTGCGGTTCGGCGAAGGACGCGGTGTCGGCCGGCCCGTCGGCGCGACCCCGGGCGGCGGAGCCGATTCGCCGCAGCAACTGCTCGCCGTCGGGGGCCAGCTCCACCAGGGAGTGCCGGGCCGAGTCGGAGACCAGCAGGTTGCCGCCGTCGAGCACCACCGCCTTGCCGGGGAACCGCAGCGTCGTATCCGGCTCCGCCGGCGGCACGTACGGGCCGTCGCCGCGGCGCAGGGTGCCTTTCGCCTCATGGGTGGCGATCAGGTCGTCGACCAGCCGGGCCAGCCCTTCGGCGTGCCCCTCGCCGGCCATGGTGGCCACCACGTACCCCTCCGGGTCGACCACCGCGAGGGTCGGCCAGGCCTTCGCCGCGTACTGCTGCCACATGTCCAGCTCGGGGTCGTCCAGCACGGGGTGGTGCACCCCGTACCGCTCGACGGCGGCGGCCAGCGCGTCCGGATCCTTCTCGTGCTCGAACTTCGGCGAGTGCACGCCGATCACGACGAGCACGTCGGCGTACTTCTCCTCCAGCGGGCGCAGCTCGTCGAGCACGTGCAGGCAGTTGATGCAGCAGAAGGTCCAGAAGTCGAGGATCGTTATCCGTCCTCGCAGGTCGGCCAGCTGGAGGGACTTCCCGCCGGTGTTCAGCCAGGCCCGGCCGCGCAGTTCTGGAGCCCGTACTCGTGCGCTCATGACCCCATCGTGCCGCATCAGTGGTTTCCCGTCGTCGCGACCGGGCGGAC
Source organism: Micromonospora sp. KC213 (assembly GCF_004348325.1). Taxonomy (GTDB): domain Bacteria; phylum Actinomycetota; class Actinomycetes; order Mycobacteriales; family Micromonosporaceae; genus Micromonospora. The sequence continues at coordinate 3,856 of NZ_SMKF01000227.1, read as the reverse complement.
GGAGCGGCGTACGCGACACCGCAATCGCGCCGAGGAACGGCTAGCCCGCCCCGCCCCCGTTGCGCTCGCGTCGCCGCGACGCGTATTCACGGACCTCAGCCGCGTCCCAGATGCGCCCGACGGTCAGCGTGTCGATCGGGGCTGGGAAGTCTGGCCGGTCGACCAGGATGGCGGCGCGCTGACGGGAGACGCCGAGATATTCGGCGACTTCTGACAGGGCCATTACGCGCACGGGCGGACCCTCCGGCGACACGGGTAGGCCACTTGTCACTGCCCATGATCGTTGGCGGCTCAGCGGTAGCCGCCCCGGCGTGTCGTGTCGCTCAGCTACCAGTCATCGAGGGCGGACGACGGCGGGATGAAGGCGAAATCCGACACAAGGTGTCAGGATTTGGCTGGAGTATGGGTTCACCGGCCGACGCCGATCGCGGACATCGACCGGACCTGTCGACAAGTAAGGACGTTGATGCACGAGACGCCAGAAGAGCTCAGCGAGCTGCAGGCCCTTCTCGAAGCCTCGCTCTCCCGTGCCACCTCACACCTGCGTTCGATCGTGGCCGAGAACACCCTGACCGCAGGACAACTCACCCAGATCCTGACCGGCATGTGCACACTCGCCCTGTCCACCGTGACGGCGAAGGGCGAGCCGCGAATCAGCGGCGTGGACGGGCACTTTTTGCACGGAAAGTGGCACTTTGGGACGGCGCATAGCGCCGCCAAGGCCCGCCACCTCGCCGCCCGACCCGCCGCCAGCGTCGCGCACATGCGCGGCGAGGATCTGGGCGTGTTCACTCACGGGACGGTGGAGATCCTCAACCCTCGCGACGGCGAGTCAGCCCCCGACTGGCCGGACCTGCGGGCCTACTTGAAGGAGTTCTACGGCGACGACCTCTTCGACTGGGACAACGACGTGCTCTACTACCGGCTGCATCCACACTGGATGACCGTCTACGCCCCCGATATCGCGAAGCTCACCCCGGCGTCCCAGTCCTGACTTCTCCCGGAACGGCCGGCAGGGCCACGGATCCGTGGCCCTGCCGGCCGTCGCGTCGGGTCAACGGGTTGGGTCAGGAGGCCTTCTTGAGGCAGAGCACCGGGTTCGCCTCGTTGCCCTTCAGCACCACGTGCGGCTGGGTCGGGTCGGTGCACTTGTCCTTGCTGTCGACCCGCGACACGACGGTGAACGCGTCCGGTTCGCCACAGTTCGCCGCCGTCGCACCGTTGCCCGACCGTTTCACGCAGGAGCCGACCGCCGGGTTGAAGCCGGCCGGCTTGGCGTCGTCGCCACCAATCTTGCCGAGCAGCATGAGCAGGCCCAGCGGTATCGCCAGGATCAGCACCGCCGCGATCAGCACGATGGCCAGTACCCGGCCGTTGCGGACCTTCGGCGCCGGCTGCTCCGCCTTCGGCTCGACTTCCGGCTTGAAGGCGTCGAAGCGGCCCTGATCCGACTCCGGGTCCTGCGGCCAACCACCCGCGCCGGACTGCCCGCCGGTGCCGGGCTGGCTGGCCGGCGGGAAGGGCTGCTGCCCCGCCGGCGGAAACTGCTGGCCGGACGGTGGGAAGGGCTGCTGTCCCGCCGGTGCGAACCCCTGGTCGGCGGGCGGGAACGGCTGCTGCCCGGCCTGGGGGAACTGCTGGGTCGCCGGGGCGAACGGCGACGGGGCACCCCCGTGCGCCGGATCGTGCGCGGGGTGGCCGTACCCGGGCACAGGGCCTCCGGCAGCCGGGCCGGACGGGGTGCCGAACGGATCGGCTGGACGCTCACCCGGGCCGTGCGGCCGGGTGCCGTTCATCGGCCGGTTGTTGCTGGTCGGATCCGAGAACGCCGGGATGGCACCCGGGAACGCCGGTGGCGCTGCCGGGGAGGTGGGCGGAGCCGACGAGGGCGCCTCGCCACCGAAGGCGTACGGGCCGCCCGGCCGCTCCGGCTCGTCGAAGTGCGACTGGCCGTCGAAGCGCGTCCGGTCCTGGTCGTCGAAGCGCGGCTCGGGCGCGGGCTGGTGGCCGCCGGGCTCCTCCGCCGGTGTGTCAGTGTGCTCCGGGCGGGTCGGCCGGCCGTACACCCTCGGTTGCGGCGCGGCGCCGCCGGTCGCAGGCAGAGCCTGGTCGGCCGGGGGCACCACCCGGCTGGCCATCGGCACCGAGGCGCTGGCCGACGCCCGGCCGACGGCACCGCCGTCCGTGCCGTCCGTGCCGGGTGCGGTGGCCCGCCCGGCCCCGTCGGCCTCCGGGGAGGTACGCGGCGCGGGCACCATCGGGCCGGCCGGTGACTGCGGCGGGTCCGCTGCCCAACCGCCGGGGGAGCCCTCCCGTCCCGGCATCCCGAAGGACGGCTGCTCGGCAGGGCTGCCGAACGGGGTCGGCGGCGCGTAGTCGGCTGGCGGCGCGGCGGCCAGGCTCGCCCCGGGAATCCGCTGCTCCTGCGGGGGCAGCGGCACCTTGTTCGCCGGCGAGATGCCGGGCGCGGGGCCCGGTTGGTAGATCGGAGCCGGGTCGGTCCGCTTCGGCTCCCAGGCGTCCTCGGTCGGCTGCGGCGCGGCCTGCGACTCGGTGTGGCCCCACGCCTCGCCCGCCGACCACGGCTCGGCATCCGGTACGACCGGGCGGTCGGTGCCCCAACTGTCCGGAGCCGAAACCGAGGCGGTCGCCCGGGCCGGCTGTTCCGGCGGCGTCCACCCGCCGGGCTCCGGCCGGTCGTCAGGCTGCGGCGCGGACGCGGCACCCCAGGAGCCGGTACGGGCCGGCTCGTCCGCCGTGGGCAGGTCGTTCTGGCGTTGGTCGTGCTGGCCGGGAGCGGCACCCCAGTTGGTGGTCGGCTGCTGTGCCTCGCCCGCGTCCCAGCGGGCCGGAGCCGACTCCGCACCCGGTGACCAGGGTTGCGGCGTGGACTCGGCCTGCTGTGGCGCGCTGTTCCAGGTGTTGTCGCCCTGGTCCGGCTGGGCTCCGGCGTGCCAACCGCCGGAGCGGGCCGGTTCGTCCTCGCCGCCCCAACCGTTGTCGGCCTGCGGCACCGGCGCCGCGCCGCGGACGCCGTTGTCGGCCTGGGCCCAGGCGGGAGCATCTGGCTCCGGCTGCGCCGGTACGGGCACCGAAGCCCGGCCGGTGCTCCGGGGAGCCTCCTCGGCAGTGGACGGTCCGCCCTGCTGAGGCCCGGCGTCCCAGGTCGTGGAGCTGGTGGCGTCGTTCTGCTGCGGCCCGGCGTGCCAGGCGGGAGCGGCGTCGCCCTGCTGCGGGGGGTTCCAGGTGGGAGCGGCGTCGTTTTGCGGCGCAGGGTTCCAGGCGGGAGCGGTGTCGTTCTGCTGGGGCGCGGGGTTCCAGGCGGGGGAGCCGTTCACGTCGCCCTGCTGGGGGGCGGCGTTCCAGGCAGGAGCAGCTTCGCCCTGGGCTTCGGGGTTCCAACCGGCGGGGCCGTTCTGCTCCTGGCCACCCGACTGCCAGCCGCCCGAGTGGGCGGGTTCGTCCTGGGTGGACGGCGCGGGCCAGCCGCCGGAGCGGGCCGGGTCGGCCGGTTGCGCTGCGGCCGGCCAGCCGTTGTCGGCCGGCTCCTGCGGGGCCGGCGGCGCATTCCAGCCGCTCGGGCCGTTCTGGTCGGCCTGCGCCGGCCAGCCGTCGTTCGGCTGTCCGGTGGGCTGCGGCACCCGGGCGGCGCCGCGTGCGCCGCTCCCGGGCGGCGACCACGCCGACGGGGCCTGCTCGTTCTGCGCCCATCCGGTCGGGCCGGGTGAGACCTGGCCGGCGGCGGGGGCGGTGGCCCAGGCGTTCTGCTGCTCCACCTGGACCGCCCAGGCGGGCTGCGGTGCCCCGTTGGGAGTCGCCGGTTGGTCCGGCTGGGCACCCCAGGCGGGCTGGGGGC
>NZ_SMKF01000226.1 GCF_004348325.1 Micromonospora sp. KC213 | reverse complement strand
GATCGACTCCGTTTGCCGCATCTGGGGGTGTTGCCCGCCGGTGGACACCGTATGCCGTACCTGGTGCGGCTCCACCGGCTGCGGACCGGTCATATCGCCGAGTCGCTCTCCTCGGCACTGCTCATCGCCGAGTCGCCCCCCTCGGGACCACTCTCCGCCGAGCCACGTCCATCCATGGCACCGAAGGCGATCGCGAAGATCGTGCCCATGGCGACACCGAACGCCACCCCACTAGCGCCGTCGAACAGAGCCGTACCGATGACGACACCGAAGAGAAGACCCAATCCCGAGGCGAACCAGCGTCGCCCCCCGTTACCAAACCCCGTCATGGCATGATCATATTTGCCTGTCACAAATACCCCTGACCAGGTGAAACAAACTACGGAAGGCGTCGCATGGAAGATCTTCCGGCACACGCCTTACTCAGCTGGCAAAGCCAGGGGCGGCCACACGGGACAACGGATGCTCCGTAACTGATCGGCGAATCACTACTCAGAGCCTTTCTTTGTCGGAGGAGAGCAACTCGGTTGGGAAAGGGAGCGACTTTCATCAGTATCCAGGTAGATTCGATTGAAGCCGGCATCATCAGGGAGGGAAGAACCATCGCTGACGATTAACGCCACCCGCTCCGCCACGGACCGCTCCACCTCCACGTACCGGTCGTAATTGCGATAGTCGTCCAGGAAGCGAAAGACCAGATCCGGATTGTACGACCACGCCTTCTTCCTGTGATCCCACAAAAACGCCCGACCGTTCGACACATCCACCACAAAAGTGCCGCTGGGATTTACTCTTTCCTCATCCCGGTAAATGACGTAGTAGGTCAACATCTGCCCGCTCCATCTTGTGCTCAAGGTCAGAGGCGATTGGAAAATCGCCCCTTGTCAACCCGCACCGTCGAACCTCTTCCGCAAAATTCAGCCCGGCAGCATCGAGTTCCCGCAGGTACTGCCGCCAACAGCCACCGTTCCGGTGGATCCACTTGGCGAAGGTAGCATCTTTCGGCGCGAATCTCTCACCAAGCCGCTCCGGCACCGCATCAGGCATTCCGTGTTCTTTGTTCAGGAACAGCATCTTGAGAAATGCCCGGACACGGTGAGGGCCCGGCTGATCCGCACGTCTGAGCACCTCGTAGGCGTTGTGGGTTGTCAGCCAAACGGCCCTCGACCGCTCGCTGTGCAGTTGCAACTCGAAGACCTGCCCCTCCGGCGACCGGATCGTGCAGTTGAAACCGTAGAACCGGTTGCCCACTCGCCAGAAGTTCTTACACAGGTTGTCACTAACCCCGAATCCTGCTTGCTCCAACCCTGCGAGGAAACGCTCGACCGAATCAGCGTAAGGAGCATCATCAGACAGGGCCACACAAAACCTCAACACATCGTTGACATCACGGCTGAATTCCTCGACGGAAATGCCTTCAGTCGCCGCCTCGTCGAGGAACTTTCGCGAAAGGGAGTCAAGGCCCTTCACGCGGTGCTCTTGGTCTCGCAGTTCCACATACGCATCGCCACCAAGGATGACGGCGACACGCTGACCAACTTCAACCAGAGCGTTCTGGACCCCGTCAGCTACTCGCTCCGCCTGCTGATGCAGGCCACGCAGGACCATTTGCTCGTGTGGCGTCAACTGAGCGAAGCTGTTCATGGATAGTAGGTCACGAGCAGGTTCACCTGCTGAGGAAGCACTGCCCGCATGACCAACGCCCGCCCCGTCGAGGTACGCGGCGTCGTCGGCGGACTCCGGCTCGGACGCAGCCGACGGGCCGGCAGGCGGCCGGCCGGGTGGCTCGGACCGGGCGCTGAACCGGCCTCGGGCCAGGCCGCGCAGCGGCATCGGCTGGCCGTTCCCGCCGAGGACCAGCGCATCCATGCCGACGACGTTGCCGTGGTGGGGAATCCCCGCGTGGGCGTAGAGAGGCTGGTCCCGAACCGTGCCGCTCTGCGGATCCAGGTAGAGGATCGTCCCGTTCTGGTTGAGCGCCACCCAGGCGTGCGACCCGCCGTCTTCCCACTCGGCGATGAGGAAGGCGTAGCTGCCGTGGCCGCCGAGCTGCAACTGGATCTCAAGCTGGTCGTACCCGTGCTCGACGGCAGCCCGCTGCCGGGCCGGGTTCCGCCGCCCGTTTCCCGGTGACTCGATCAGTCGCTGGAAGCGCCCGCCGGTCACCGCCTCGACCCGTCCTGGTCCGCCCTGCTCGCCCAGGATCGGCTTGGTGATGTCCCCTGCCTCGTAGCCGTCGAAGGTACGCGGGGCGGACACCCTCGGCCGGCCGTGCATCCACGTCTCGTAGAGCGACAGGGTGCAGTCAAGGCAGTTGATGCCCCGGGTGGGGTCGGCCGCCGGTCCGCCGTCGTTGGCGAGCGAGAACCACCTGCCCTGCCGGGGATCGGCGGTACGCATGATGGCACCGTCGGAGTAGCGGGGCATCGCTCGTTCGAGGTCGGTCTGGTGCAACGCCAACGGCGGGCGTAGTCCACCCCAACGGCCGTACGGGCGGGACCGGTCGATCGGCGGCGGGCGGTCGTCCCAGGTCAGGCCCGAACGATCACTCGTCTCGACGGCACCGGGAGCCAGCTCGGCCACGTCGTCGTTGATCCGGTGAAAGTCGGTCGGGTCGTCGATCACCACCTGGTCGGGAACGACCCGACCGTCGCGGACCGCGTCGGCCCAGTCCGTGTGTTCGTAGAAGTCGCGCTCCGCCTCCACGCTGGCCTGGAACATGTGCTCGGCGCGCAGGGTGAGGCCGGCCCCGGCGAACTCCCGGCCTCGCCGCCGCAGCCAGCCCGCGCGGTCCAGGTAGCCGCTCGCCGATCGGCGCAGACGAGTGGTGAGCTCCTCACGCCGTCGGTCCTCGTACCAGGCGCGCTGTGATTCGAAGTACCCCTGGTACCGGCGCCGTTCGAGAGCTTCCCGCTCGGCTGCCCACCTGGCGGCGTACCACTGCGGCGTCCTCGGGCGGGGCGGCTCGTCGGGCGGCGCCGGTCGAGGCGCGGGCGGACGGACGGCCGGCGGTGGCGTCGCCGGCCGGGGGGCCAGGGCCGCCAGTTCGGGAAACCGGTGCCTCCCCGACGGCGCGGCGGCGTCGGCGTCGAGCTGGGCCTGCACCGGCACCGCCGGTGCAGGCCGCGGCAGGGACGGCGAGGTTGTCTCGCCGCGCTGCGTACCGAGGGCAGGCACCGGCGTACCGCGGCCGTCCGCCGGGCTGGTCGATGGTGCGCCGACCGATGTGGCGGCGCCGGCGGTCACATCGCCGCCGCCACCGAACCCCACAAAGGACGGCAGGGTGCTGGAACCGAGCGCCCCGGAACCCGGCACGGTGCCGGCGGCGGTCACGCCGGTGCTGGCCGCGACGGGGCTGCTCGTCGCCGGTGCCGATGGCTGCCCCGTCGCCGCCGGATCGACCGGCTGCGGTGGCAGCGCGGCACGCTCCGTCGTCACCGACGACAGCGTCGGGCTGGCCGCCAGCGCGCCGGACCCCGCCTGTGGACCGACATCGGCGGGAACGGACGACAGGCCGGCGGGCCCACCGCTCTCGGCCGGTACGGCTGCACCACCGGCCAGGCGGCCGTCCGGCCCGGTGGCCGGGCCGTCATCCAGCGGCCCGGCCGGGGTGCCCTCGACAGGCCCGACGGTCACCGGCGACGACAGCGGCGGATCCACCAGAGCAGGCGGGTCCACCCTGGAGGAGAGCGGCAGGTCCGGCGTGGACGGCGACGGCAGGCTCATCGACGGCAGGGGCGCGGCCAGCGCGGCGAGCTGCCCGTCGAGGCGGGCACGCAGCGCCGCGTCGGCCTGACCGGTCGCCGAACCGGCGACACCGGAGACGGCTGCCCGGGCGGCGTCCTCCGGGGACAGGACGCCCTGACCGGTGGCCAGGCTCGCCGCACCCTCCGCCATCGTCTCACCGGTCATCTCGCGCCCGAGGTGCTCGGCGATCCGACCGCCCCGGCTGTTCGCGTGCCGCCCCAGGCCGGCCAGCGGCACCACCGCGCCGCCGGCCAGGCCACCGACCGCCGACGTGCCCAGGTCGGCCAGGTCCAGGCCGTCGCGACGCCCGGTGGAGTTCTGGTACGCCTGGGTGGCGAGGTTGATCCCGGACTCCTCCGCCGCTTCCTCCAGCCCACCGCGCAGGGTGCGCTTGCCGAGCCCGCGTACGCCGCCCCTGGTCACCTCCTTGGCGGCCCGCTCCCCGGCTTCCTTGAGGCCCGCCTTGAGCTGTTTCCTGGCGAGTTGGGCCAGCAGCCGCTTGAAGATCTGTTGCACCACGAGGCGGGTGGCGGCGATCACCCCGGCGGCGGCGGGTGAGGCCGCGCCTGCGGTGAGGGCGGTGGCCACCGCCAACGAGATCAGCTCGACGACGAGGATGCCCAGCTCGATCCAGACCTCGATCTTCGCGCCCTCGATGTCGCAGCCGCACTCCTCGACCAGCCGGCCCAGGTCGGTGCTCACGGCGAGCAGGACGTGCAGGGGTGCGTCGTCGCCCTCGGCGGTGCGTCGCCAGGCCCGGTCGAACGCCTCGGCCACCAGGCCCACGCCCCCGTACCCGCGACCCACCTCGGCGGCGGCGGCGATCGCGTCGTCCCGCGGACCGGCCAACGCGGCGGCGACGGCGTACCACTCGTCGGCGAGGTCCCAGACGGCGCGCTCGTTCCCCTCCGGCCACTCGACCCCGACGACCCAGTCCAGGGCCTCGTACATCCAACCGGGAAGCTCCCAGGGGCTGTAGTCGAGCGGGTGCGGGATGGGGCTGGGCAGGATGCTCACGCCGCTCTCCTCCGCGCCTCAGCGCCGGTGATCGTGCCGACCGGGTACGGCGTCGATCGCGCGGCCGGCGGCGACGTCGGTGTCCACCGTGGCCGCGACGGAGGTGGCCACGTCGGCGCCCAGCCCCGCCAGCGTCCGGCCGAGCCCCTCCCAGGCCCGCAGCAGCGTCTCCTCGTAGCCGCGGTAGCTCTTCTCGAACGCGGCGCCGATGTCGTCGCGGCCCCAGGGGCGTACGGCGCTCGCCTCGGCGATCCGGTCGCCGATCTGCTGCCGCCGGGCGCTGACGGCCTCGCCGGAGAGGCGTAGATCGGTGGCGGCGCGGCGGACCCGGTCGGGATCGAGCCAGAGCCGCTCCTCAGCCATGTCGGCCCGCCTCGCTCCGCACCACCGCGTCGGCCCGCCCGAGCAGGGTGCCGAAGTCGCCGGTGCGCAGGTACTCCACGGTGCCGGAGTTGGCGGGGAGGTGGGCCGCCACCAGTTCCTGGGTGGCAGCGACGGCGGCGGCGGTGGCCCGGCGGACAGTGGCGGTGATCTTCTCGCTGAGCGCCCGGGCGTCCCGTTCCCGGAAGACGGCGGGTTGCAGTTCCACCGAGATCAGCTCGCCGCGGGGGCCGACGGTCGCGGTGACCTGGCCGTCGTCGGAGCGTTCAACCACCCGCAGCTGCGCCAGCTTCCGTTGCAACTCGTCCAGACCGGAACGGAGCTGCTGGTACTGCCCGTAGACCTCGTCGAACCGCGCCCGGAGCGCGCGGTTGGCGTCCCGGTCCACACTGTCGGCCAACGCCACCCTCCCCGGTCACGTTCGGTCAGCCGAACCATACCGGGTGCCACGGAGTCGTGGGGGTCCGGTAATTTCGGGGCGTGATCGATCGTCAGCAGGCCGAGCAGCTCGCCACGGTGTGGGCCCGTCGCGACTCGCAACGCCTCGGGTACGAATGCCGCCCCTCGATCGACGAGTTCGACCTGGGGTACGTCATCCGATCGGTCGTCGCTGCCGAGGTCGGCACCGTCCCCGGTGACCTGCCGACCACCGTCGTCGACAAGGAGACCGGCGAGGTCTCCACCTGGCCCCGCGTACCGGCCGCGATGGTCGAGCAGATGTACCGCAGCAGCCGCCCCGCCGGGGGCCCGGCACCCCGCACCGTCGATCCGGCCAGCCAACTGCTCCGCGAGCTGCGGCGCCTGCCCACCCCGACCACCGTCGCCCACCTCACCGTCGACGGCCGGACGTACGTCGCCCAGGGCGTCAAGGGCGATGTCGAACTCCGCCACCACCGGCTGGTCCGCGCCTATCTGGACGCACTGCCGCCCGGGCACCTCGTGCGTGGCGGGGACCGGCACGCCGAACTGGTGGTGGTCTCCGACGTGCTGCACGAGTACGACCACCGCCGCGCCGCCGCCGGCCAGCCGGCGATGACGGCCGAGGAGGCGAAGGCGCTGCTCTCGAACGGCCGGTTCCAGACCTTCCAGGTCCGGGAAACCGGTGACCCCAACGGTGGCGAGGTCAGGGATGCCTGCGAGTCGTGTACGACGGCTCTGGTGGACTTCGGCGTACTGCCCTGGGGTGAGCTGGGCGGAATCACCGAACCGCCGGTGATCAACCGACCGATCCCGGTCGACGGCCGCTTCCCGCCGGAGGTGGCACAGGCACTGGCCGACGCGGGCTGGGACCAGAACCCGGTGAACTGGGCGCTGGCGGAGGGGGCCATCGAGGAGACCTGCGAGGTGGCCGGCCGCACCCACCGGCACGAGCCCTTTCCCGCGGCGGAACGGGTCTTCCTGGACTTCCCGGCGATCGTGACCTTCCGCCGTCGGCCTGGTGCCCAGGTGTGGATCCGCCAGTTCGACACCAACCCGACCTGGGCGGCGCACAGCGCCGACACGCTCGCCGACTTCGGTTCGGTGCTCGGCGTACGGCTGTTTCCGATCGGCTTGGAACGCCAGGACAGCATCCTCGCCGTCGACGAACACGGCCGGGTCTTCGCCCTCGACCAGGCCGGCGAATGGTTCCTCGGCGGGGACATCGACACCGCCCTGACCACGCTGCTGCTCGGTCTCGCGCCGGCCCGGGTCCGCGACGACGGCACCTGGTGACGCGGCCCGCTCGTCCCGGTGGGGCAGCCCGCCCTACAGCGTCCCGGACAGGTGATCGGGGCGGCTCACCCGCCCGGTCTGGCCGATGCCGTCGGGGAACTGGCCGACGAGGCGGGTGGCCGGGCGCTGCCGGGTCGCTTCTGGTCGGCGGTCGGGGTCACCTCGCCGGGCGGAACCGCGTCTGCGGGCGGGGGTGTGTCGTCGGCGAGACGTTCCACCAGATGGCGGCGGATCACGTTCTTGCCCGGTGCCCGGATGGCGTCCATGGCGGCGGTGTTGAGCAGCACGCAACTGCCCGACGGGCCGGTCACGGTCACCGTCACCACTCTTTCGTTGTCCAGGTTCGTCACCCGAAGCCGGGTACCGACCGGGAACCGGTCACTGGTCGCCGCCGGCGTGCCGCTCTCGGCCGAGAAGGTGACCGACCCGGAGCAGGCGCTCGGCTGGCTGGAGGTGGTGTCGGCGAAGCCGATCGTGGTCCCGACCACCGCCGCCGCGGTGGCCGCCAGCGCCACTCCGGCCGCCAGTACGTGCTTCCGCTGCACCTGCACCATCTCTTCCTCCCCAGTTCCCTCCATGCGGAGTACGGCTGAAAACCTCGCGGGGTTCAGATTCTTCGTCAGGAAGGTTCCCCAACTCTGCGACAAGATCCGGCGGACGCGCAACATGGCGCAACCTGCCAAGGGCCGGGTTGGGGCCAGGGGCCGGGCTAGGGC
>NZ_SMKF01000225.1 GCF_004348325.1 Micromonospora sp. KC213 | reverse complement strand
GCGGGGGTACGGCGGGGACGGCGCCGTACCCCCGGCTGTCTGGTCCGTCAGTTGCTGCGGCGACGCAGCTTCGCGCCCACTGCGCCACGGTCACCAGCACCGCGCCGAGGCCGAGAGCGAGCGCACCGACCGCGCCGACGGCGGCGGTCGAGGCGCCGGTCAGCGGAAGTTCCTGGCTCGAGGACATGTTCACCTCCCTTCCTCACGCATCCGATCCGGCGGAGACCGCGAAGCGTGCGGGGGAGTCCCACACGCAGCGGTCCACCGTGGGTTGGCGGATGGCCTTGACCACGGCGTGCACCATGATCACCCGGTACAGCTGGTCGGCCACGACGATCACCGGCAGGAAGAGCAGGAGGCGGGGGCAGCGCAGCCGCCAGGCGGCGAGCGCCACCCAGAGCGCGTGGCCGCCGAGCAGGAACAGCAGGCCGACACCGAGCCCCGGGCCGGCGGTCGCCAGCAGCCAGAGAGTCACCGGCGCGCCCGCCACGTACACCACCCAGTGCAGCATCAGCAGCAGGTACGCGCGGTCGAACCGGGTGTTGCGGCGGCCGAGACGGTGCCCGATGACCCCCTGGAAGGTGCCCACAGCCAGCGCAGGTTCTGCTTGTACCAGTCCCGACCGTTCGTCGGGTCCTGCAGGTGCGCGACGGCCCGGGGGGGGCGTACACCACCCGGCCCAGTCCGCGACGGTGCGTCTCCAACACCCAGTACGTGTCGTCGACGATGTACGGCGGCTGCTGCGGCAGCAGCACGTCCAGCAGTTCCGTGCGGTAGAGCGAATTCGAGCCGGAGATGCAGTTCATCACATTGAAGTGGCTCTGCAACCGGCGGACGACGGCCTGGTAGTTCCAGTAGCTGTAGGCGCGTTTGGCCAGCCAGGGGTTCCACCGCCGCTCGCGGGGCCACCAGGTGACGTTGTGCCCGACCACGATCGCCACCCGTTCGGACAGCTGCTCGAGTGCCCGGTCGAGGAAGGCGGGCTCGACCAGGACGTCGTCGTCGAGGATGACGACCGCCCGGAACAGCCCACCCAGTCCGAACCGGACGTACCCCTCGTGCAGCGCGGCCGGCTTGCCCACGTTGCGCGTCAGTTCCAGTACGGCAGCCCCGGCCGTCGCGGCCTCCCGGGCGGTGCCGTCGGTGGAGGCGTCGGAAACCACGTACACGGGGGCGCCGGTGGCTCGGGCGGCGGAGACCGCACCGGCAATGGTGGTGGCCCCGTTGCGGCAGGCAGGTAAGAGAGATGAAGGCCGTTCACATCACGGCGTGGCGGTAACGCCACGTGTTGCTTGAGCCTTCACCAATAGCCGTGAGTCGGATCTGACCGTTCGGTCAACCAGTCTCGTCCCGGCCGGCGGACCGGCCTGCCGACCGGTGCGGCGACCAGCCACCAGGGGGTGGCGGGCCGGTCGGCCGGGGGCGTCCCGCCGCCGCACGGACGATCATGCACCGGCTGTCGGTACGCACGACGGTGGCCGTCGACCCGCGGGTCGACGGCCACCGGGTGGCGCGATCGTTCAGATACCGGTCGCCCTGGTGCAGGAGGACGCCGGTGCCAGGTCGAAGTCGAGCGTGCCGACGATGCCCGCCTCGACCCGCGTGCGCTGCACCTCCGGCACCCAACCGTCCTTGGCGACGATCACCTCGTACCGGCCCTTCGGTAGCCACCAGGCGTAGCGGCCCTGGCCGTCGGCGGTCAGCGTCGTTCCGGTGGCGCCATCCACCCGGTTCACCCGGACCGTGGCCGGGATGGCCACCGTCGCGCCGCCGCAGGTGCGCCCGGTGACCGTGCCCTGGAGCTTGCCCCAGCTGGGCGGCGGTGACACGTTCATGGTCACCGCGACCGTCGGCAGCGGGTACGGGATGTCCGCCCGCAGCCCCAGCCCGCCCGAGTACGCCCCGGGCTGAAGCACCCCGGCCTCGGCCGTCGCGGTCAGCGTGACGGTGACCGTCCGGGACTCCCCCGGTGCCAGCGTGAAGCTGCCCGGCGTGGTGGACAACCAGGGCAGGTCGCTGGCCGTCACGCAGTTCTCCAGCCCGCCGAGCCGCTCGCTCTCCACGGATCCCACGAACGAGCTGGGCGAACCACCGATCTTGTACGCCCCGCAGGCGGCAGCGCCCCGGTACCGTCCGAACTGGGCGTTGGGCAGATCCCGCCAGGCCCCGGCGACCGGGTCGTAGCCGACCGTCCGGTTGGTCACCGCCGTCGAGTTGGCGGTCACCCCGCCGGCCAGCACCAACATCCCCCCGGCCGAGGCGTACTGGGACGCCCACAGGTCGACCGGCAGGTTCGGCAACGGTTGCCACTGGTCGGTGGTTGGGTCGTACCGCCAGGCGTCGTTGTACGCGGTGGCGGCGGCGCCCCCGGCGCAGTACACCTGGGTACCGATGCCACCGCAGGACGTCCAGGAGACCGGGTGCGGATAGTTGGCCCCGGTGCGGAACGTGCCGCTGCGGACGTCGAACACCACCAGCTTCGCCGAATCCGTGCATTCGGCGTCGACGCAGCCGCCGACCAGGTGTACCCGGTCACCGACCACGGCCACCCCGGCCGCGGCGGCGGGCGCCGGGTTCACCGCGCCGGCCAGGGTGCTCCAGGTGCCGGCCTGCGGGTCGAAGACGTCGACCGTCGGGTCGGGATTGCCGTCCGCGCCCCAGCCACCGATCACGTACAGCTTGCCGGACAGCGCCACGGCGGCCGGCTTGGACCGGGCGCGTGGCAGGTCGGGCAGGGCCGACCAGGCGCCGGTGGCCGGGTCGTACACCCAGGCCCGGCGCTCGGTGCGGGTGTCGCTGCCCCCGCCGACGGTGTACACCTTCCCGTCCAGGTTGGCCGCCGCGTTGTCGTAGATCGCCGCGGGCAGGTCGGCGACCCGGGTCCAGGCGTCGTCCGCGCTGGGGGCGGCGCCGGGGGCCCCACCGCCGTACGCGATGCCGGTGCGTGCCTTGCTGATCCCCTTGACCGTCTGCTCGCGCAGCGGTGCGCCGGCGGAGGAGAGCAGCTCGAACCCGCCACCGCGCTCCAGCAGCTCCACCTCGGCCGGGGCGGTGCCGGTGTTACGCACCGTCACCCGGGTGGTCCGGGTGCTGCCGTACGGCTGGTGGGACTGAACCTCGCCGGTGCTGACCGTCAGCCGGCCGGCGGCCAGCGCCAGGTCGGCCCGGCGGACCTCGTCCGCGACCACGGTCACCTGCTTGGTCGTCGTCGCGTACGGCGGCCGCGAGGCGGCGAACGGGTGCGGGCCGGTCAGGCTGGAGAAGAGGTGGTAGAAGCCGTCCGGCAGGTTGGCGTCGTCCGGGGTGGCCACCGAGACGCCCCGGTCCGCCGGCCGGTCGACGCTGGTCACGGTCACCCCGTTGACCGCCGCGCCGGTGTTCCGGTCGGTGGTGTTACCGACCACCAGTCCGCCGGGCGTGGGGAGGCAGTCCCGGTTGACCAGTTCCACGTCGTCCACCTGCCACCACCAGGCGAAGGTGCCCTTGAACCGGAAGCGGACCAGTACGGCCGACGCCCCGGCAACCGCGGTCAGCGGCACCTCCTCGACCCGTGGCCCGCGGCGGCTGGTCGTCTGGTGCCAGACGTTGGTCCAGGTCGTGCCGGCGTCGGTGGAGACGTCCACGTCGGCGGTGTCGCTCACCCCGACCGCCCGCCAGTCGCTGCGGAAACGCAACAGCGGCGCGGTCGAGCCGGACAGGTCGACCGCCGGGGTGACCAGGTCGGTGTCCTGGGTGTTGCCGGAGCCCAGCTTGTCGCTGTCGATGATCGCGAAGCCGCCGCTGCCGCCGGTCAGGTTGCCCCGCGCGCCCGGGTCGTCGAAGGCCCAGCCGCCCCTGTCGGTGCGGTTGCGCACCGACCAGCCCTCGGGAGTGGCCCGGCCGTCGAAGCTCTGGGTCAGCATCGGCGCGCTGAGGCTGCCGGTGTACCCGGCGGCCGCGCAGGCGGCCTCGACCGGGACGGCGACATCCGCCGTCACCGCCACGGCACCGGCGCTGACCTCCCGGGTCACCGCGCGGTAGCCCGTGTACCGGGCGGTGACGGTGAGCCGGTACGTGGCGTCGCCCGGCACGGTGAACGCGTACCGGCCGGTCACCGGGTCGGTGAAGATCGGGCCGCCGGGGCGGCCGGCGACGTCGATCCGCGCGTACAACGGCCAGCCGTGCCCGGAGCCGTCGGTGACCCGGCCGGTGACGGTGACCGTCGGCGTGGCGGCCAGCGCGAAGTCCCGGGTCACCGCGTCGCCCTCGGGGGCGGTGAGGGTCACCGTCTGACCGGCGAACCCGTACGCGGCCACGGAGAGGGTGACCTCGCCGGCCGGTACGGTCAGCGTGTACCGGCCGTCCGCGCCGGTGGTGGTGGCGCGTCCGTCCGCGTCGACCGTGGCACCGGCCACCGGCGTGCCGTCGGCCGCCGCGGTGACCGTGCCGGAGATCCGGGCCGCCGGTCCGCGCGGGGCTTGCCGGACCGCCGCGTACGCGTCGAGCCGGCCCTCGCCGAAGACGTTGTTGTCGTCCACGGTGCCCCCGCACTCCAGCGCCTCGACGTCGGACGCGGTGTCGTCGAGCAGCGCCTCGGTGGCCGCGACGTCCCCGCGCAGGGCGGGTGCGGCGGACCAGACCAGCGCGACGGTGCCGGCAACGTGCGGTGCGGCCATGGAGGTGCCGCTGTACGTCGCGTACCCGCCGGGCACGCTGGACCGGACGTTGCCGCCGGGCGCGGCGATGTTGGGCTTCACGTCCGGGCGGCTGGCGGCACCGCGGCCGGAGAACCGGGAGATCGCGCCGTTCGCGTCGTACGACCCGACGCCGTACGCGTTGGGGTTGTCACCCGGTGAGCCGGCGCTGCCGCAGGCCGGGCCGCTGTTGCCGGAGGAGAAGGTCGGGAAGATGCCGGCGGCCCGCCAGGCGGCGATGGTCTGCTGGTACCAGGGGTCGCCGCCGCTGCCGCCCCACGAGTTATTGACGATGTCCGGGCGCAGGTCGGGGCGGGGGTTGCGGCCGGCGAGGTCGGTCGGGGCGAGGACCCACTGGCCGGCGGCGAGCAGTGAGGCGTCGGTGCAGCCGTCGTTCTCGCAGCCCTTCGCGGCGATCCACTTGGCACCGGGGGCCACGCCGACCTGGTTGCCGGCTCCGTCGTCGCCGACCATCGTGCCCATGGTGTGGGTGCCGTGGCCGTCGTTGTCGCAGGGAGCGGCGGTCGGGCAGACGCGGGCCGGGTCGTACCAGTGATGGTTGTGGTCGACGGAGCCGTTGCCGAGGTTGCCCCGGTACGCCCGGCCCAGTGCGGGGTGGTCGAACTGCACGCCGCTGTCGATGTTCGCCACCACCAGACCTTCGCCCCGGACGCTGAACTCGTCCCAGACCTGGGGAGCGTTGATGCTGGCCAGCCCCCATTCCGCCGCCTTGGTGCCGGCCCGTGCGCCAGTCCGTTCGACGGGTCGGATCAGCGGGTAGCTGCGGGTGGGCGCGATCCGGGCCACGTCGGGCCGGGCGGCGATGGTGTCCAGCAGGGCGCGGTCCCCGGTCACCCGCAGCGCGTTGGCGATCCAGTACGCGGTGTGGGGCGCCTTCCGTGCCTCCAACGTCGACCGCAGGTCGCGTTGGGTCCGTTCGGCCGTGGTGGTCAGCAGCCGGTGCACCTCCCGGGCCCGGCTGTCGGCACCGCGTACCCGGGCGGTCTCGGCGAGGGGGGCCTGTTCCTTGAGGTAGACCAGGAAGGTCGTGGTGTCACGGGTGGCCAGCGCGTCGAGGACCGGGCGGTCCACGGTGGCGCGGGGCGGGGGCGGCGCGGCCACGGCGGGCACAGCCGGTTGGGCGGTGATGCCCAGCAACGCCGCCGCGAGCACGGCGACGGCTCTCCACCGGACGGGCCGTCCGGTCGATCGTTCGTACACGTTTCCTCCCCACGTCGTCGGTCCCGATCGGTTCGGGTCCGAACCGCGCGGGCCGGGGTCGCGGCCAGCGCAGCGGGTGGGGCGGCGGTTGGGTGGTGGCGGATGTCGCCGCCACGTCCGCTGTGAACGATGCTCTGCTGCGGAACTACCGCGATCAATCAATCGCGTCGGTCAGTATCTGGTCAGTAACCGGGCGCTACGCTGTTGTCGCCATGCTGAACGTGCCGTGACGGGTTCCTCGCGGTGGTTCGGCTGGCGGGTGACGGGGCGGCCTGGGGAGGGCGTGTGACCGGTGTCGGCATGGGATTCGTGGTCTGTGTCAGCGCGGACGTGTCGGTGCGGGAGCGGGTGGTGCGCCGGCTCGACGACCTCGGGCCGGTGGTGCTCTGCGCGGACCTCGCCGAACTGCGCGCGATGCTCTTCGGGTCGCCGGGGCCCGCCGTGCCGGAGGAAGAACATCCGTCGCCTCCGCCGGCACGCTGCGGCGACCTCGTCGTCGACCCGGCCGGGCACCTGGTCACCTGGCGGGGGCAGCCGCTGTCGCTGACCCGGTTGGAGCGGGAGTTGCTCGCCCAGCTGGCCGGCACTCCGGGCGGCGTGTGGAGCTACGAGCGGATCTTCGCCTCGGTCTGGGGCGGCACCTGGTTGGGCGACGCGGCGATCCTGCACTCCGCCGTGAAGCGGCTGCGCCACAAGCTGCGTGTCCTGCCCGACGGCCCGCAGGTGCAGACGGTGCGCGGCGTCGGCTACCGACTCGTGGTGCCGGGGGTGTAGTCGGTGGCCGCCTCGCGGTGCCGGGGCGTGTCCGGGGCCGGCGGCGGGCCCGTGACACGATGGCCGGGTGAGCGGTGCTGTCCAGGCGGGGTGGGCCCCGCCGAGTGGTCCTCCCGAGCCGACCCCCCGGCGGGGGTGGCCGCGTTGGCTGCTGGCCGTCACCGTGCTCTGGGCGGTGCTGCTGGGCGCGCTCACCTGGTGGTCGGTGCGGACGGATCCACCGACCGTGCGCGAGCAGCGCAGCATCGGTCAGGCCGCGCCGGTCGTGGAGCGGGCCGTCGGTGAGCTGGTCACCGCGATCGGCGACGGTGCGTGGGCGCTGGCCGCTACCCGCTACGAACCCGGCTGCCGGGTGACCCCGATGGCCGACGGCGCGACGCTGATCGGCGGCGTGACGGTCTTTGTGCCCGAGGGCGGCGAGCGGGCACTGCTGGAACGGGTCGCGGACCGGCTGCCGGCGAGCTGGCGGGCCGGGGTGCGGGCCGGCTCGGCGGGGCCCCGGCTGCGCGCCGACGCCGGGGAGTTCGTCGCGGTCGAGGGGCGGACCGCCGGCGCGGGCCGCATCGAGTTCGAGGCGGACACCGGCTGCCGCCCGGTGGACCGGCCGTACCAAGCGCCGGCGCTCGGAGCCGGCGGTCCGCCGCTGGACGCGGTGACCGAGGCCGCCCGAGCCCTGGGACGGTCCGCCCCGACCTCCGGGGAGTCGTTGAGCGTGGCCTGCCCGGCCGGTGGCCGGGCGACCACCACCGTGGTCACCGCCGGTCCCGCGCCGGTCGACCTGGCCGGCCTCCGGCCACTGGCCGCCCTCTCGTCCGCTCACTCCGCCGTCCTGCTGGACGCCCCCGAGGTGTACGCCTACCGGCGCGGCCCGATGGTCGTCCTGGCCGACGCCACCGGCGAGGAACTGCGCCTGGCCGCCTCCACCCCCTGCCCC
>NZ_SMKF01000224.1 GCF_004348325.1 Micromonospora sp. KC213 | reverse complement strand
TGCCGGCGCCTGCGGGTGAGGCGTATGCGCGTGGTGTCGGTGAGGCGCCGGTGGGTGAGGTCGAGACGTTGCTGGCCGGCCTGTGGAGCGAGTTGCTGGGCGTCGAGCGGATCGGGCGGCGTGACAGCTTCTTTACCCTCGGCGGGCACTCGCTCCTCGCCGTCCGCCTCATCAGCAAAATTCAAGTGGAGCTTGGCAAAGTCATCACGCTCCAAGATGTACTGGTGCAGCCGACCATTGAAGGCATAGCGTCGTTGGTCCAAGCGAAACAGACCAAGTCGACTGCGGTGCGGGGCGTCGTTGAGCTGAACTCAGCAGGCTCTCAGCGGCCATTGTTCATCATCCATCCGGCATCGGGAGAGGTCGGTTCCTATCCAGCGCTCGCCGTGGCGATCGGCCGGGATACACCTGTCTTCGGGTTGGAAGCAGCTGGCTTGCACGAAGACTCGATTGTCCAGGATTCGGTAGAGGGCATTGCTGAAGAATATCTAAGGCGCATTCGCCAGGTGCAACCCGTGGGTCCCTATCGCCTAGCCGCCTGGTCACTCGGAGGTGTCATCGCATACGAGATGGCACGGCAACTCAGTATCGCAAACGAGAACGTTGAGTTTCTGGGTTTGATTGATTCTGCCAACAATCATGCGTTGGGCCGTACGGCTCCGCGGTACACAAGCGATGTCGATGACTTGTTGCTGCGCTTGCCAGAACTTATTCCGGCATTTGACATCGGCCGCTTGCAGGGGTGGGGGCAGGCGCAGCGCACGGTGAACGAGTTGCTCGACGCATGCCAACGGGCTGGATATTTTGACGACGGTCTGACCGCTCAGGATGTGTTGAGGCGAACGAAAGCGTGGCGGACTCTTGTCTCTGCCGCTGAACGATACGTGCCGTTGCCCAGCGGACTGACCATCCATCTCTTCCTCGCCAAAGCACCTCGCGACAGAGAGATCGTCAACAGTTGGCGACATGTTGTGGACGACCGCCTGATCGTCGAAAATATGGAAGGCGATCATCTGTCGATGATGGAAGTTCCCTTCTGCAATCTCTTGGGCGCGTCAATTGCTCGGGCCTTGACACTGAATGGTGCGAGGTCTGTTGCCACTACCCATGCAGGCTCTAGAGGAACAATAGCGTTCATCCTGTTCCCGGAGACGAGTGCGTTCAACGCAAGTTACAATCTCGCGCGTGAGCTGAAGAGATCCGGCTATCGCGTCATCTATCATGGACCCTCCAAGTACAGGTCACGCGTGGCGGACCAGGGCTTTGAATATCGTTCCCTCGACATGCTGCTGCCGCAAGTGGAGGGGACGCGTAAGCGCGGACTCCGTGCGGCCTTGGACTACTGGCGCGCTGCGCGGCTGACGATGTTGCATCGACTGATTCAGATGCGGGCCTCCGACGTCCGCTGTGAGACGGCCTTGATTGCTGACCAAGTTGATCTCGTGATCTCGGATCCGTCGGCAAGAATCGGCGTGCTACCGGCATTGAAACTCGGCATTCCGATGATCGCGCTCAACTCAACGCTGGCAACGCACCGGGCAACAGGCACCCCGCCGGTGTTCAGCTCACTGGCCCCGCCGGATATCCACACCCTTGCATCGAGAGTTCGTTATTCTTATGCATGGAGTCGATGCCTGTTTGCAGCTTGGCGGAAGCAGGCGGCAGAGACCGGCTTCCAAATCTTCCTGGGACTCGGAAAGAACTCATTCTGGGCTGAAGTACGCAGAGGGGGCGGAAGAATCTCTTGGAACGAGTACGGGCCTCGCGTCGCCCTACCTGAACTCGTCACTTCGCCAAGGAGCTTCGATTTCCGTCATATAGATGTCGACACGTCGCGGACATATCTCGGCAGCAGTGTAGATTTGCGGCGGGCTGACGGCGACTTCAGTTGGGATGGATTCAGCGCTGAGAAGAAGACGATCTACTGCTCGTTGGGAACATACAGCCATGAATACCGCCACGCCAGGCGGCTCTTCGCGGCTGTCATCGATGCAGTTCGGGACCGGAATGATGTTCAGGCGATCATTCAGATCGGTTCGGCAGCCGAGATCTCTGACTTCGAGGAACTGCCGATGCACGTCCGTGTGGTGAAGTTCGCGCCGCAACTGGAGATACTCAGAAAGGCCGATGTGTTGATCACGCAAGCGGGCCATAGCTCTGTTATGGAAGCGTCGTACTTCGGCGTTCCCATGCTGGCATTCCCCTGTTGGTACGATCAGTTCGGTAATGCTGCCCGTGTTGCGTATCACGGCACGGGCATCGTCGGGGACATTGCGCGCATCAACGGAATGAAGATTGCTGACATGCTCGAGACGCTTGACCGTGGTGAGTTCAAGGCTGCGGCGTCGAGGATGCGGGCGATCTTCCGATCTGAGATGAAGCCGGCGGCGGGGGTAGAGGTCGTTGAGCAGATGATGAGGTCCACTTCCTCTCGACACCATGATTTCACTGCCTGACAGTCACGACTCATAGCAAGTCTCGGCCCAAGTCGGCATGGGGCAGAGCCGCACTGCTCGGGTAGCCTTGTGCGACGCGCTGCGTCTGGGGATGCCACAACAGGTGAAGGGGTTGAGAAGGATAGTGCGGATGTGGATCTCGGTCGTCAGCATGATGGACTTCGACGCGGTCGACGGTGACAGCACCTCCGGTCTCCTGCGCAGCGGACTGTCCACATGACCGGAGACGCCAAGCCCATCGTGTCGATTATCCTGCCCGCTCGCGGGCAGGCATTCACACTTGCACGGACATTGCAGTCGTTGGCGCGGCAGACCGTCGAGCTCGATGCTGTCGACGTGATCGTGGTCGACGACGGCACCTTGGACGACTCCGTCGCCGACGTCGTCAAACATGCCCCGGATGAGCTGCGTGCCAGGTTCGTTCGGCACGACGTCAACCGAGGGCGTGCCGCTGCGCGCAACACCGGGCTCGCCGCGGCCCGTGGAGACATCGTGATTTTCCTCGATGCGGACTCGTGGGCAGTGCCGCATCTCGTGCGGCGGCACCTCGACTTCCACTACGCCACCCCGTCGCCGTCGTTCCTGATCGGCGGTCGGCAGGAGCCGACGCTGGACTCGCTGACCGCGTTACGTCCGGGCGAGAGTCAACCGCCCGAACGTGCGCTGGAGCGCGATGTCCGCGCCGACTTCGGGGTCAGTGACCCGTCGAACGTTCGCATCGCGCCGTGGCTGTACGCGTACACGCACAACATCTCCCTGCCACGAGTTGCGGCGACGGAGGTCGGCGGCTTCGACGAGGACCTCACGGGCTGGGGGTGGGAGGACGTCGAGTTCGCCTACCGCGTTTACCGACAGTGGGGTTCGGACGGCAGCCGGTTCAGTTACGACCCCTATGCGGGCTGCTACCACCTGATGCACCTTCGCAACGTCGATGAGATGTCAACCCAAGCGATCAAGGGCTTCAGGCACCTCAAGCGGAAGCACCTCCACTGGGAGATCGAACGCTTGGGCACGGCGGAGGGCCACTACCTCGCCGGCCTGCACGAATATCCCCGCCACCTCAGTGGGTTCACCCGCCACCATGCACCCGGCGCCCTCGAGGACCTCGCGCAGGCGCAGGGGAACGGCCGTCTTCTGTGGATCGGAAACGGCGTCGTCGGGATGACCTCGCACCGCCCTGACGACGTGACGTGCGACCACGCCAGCCCCCCGTCACGGGAAAACTTGCATCTACTCGGCGTGGACACGCCATGGGCCGACGGGGAATTTGCGGCTGTGATCAGCATCGACGTTTGGCGGATGCTTGCTTCTGGCGACCTGTGCAGGCACGTGCAGGAGTCGCTGCGCGTCGCCGGAGCGCTCGTGATGGTGTGCACCGACGATGCAAGAACGAGTGCCGACCCGGCCTACCTCATCGCGATGGCGCGCGACTTCGGGCTGGCGACGAGCCGGTCGCCGTTCGGTGACCATGGATATTCGGTCAGCATCCGCCACGCTGAGACCGGACCTGCGTCGTGAGCACGGCTTCGCCACGAGTCCGGCGCCTCGACCGCTGACACACGCTGCCCCCCGTCGCCACCGCGGCGCGCGGCCGGTGACTCGAGCGGGCCCATCGAGGAACGTGGGGTCCACTCTGCGAACGTCCTGCGATCGCAGCGGATGTCACCGCCGGGGCCGGGCTCGTCGTGGACGGTGATGCCGTACCGGTCCGGCGTCGTCGACCTCGTAGCGCAACCGGGTTTCACCGACGGCGTCGCACACTGTCAGTCCCAACTCGCCGAGCGCACCGAAACCGGTTCCGGGCTCGGCGTCCAGGCTCGGCGCGATGGCCACGGATTCCACCCCCGCCGGCAGCGCCTTGAGGTCGACTGCGACCCGGCCCTCGCCGCGGTCGTCGACGGGCCGCTAACCGACCAGGCGGACCGAGCCGTCACCTCCGACCGGAGCGTTGTAGAAGACGAAATCCGCATCCGAACAAACCCGGCCATCGCTGCCGAGCAACAGCGCGGAGACGTCCATGTCGGCGGCGGCCTCGGGGTCCGCCCACTGCACCACGACCTGCAGCTGAGCGCCGGGCAGCTCCGAATGGGAGAGCAGCGACAGGTTGGCGCCCTTGGCCAGAACCGGATGGTCCACGCTCGGACCTCGTCGGAGTAATCGGAGCGTTACTCCGCGCAGGTCGGGCGGTTCGGTAGGCGAGGAACACCCGACACCACCACCGCAGGCGGGATGTTCGTCTTCCACGTCTTCGCCGCACTCGCCGAGTTCCTGCGCACCATCATCGTGGCCAACACCAACGAAGGCCTGGCCGCCGCTCGTGCCCGCGGACAACGCCTCGGCCGGCCGCCGGCCATGACCCCGGAGAAGGTCGCATACGCCCTGCAACTGCTCGCCGAGCCGGACCGGACGATGACCTCGATCGCGAAGCTCCTCGGCGTCTCTCGTAGCACCCTGTACAGCGCGCTGCCTGGCCTTGTTCCGGCCCAACGCGAGGACCGCGTCGCCCTGCAGGATGGGTGAGTCCGCCGACCACTACCGAGACCAGCGAGGCCAGGACTACGTGGGGCGATAGTGGGTGACGAATTCCGGCACGGTGCCCACGGAGGAAGCGTCTCCCGGCGGGTACACGAAGGGCCACCCCCGTGAGAGCTGGATGATCTAGACAATCGGTGGCCCCGCCGACGGGGTCCTCGCGGCAGCCACCGCAGACCTCACGCCGGCGGGTTTCGAGTTGGCTGATATCTCGCTCGGTAGCACGGGTGTGCGTGTTCGCCTTCGCCGGCAAGCCGTCTCCTGAACGAGCCGGCATCGCACAGCCGGGCATGCGCTGATGCGCTGCTGCCGCAGCCGGGGTCGAGCGATCACTGCCTGCCTTACCTAGAACGCGTGAGCCTAGAACAGGCACGCCGAGGCCGGCCGGGGGAGCCATCGAGGTGGTTCGGCCGCGCCGAGGGGAGGATGATCGGGTGCGCGCGGAAGAGGCGATCGACGCGGTGACGTCGGCAGCCATCGGAGCGGGCCTCCCGGCTCACAACGCCACCGTGGTGCGCGTCGGCGAGAACGGTGTGGTCCTGCTTCCGAGCGCTGATGTGCTGGAGCGGGTGGTACCAAGGGCGGCCAGGTGCAGCAACCCCCGTCGGGAAATCGAGGTCGCTGTCTGGCTGGCCTCGCGACAGGTGCCTGTGTTCACCCCGCACGGCCGGAGCCAATTATCGTCGGGCAATACGCGGTGTCGCTGACGCTGTCCATAAAGTCATCCGCAGCAGAGGACATAGCGAGCGGACCGCGCATGGGCGTCTAGGCCAATCTGCAACCGGCGGTGTCGGAGTACGAGTCAACGACCACAGCTACGTACGGCTGGACGTGCACAGCATCGTGCAGGTGGACGATGAGACGAGCGGAATCATGTCCGACGCTTCAGCTGGCGAGCAGACCCAAAGGTTCACCGAGAGCTGCAGAACCGAAGCATGAGGTCGAAACAGCCATACAGCTCGCGTCCGAAACGGGCGAAGTTCGCCCTGGTCACCACAGCGCTCTGCTCGATATGACGTACAGTGGCCACCCGATACCCCATGGGAGGGCCTCGAGTCTTCCGTACAGAGTGATCGGGTGGCCGTTCTCTGCCAGTTCCTCGACAGAGCGACTGATTCCTCGCTCAGATGTTTGACCCGATGCTCAAGCGCTGCCTCATGCGCGGGTGCGCTGGCGCTGCAGGGTCGCGACGACCGCGGCGAGCGCCAGGGCGACGGCTACCGTCAGGGACGGCAGGGCATCCGGGCGGTGCAGCAGTTCGCTCGTCGATCCGATGCGGAGCTGGTACAGGCTGCCCAGCAGCAGGGTGGGGATGGCAGCGAGCAGCAGCCGCTGGTCAGCGCTGGCCACCCAGAGAAACACGGCCAGGCCGAGAACTGTCATGACGATGGCGGGGAGTTGGTCGCTCAGGTAGTAGTTGCGCAGGCCCTCCGCGGGGATCAGGTGCAGGCCGAGCATGAACGTGGCGGCCAGGACGGCGTTGCCCCGATTGACCGGCGGCACGTCGGCAGGGCGGCGCAGACCGATCAGGATCAGCGGGAGGGCCACGATCGGTGCCCACCACTGCGGCAATCCGTTGAGGTACAGGTACTGCGAGGCGGCGGTCGGCACGACCACGGCTGCCATGGTGAGTATGGCGGCGGCGCGTAGCCTCCCGGCCGCGAGCGCCACCAGGGCCAGCAGCATCATGACCTCGAAGATTCCCTGGTCCCGCAGGACGGAGAGCGGGTCGAGGAAACCGCCGAACTGGAAGGCCTCGACGAGGTCGTCCAGCCCGATCAGGGCGCCGAGGGCCAGCACCGACAGTGCCCCCAGATGCATACCCTGCCAGCACAGCGCGGCGGTAGGTCGAGCCGACGTGCTGCCCCCGTACACCCGCAACGCCCCGCGGAGCAGGGCAACGGTCTGTCGCACGGTGGGCCAGCGGCGAGTGTCCGGTTCGTCGCCGAGCAGGGTGTCGATCAGCTCGTCACCCCGGTCGCGACGGTACTCGGCGGGATAGGCCCGCAGCAGCGTACGGTAACGCTTCTCCAGGACATCGGTGCTCATGCTGGCTTGATCCTTACGTTGGAGGGGTGGCCCGGGCTGCCTGGTAGCAGACCCAGGCGTGGCAGACGGTCCGTGACAACGCGTGCGGCTCGGGCAAGCCGGTCGGCCTCCTCGGCGAGGACGCTCCGCCCTTCGTCGGTGAGCCGGTAGTAACGGCGGGCCCGCCCGTTGACGATCTCTTCTCCGGCCGCAGCGACGAGGCCTTCGCCGAGCAGACGGTCGAGCACCGAATACAGCGAGCCTGCGGCGAGCTTCACTCGCCCGTCGGACAGTTCGGCCACTCGTTTGATCACGGCATAGCCGTGCAGCTTGCCACCCAGCAGGGCGGCAAGAACGAAGTACGAGGGCTCCCGCAGCGCGGGTCGCGAATCGGGTCGCATGGCCGCCGAATATACATCCTCGATGAGTATCATGCCAGCATGGCTATCGAGCTCGATGCCAGTATCCGGATCTGCCGCTCCCGGCGTGCTGGCGTTCATCACCCGCTGGTGACGCGCGGTAATGTATGGCTACCTCTCCTGCCCCCGCTTCCAGTGCCATGCCGGCCGACCAACTCGTTGTGCGAGCCGCAGTTTCCGCCTTCCTCGGCCGCTACCGTGGCCAGACGCGCGTCCATCTGGTCCACAACATAAACGCGGTTGATCGAAGCGGTGGCGATGAGAAAGGGGGGGGG
>NZ_SMKF01000223.1 GCF_004348325.1 Micromonospora sp. KC213 | reverse complement strand
GCTCCAGGTGGCGTAGACGGTGGCGTCAGATGAGGCTGACGCCACCGTCTGGCGAAGGCCGCGACGATGGTGCGGGGCAGGGTCAGGGCCGGCCAGCGGGTCGGGGCGGCGGCGAGCGGGCGCGACGACCCCGGTCAGCGGGGCGCGGCGGGCCGGGAGCCGCGTACCTGCAACTGGTCCAGCAGGGTCGCGGTGGCGGCGGCCACCGCCTGCACCGCGGCCTCGAACGCC
This sequence comes from Micromonospora sp. KC213, assembly GCF_004348325.1. Classification (GTDB taxonomy): domain Bacteria; phylum Actinomycetota; class Actinomycetes; order Mycobacteriales; family Micromonosporaceae; genus Micromonospora. Next base: position 7,492 of record NZ_SMKF01000223.1, on the reverse strand, counting down.
TCGGCGTTGTGCGCGGCCGGCGCGCGGAAACCGGAGATCTTCCGGACGTACTGCAACGCCGCCGCCTGGATGTCGGCCGGTGTCACCTCCGGCACGTACGGCTCACGCAGGGTCTTGATGCTGCGGCACATGGCTGCTGCTCCTCCTCGTTCGGGTGATCCCGGTCGGCCCGGATACGCTGTGCACGTCATGACTACCGCAGCCGAGCGCAGCCCGCGCACCTACCAGGTGCGTACGTACGGCTGCCAGATGAACGTGCACGACTCCGAGCGGATCTCCGGCCTGCTGGAGCAGGCCGGTTACGTCCGCGCCGAGGAGGCCGACGACAGCCCGGACGTGGTGGTGTTCAACACCTGCGCCGTCCGGGAGAACGCCGACAACCGGCTCTACGGCAACCTCGGTCATCTGCGCCCGGTCAAGAACCGGCACCCGGGGATGCAGATCGCCGTCGGTGGCTGTCTGGCCCAGAAGGACCGCGGCGACATCGTCCGCAGGGCCCCCTGGGTGGACGTGGTCTTCGGCACGCACAACATCGGCGCGCTGCCGGCGCTGCTGGAACGGGCCCGGCACAACGCCGCCGCCGAGGTGGAGATCCTGGAGTCGCTCGACGTCTTCCCGTCGACGCTGCCGACCCGGCGGGAGTCGACGTACGCCGGCTGGGTGTCGATCTCCGTCGGCTGCAACAACACGTGCACGTTCTGTATCGTGCCCGCCCTGCGCGGCAAGGAGAAGGACCGCCGCCCCGGCGACATCCTCGCCGAGGTCCGCGCCCTGGTCGACGAGGGCGTGTTGGAGGTGACCCTGCTCGGGCAGAACGTCAACTCCTACGGCGTGGAGTTCGGGGATCGGTACGCCTTCGGCAAACTGCTGCGCGCCTGCGGCGACATCGACGGGTTGGAGCGGGTCCGCTTCACCAGTCCGCACCCCAAGGACTTCACCGACGACGTGATCGCCGCGATGGCCGAGACGCCGAACGTCTGCCCCTCGCTGCACATGCCGTTGCAGTCCGGCTCCGACGACGTGCTGCGGGCGATGCGCCGGTCGTACCGGTCGGAGCGGTACCTGGGGATCATCGAGAAGGTCCGGACGGCGATACCGCACGCGGCGATCACCACCGACATCATCGTCGGTTTTCCCGGCGAGACCGAGGCGGACTTCCAGCGCACCCTGGACGTGGTGCGGGCGGCCCGGTTCTCCTCGGCGTTCACCTTCCAGTACTCCAAGCGTCCCGGCACCCCGGCCGCCACGATGGACGGTCAGCTGCCCAAGCAGGTGGTGCAGGAGCGCTACGAGCGGTTGGTCGCCACGGTGGAGGAGATCACCTGGGCGGAGAACCGCAAGCTGGTGGGGGAAACCGTCGAGGTACTGGTCGCCGTCGGCGAGGGCCGCAAGGACGAGCGAACCGGCCGGCTCTCCGGCCGGGCCCGCGACGGCCGCCTGGTCCACTTCGACGCCGGTTCGTACGCCGGGTCGATCCGTCCCGGCGACATCGTGCACACCACGGTCACCTACGCCGCCCCGCACCACCTCAACGCCGACGGGGAGCCGCTGTCGCACCGGCGTACGCGGGCCGGGGACGCGGCCGAGGCGGGGCGTTCCCCGCGTACCCCGGGGGTGTTGCTCGGGCTGCCCACGGTGGGCGCCCCGACGGCGACGCCCGCGTCGACGACCGGCTGCGCCGCCCACTGACGAGGTCTGCGGGGCCCGTCGTGGTGGCGGGCCCCGCGCCGGCCGTCAGACCGAGATCCTGCCGGCGCCGGCGCCGGCCGTCACGATCGACTTGACGCTGCTGGCGGCGTCGAGCGGGTACGAGTACGGGATGCTCCGGACGCTGCCGCCGGCCTGCCCCCGGCCGGAGCTGACGAAGTGGTTGTTCCGGGCGACCAGGCTGCCGGGGCCGGAGCTGCCCTCGCCGAGGTGGAACGGGTCGGCGACACTCTCGAAGTAGTTGCCCTCGACGAGAACTCCGGCGTTCATCGTGGACGCCACGCCGTAGCCATGGTTGGCGCGGTAGTAGTTGTTGAACACGTGCACCGGGTTGCCGAAGCGGACCCGGGGGTGGCGCTGGTTGCTGCCGTCGAAGTAGTTGTGGTGGTACGTCACCCGCAGCCGGCCGGTGTCCTGGCTGGCGTTGCTGTCGCTGTGCCCGAGCAGCATCGACTTGTCGTGGGCGTGGACCCGGTTCCAGGACACGGTGACGAAGTCGGAGCCGCGCTTGATGTCGACCGCGCCGTCGTACCCGCTGGTGAAGGTGTTGTGGTCGATCCAGATGTTGGTCGCGTACTCCTGCACGTTGATCGCGTCGTCGTTCCAGTTGCGGAAGGTCAGGTTCCGGATGATGACGTTGCGGTCGCCGCTGATGTTCAGGCCGCAGCCGGCGATGGTGGCGCCGGAGGTGCCGAGGATGGTCTTGTGGGAACGGACCCGCAGCATGCCGGAGCAGTTGATGGTGCCGGAGACCCGGATGACCGAGGCGTTGCTGGAGCCGAGTGCGGCGCTCAGCGCGGAGGCGCTGGTCACCGTGGTGGTCGGGGCGTTGCCGCCGCCGGTGGTGCCGCCGTTCTGGGTGGCCCAGCCGACCAGGTGGTTCGGGGCGGCGGCGGCCGGTGTGGTGCTGACGGTGAGGGCGGAGGCGACGAGCAGCGCGGCGTTGGCGGCGGCGGTGAGCAGGGTTTTCGGACGTCGGGACGTGATGCGCATGGTGCTTCCCTTCGCTGGTGGCCGGGCTCGCGGACCATTGGCCGACCCTGCTGGCGCCGTGCCCGTCGGCGTCGCGGTCGGCCGGGGACGGTGGTCGGCGGGTCCGGCCGGTGTGGACGTGCGGGGTGAGCAGCGACTCCCGTGCCACGCTTACCGGGGTAAGCGCTTTCCCTGATAGAAGCACAGATGCTTATCGATGTAAAGTCCACCCTCACCTGCATGGGGATGCCAGGAGCCGAAACCCGTGGCCGGCCTTCGTGAAGGTCGACCGGGCACCGTGCGGGCTGGTGCCGGACGCACAGACGCGCAAGCCCCCGGTCCACCACGGACCGGGGGCTTGCGACGCGGTGTCAGCTCAGCCGGACTGCTCGGCCAGTTGGAGGAACTGCCGCTTGGCGGCCAGCGCCTGCTCGGCCTCCTTGATCCGGCGGGCGTCCCCGGCGGCCTGCGCCCGGGTCAGCCGCTCCTCGGCCTCGGCGACCTGGGCCCGCATCTGCGCCAGCAGCGGATTGTCCTGCGGTGTGGTGCGCCGCCACGCCGAGTCCATGACCTCACGGACCCGGTCGTCCACCGCGCGCAGTCGGCGCTCCAGCCCGGCGGCGGCCTCCCGGGGCACCCGGCCGGCCTCGTGCCACTGCACCTGGATCTCCCGCAGCTTGGCCTGCGCACCCTTCGGGTCGCCGTCGACGTCCAGCGCCTCGGCCTCGGCCAGGAGTGCCTGCTTGCGCTCCAGGCTGACCCGCTGCTCGTTGTCGCGCGCGGAGAAGACCTCGCTGCGCCGGCTGAAGAAGGCGTCCTGTGCGGCCCGGAAACGTTCCCAGAGCTTCTGCTCGGCCTCCTTGGACGCGCGGGGAGCCGCCTTCCACTGGTTCATCAGCTCCTTGAGCTGGTTGGCGGTGGCCGCCCACTCGGTGGAGTCCTTGAGCTTCTCGGCCTCGGCGACCAGCTCCTCCTTGACCGTCTGCGCCTGCTTGCGCTGCTGGTCCAGGGAGGCGAAGTGGGCGCCCCGACGCCGGGTGAAACCGTCGCGGGCCGCGGCGAACCGCTTCCACAGCTCGCCGTCGGTCTTCTTGTCGACGCCGCGGATGGTCTTCCACTCGTCGAGGATCTCCTTGAGTCGGTCCCCGGCGGTCTTCCAGCCGGTCGACTCGGCGGCGATCTTCTCCGCCTCCTCGACGAGGGCGGTCTTGCGCGCGAGCGCCTCGACCCGGGCCGCGTCCCGGGCCGCGCGGGCCTCACCGGCCTTGTCCTCGGCGACCGCGGCGAGCTTGTCCAGCCGTGCGGCCAGCGCGTCGATGTCGCCGACGACGTGCGCCTCAGCCAGCGAGGCACGGATCCGGCGGATCGTGGTCAGCGAGTGGCCGGCGTCCGCCGCGCCAGAGTTGAGCCGGGCCTCGGTCAGATCCACCTCGGTCACCAGGTCGGCGAAGCGTCGGGCGAAGTGGGCCAACCCCTCCTCCGGGGCCCCCGCCTGCCAGGATCCGACCACCCGCTCGCCTTCGGCGGTCTTGACGTACACGGTGCCGTCCGCGTCCACCCGTCCGAAGGCCGTCCAGTCGCTCATGTGCCCATCCTCGTTCTCCCGGCGTCGACGGACCTCTCCCTCGATCGCCGCCACGGCGCAGCCAAGTTGCTCTCGGCATTGTCACAGGTCTGACCCTGTCCGCGTCGAGCGCCTGTCTCTGACCGTGACCATACGGTGTCCTGCCATTCACCGACAGGGTCCGTGGGGAGTGTCGGCCGGTGCCGTAGGGTGTACCGTATAGTGTACGGTAAGCGGCGGCCCGTCCTGCGGGCCGGTGAGGAGGAACAGATGACGCAGTCCCGGAGCCGGATGACGCCCCCGGCCGACGCGGGCTTCGTGCCGGACGCGGCGGCCCTGGCCGAGCTGGACGAGTGGTTCCGCCACTACGACGCCCTGGCCGAGGCGGGCGACGTGGCGGGCACCGCCGACCTGGCCATGTTCCCCCTCAACACGGTCACCGACGACGCCGCCGGGGAGGGCTCCGCCCGGCAGCTCGACCGCGCGGCCTACCTGGAGATGATGGGCGGCCTCCTCGCCGGCGGCGGCGACCTGAAGATGGAGTCGCGCCGCACGCCGTACTTCCTCACCCCGAGCCTGGTCGTGGTCTTCACCGAGGCCGAGTTCACCATCGACGGCGAACGTCAGCGGGTGCGCTACGCCGACCTGCTGGTCCGCAGTGGTGGCCGGTGGCGGTTCCAGACCATGGTGCAGGGCGGCTGGGGCGGCCAGCCCGGCTGACCGGCGGGTGCGGGGCACCGGGCCGGGCCGGGCCGATACGGTTGCCTGGTGCCCCTGGTCGCCGCCGCCGTCTGCCCGCACCCGCCGCTGATCGTGCCCGAGTTGGCCGGCGCCGCCGCGCCCGAACTGGACGGGCTCCGCGCCGCCTGTGACGCCGCCGTCGCCCGGCTGCTGGACTCGGCGTACCGGATCGTGGTCGTCGGCGCCGCCCCCGACACCCGCACCTACCACCCCCCGTGCCGCGGCTCGCTCGCGCCGTGGGGAGTCGGTGTCGAGGTCGCCGTCGGCGGCCCTGATGTCGAGGGTGCCCCCGGCCACGTACGCCCCGCCGGCCCGCCGGCCCCGCTACCGCTGAGCCTGACCATCGGGGCGTGGCTGCTGCGCCGTCACCCGGGTGGTCCGTCGGCGGTGGCCCGGATGCAGGCGGTGGCCGCCGACGCGCCACCGGCGGCAGCCGCCGCGCTCGGCGCGGACCAGGGCGGCGAGGCCGACTGGGCGCTGCTGGTGATGGGGGACGGATCGGCCTGCCGGGGTTCGCAGTCGCCCGGCTACCACGACCCGCGCGCCGAGGCGTACGACGAGAAGGTGGCCCGGGCCCTGGCCGACGCGGACGCCGAGGCCCTGCTCGGTTTGGACCCGGCGCTGTCGGCGCAGCTGAGGGTCGCCGGCCGGGCACCCTGGCAGGTGCTGGCCGGCGCGGTGCGCGCCGCCGGCGGCGACTGGCGGGGCACGCTGCGCCACGACGCGGCCCCCTACGGCGTCGCCTACCTCGTGGCCTCCTGGGAGCGGGCATGACCGTCGTGGCGGTGGTCGGGCCGACCGCGGCCGGCAAGTCGGCACTGAGCATCGCCCTGGCGCACGCCCTCGACGGCGAGGTGGTCAACGCCGACTCGATGCAGCTCTACCGGGGCATGGACATCGGCACCGCCAAGCTGACCCCGGCCGAGCGCGAGGGCGTGCCGCACCACCTGCTGGACATCTGGCCGGTCACCGAGCCGGCCAGCGTCGCGGAGTACCAGCGGCTGGCCCGCGCCGCAGTCGACGACATCCTGGCCCGGGGCAGGGTGCCGCTGCTGGTCGGCGGCTCCGGGCTGTACGTGCGGGCGGTGCTGGAGCGGTTCGAGTTCCCCGGCACCGACCCAGCGGTCCGCGAACGCCTGGAGTCCGAGCTGGCGGCCGTCGGTCCGGCCCCGCTGTACCAGCGGCTGCGCGCCGCCGACCCGGCCGCGGCGGCGAGCATCCTGCCCGGCAACGGGCGGCGGATCGTCCGCGCCCTGGAGGTCATCGAGCTGACCGGGGCACCGTTCGCCGCCGCCCTGCCACAGCCCACGCCGCACTACCCGGCCGTGCAGCTCGGCGTCGACCTGGACACCGCGCTGCTGGACGAGCGGATCGCGCGTCGGGTCGACCGGATGTGGGCCGACGGACTCGTCGCCGAGACGCGGACGCTGGTCGGCCACGGCCTGGCCGAGGGACGTACGGCCAGCCGGGCGCTCGGCTACCAGCAGGTGCTGCGTTTCCTCGCCGGCGAGACGACCGAGGCCGAGGCGTACGACGAGACGATCCGGGCCACCCGACGCTTCGTCCGGCGGCAGCGCTCCTGGTTCCGCCGTGACCGGCGGGTGCACTGGCTGAACTCCGCGTCGCCCGGGCTGGTCGACACGGCGCTGCGGGTGCTCGCCGCGGATCAGGGATGATGGGGCCGTGGAGTTCACCAAGGGCCATGGCACCGGCAACGACTTCGTCATCCTGCCCGATCCGGACGGCACCCTCGATCTGACACCGGGCCGGGTAGCCGCGATCTGCGACCGGCGGCGCGGCATCGGCGGGGACGGCGTGCTGCGGGTGGTGCGGGCCGCCAAGCATCCCGAGGGCGTCGTCCTGGCCGGCGAGGCCGAGTGGTTCATGGACTACCGCAACTCCGACGGCTCAGTCGCCGAGATGTGCGGCAACGGAGCCCGGGTCTTCGTCCGTTACCTGCTGGAGACCGGGCTGGCCACGCCGTCTCGCGCCGCGCTGCCGGTGGCGAGCCGGGCCGGCGTCGTGCGCGCGCGGGTCGAGGGCGACGCCGTCGCCGTCGAGATGCGCCGCCCCCGGCTGTACGACACCTCGACCGCGACGCTGGGGGCGCTGACCCTGCCGGGCACGGCGGTCGACGTGGGCAACCCGCATCTGGTCTGCGTGCTGCCGACCGGCCTGGACCTGGCCGGCCTGGACCTCACCCGGGCACCCGGGTACGACCCGGCGGTCTTCCCCACCGGGGTGAACGTCGAGTTCGTCACGCCGGACGAGCCGGTCGCGGAGACCGACGCACACGTGCTGATGCGGGTGTACGAGCGCGGCTCGGCCGAGACCCTCTCCTGCGGCACCGGGGCGTGTGCGGTCGGGGCGGTGGCGCTGCGCGACGCCGGGCGGGACACCGGCGCGGTCGCGGTCGACGTCCCCGGCGGCCGGCTCACCGTGACGGTCACCGACGACTCCTGCTGGCTCTCGGGCCCCGCGCTCCTGATCGCCACCGGCACCCTGACC
>NZ_SMKF01000222.1 GCF_004348325.1 Micromonospora sp. KC213 | reverse complement strand
GCCCAGGACGCCCTGCGCGCCGCCATCAACGGCTGGGAACGACCGCTGGACTGGGCGTCGGGCAACCGGGAACGGTTCACCGAGCGGATTCTGCCCCGCCTCGGCGAACTGGCCGACGAGCGACTGCGCCAGCGGCACGGTCTCACCCGCGACTCCGACCCCGCCCGGGCCCGTACCCTGCTCGGGGAACCGCTGTGGACGTTCCTGGGCACGCCGTCCCGCCGCCCGCCGTCGCCGCGCGACCTCGCGGCGATCGTCGCCGAACTGGAGAAGATATGAACGCCGTGGACCGCAGCATCCCCGCCACCGAGGTGGGCCACCTGGCCCGGGCGGTGCTGGACGCGGTCGGTCAGGTCGTGGTCGGCAAGCGGGAGGCCCTGGAACTGGTCCTGGCCGGCATCCTGGCCGGCGGGCACGTGCTGCTGGAGGACCTGCCCGGCCTCGGCAAGACCCTGACCGCACGCTCGTTCGCGCAGGCACTCGGGCTGGATTTCCGCCGCCTCCAGTTCACCCCCGACCTACTGCCCGCGGACGTCACCGGTTCCTTCCTGTACGACCAGCGCAGCGGCGACTTCTCCTTCCGCGCCGGCCCGGTCTTCACCAATCTGCTGCTCGCCGACGAGATCAACCGGACGCCGCCGAAGACCCAGTCGGCGCTGCTGGAGGCGATGCAGGAGAAGCAGGTCTCGGTGGAGGGCGTCACCTACCGGCTGGACGAGCCGTTCCATGTGCTGGCCACCGCCAACCCGATCGAGTACGAGGGCACCTACCCGCTGCCGGAGGCGCAGCTGGACCGGTTCCTGCTGCGCGTGTCCTTCGGCTACCCCCAGCGCGAGGAGGAGTGGGACGTGCTGCGCCGGCGAATGGCCCGCCGCCGCGAGGAGGCCGAGATCCCGGCGGTGGTCGACGCCGGCACGCTGCGGTCCATGCAGGCGGCGCTGGAGGACGTGGTCGTGGAGGACTCCGTCGGCCGGTACATCGTCGACCTGACCGCGGCCACCCGCGAACACCCGTCGGTGCTGGTGGGAGCGTCGCCACGCGGCTCACTGGCGCTGCTGCTGCTGGCCCGGGTCCGGGCTGTCTTCGCCGGCCGGGACTACGTGGTGCCCGAGGACGTCAAGGGCGTGGCGGCGCCCGCCCTCGCGCACCGCATCACGTTGCGCCCGGAGATGTGGCTGCGCCGCGTCGACCCGTCCTTCGTGGTCGGTGAGGTGCTGGAGCAGACTCCCGCCCCGGCCAGCGGCGCGCTGCCCAGCCACGCGGCCGGCCGGCTCGGGCGCTGACGCCGTGCCCACCTCCGAGGACGGGCAGCAGCCTGCTGCGGGATGGGCGCCCACCTGGGCGCTGGGCCGGGTGGTGCTGCTCACCGGGCTCCTGCTGATCGCCGCCGTGCTGCTCGGCCGGGTAGACCTGGTGGTGCTGGCCGCCCCGTTCGCGCTCGGCACCGCGTACGCGCTGCGCCGCCGGCCCACCGCCGCCCCGTACCTGGAGATCGCCGCCGCGGACGGGCAGCTGGTCGAAGGGGGGCCGTTGGCCGCCCGGGTCAGCGTTGGCAACCCGGACACGGTGCCCTACCACCTGGCCGTGGTGCGGACCCGGATCTCGCCGTGGCTACGGGTCGACCGGGCCGGTTTCGGCGGCGGCGGGACCGACATCGGCGGCTCCGGCCTGGACCGGCCCTTCGTCACCGCCATCCCCACCGGCGTCGCCGTGGACCTGGAGTTGACCGGCACCGCGCTGCGCTGGGGCCGGCACCCGGTCGGGCGGGCCGGTGCCCGGGTCGCCGCCGCCGACGGGCTGTTGGTCTCCCGGGCGGTCGTCACCGAGCCGGTACGGCTGCGGGTGTACCCGATGACGGAGCCGTTCGAGGCGGTCGAGGCGATGCCCCGGGCCGCCGGGCTGGTCGGCGCGCACCACTCGCGCCGCCCCGGCGAGGGCGGCGAACTGGCCGGCGTGCGGGTCTTCGCGCCGGGTGACCGGTTGCGGCGGATCGACTGGCGGGTGTCGCTGCGGGCCCGGCAACTGCACGTGGCGGCCACCCTCTCCGACCGGGACGCCGAGGTGGTGGTCCTGCTCGACGTGCTGGCCGAGGCGGGGCGCTCCGGCGGGGTGCGGGGGGCCGCGTCCGTGCTGGACACCACGGTCCGGGCTGCCGCCGCGATCGCCGAGCACTACCTGCACCGGGGTGACCGGGTGGCGCTGCTGGAGTACGGGCCGACCGCCCGCCGGCTCCGCCCGGCCACCGGCCGGCGACAGTACCTGACCGTGTTGGAGTGGCTGCTCGACACCCGCGCCGAGGCATCCCCGCACGAGCCGTACGACCAGGTGTTTGGGCCGCAGGTGCTCTCCGCCGACGCGCTGGTGGTGGTGCTCACCCCGCTGCTGGACGAGCGGTCGGCGCAGATGCTGGCCCGGCTGGCCCGGGGCGGCCGGTTCGTGGTGGCGGTGGACACCCTTCCGGCGGACCTGTCGCCGCCGGGGGAGAAGGGCTGGGCGCCGGTGGCGTACCGGTTGTGGCGGCTGGACCGGGACACGATGATCGGCCAGTTGCGGGAGCACGGCGTACCGGTGGTGCCCTGGGCCGGCGCGGGCAGCCTGGACCAGGTGCTGCGGGACGTGGCCCGGCTGGCCACCGCCCCCCGGGTGGGTGCCCGGTGACGGGCGCGGCGCGGCGGGGGCCGGCCGGCGCGGACGGCGGGCGGATCCGGTGAACGCGCTGAGGGAGCGGGTGAAGGCGGCTCGCCGGGTGTCCCCGACGACACTGTTGGTGCGGTTCGGCATCTTCGTGGTGGTGTTGGCCGGTCTGCTGCTGGCGTACCCGGCGCAGCTGTTCCAACCGAGGACGCTGCTGGCCCTGGCGGTGGTCGCGGCGCTGCCGGCGGCCGGGCCGCGCCGCATCTGGCCGACCTTCGCGGCCATCGTCACGGTGGGTGGCTGGGTGATGGCCTCCGCCGGGTACGACCGTCCGATCGCGCTGTGGCGGCTGCTCGCCGTGGCCGCGTTCCTCTACCTCGGGCACACCCTCTGCGCGCTCGCCGCGGTGCTGCCCTACGACGCGCTGGTCGACCCGGACGTGCTGGTCCGCTGGTTGGCTCGAGCCGCGGCGGTGATTCTGGCCAGCTGGGTCGTCGGCGTCGTGTTGGCCTGGTTGGGCGGGATCGGCGACGCGGCCGGTTCCCAGGCCGCGACGGTGGTGGGCCTGCTGGTGGCGGTGGGGGGCAGCGGGCTGCTGGGCTGGCTGCTCCGTCGCAGATAGCAGGATGACCAGCAACGTCGCGCAGGTCACAGGGGTTGTGCTCGGTCACAAGTGGGGGTCTCGAACGGGATTAGTCCCGCCGCCCGGGGAAAGATAGTTGACGTGAACCCGAAGCGGATCCTAGTCGTGGGTGCCGGGCACGTCGGCCTGTACGCCGCTCTGCGCCTGTCCAAGAAGCTGAGCTCCCGTGAGGCCGAGGTCGTCGTCGTCGACCCGCAGCCGCACATGACGTATCAGCCGTTCCTCCCGGAGGCGTCTGCGGGCAACATCTCGCCCCGCCACGCGGTGGTGCCGCTGCGTCGTGAGTTGCGCAAGTGCAAGGTCGTGGTGGGGGCGGTGACCCGGATCGACCACGCCCGCCGCACGGCGGTGGTGCAGCCGATCAGCGGCCCGACGCGGGAGATCGCGTACGACCACGTGGTGGTGGCCCCCGGTTCCGTCTCCCGGACGCTGCCGATCCCCGGCCTGCACGAGCACGGGATCGGGTTCAAGACCATCGGCGAGGCCATCTACCTGCGCAACCACGTGCTGGACCGGCTCGACGTGGCGGCCGCGACGGTCGACCCCGAGGTCCGGCGCAACGCGCTGACCTTCGTCTTCGTCGGCGGCGGCTACGCCGGCATCGAGGCGCTCGCCGAGATGGAGGACATGGCCCGCGACGCCCTGCGCTACTACCCGGAGCTGTCGCCTGCGGACATGCGTTGGGTGCTGGTCGAGGCGACGCAGCGGGTGCTGCCCGAGGTCGACCGGGACATGGGCGCCTACACGGTGCAGCAGCTGCTGAAGCGGAACATGGACATCCGTCTGGACACCCGGCTGGAGTCCTGCGTCGACGGGGTGGTCAAGCTCTCCGACGGCGACTCCTTCGCGGCGGACACCATCGTCTGGACCGCCGGCGTGAAGCCGTCGCCGATGCTGGACGCCACCGACTTCCCGCGCGACGACCGCCGCCGGGTCACCTGCCTGCCGACCCTGCAGGTGGTGGACGGCGACCGGGTGGTCGAGGGGGCGTGGAGCGCGGGTGACTGTGCCGCCGTGCCGGACCTCACGAAGGAGCCCGGCACCTACTGCTCGCCGAGCGCGCAGCACGCCGTACGCCAGGCGACACGGCTGGCCGACAACATCGTCAACGTGATCCGCGGGCGTGAGCCGGTCAACTACAAGCACAAGCATGCCGGCAGCGTGGCCAGCCTCGGCCTGCACAAGGGCGTCGCCCAGGTCTACGGCGTCAAGATGACCGGCTGGCCGGCCTGGTTCATGCACCGGACGTACCACATGAGCCGGATTCCGTCGTTCAACCGCAAGGTCCGGGTCGTGGTCGACTGGTCGCTGGCGTTCTTCCTCAAGCGTGAGGTCGTCGCCCTCGGCCAGCTGCACGATCCGCGCGACCAGTTCGCCGAGGCATCCGCCCCGCCGAGGCAGCCGGTGGGCGCCGGCAAGCGGAGCTGACCGTAGGCGACGAAGGGCCTCTCCCCGGACGGGGTGAGGCCCTTCGTCGTGGTCAGACCCGCCAGGTCCAGGCGTCGGCGATCCGGGTGCCCGGCCCGTAGAGCTGCACCAGGGTGCGCCGCAGGTTCTCCGCGTGCGGGGCGTCGTCGGTCACCGCCACGCAGGCGGCCCCCCAGTACGCGGCGTCGACGCGGGCCTGCCGCCGCCGCTCCTCGTCGATCACCGGCTCGCCGCCCTGCTGGGCCACCTCGGCCAAGAGCTGCGAGGTGGGCCGCTTGTAGGTGCCCATCGCGGCCGAGCCGTGCGCCCCGTACGGGCCGATGAAGAAGCCCTCCGGGATCGCGAACTGCGCGTCGGCCGCCGTGGCCCAGCGCATCGGCCACGGCTCCTTCGGGGTGGCCGCCGGCACCGGCACCAGCACGCCGCCGGGGCGTACGCACCCGCGCCAGTGGCCGCCGCTGATGAACTCGGGCAGCGCCGGCCGGTCGGCCGTCGGCAGGGGAGCGGGAAAGGTCGTGATCAGGGCTGCGGCGACCGCCGCCGGGACCAGCCGCCGGGCCCGCCCGGGGGAACGCAGCGCCCGGTCCACGGCGAGCACCAGCAGCGTGCCGGCCAGCGGAAGCACGGCCAGCCCGAACCGCATCGGCAGCGCGGCGTCCACCACCGGCAGCCCGGCGAGCAGCGCGTACGGCCCGGGCAGCTGGGAACGCTCGCCGTCGAGGACCACCTGCGGGCCGAGCGACAGTGCGCCCATGACCAGCGCCGCCACGACGCAGGCGCGCACCAGCGGGCGGCGGGCCGGGCCGTGTGGCGACAGCCAGAGCGCGCAGCCGACGACCACCAGCAGCAACGGCAGACCGAGGAAGGTGTTGTACTCGGCCGGGCCGGTGGTGAGCCGGGCCGAGGAGTCGTCACCGAACACCGACAGCGGGGACAACGTCCACCAGCTACGCAGGTCGGCCGAGAAGTAGTGCGGGCTGAACATGCCGTCCGCCACACCCTGCGGGCCGGCGAACTGGAACCACAGTGGCCCGCCCAGGACGATCAGGGCCAGCCCGGCGGCGAACAACAGACCACCGGCGAATCCGGGCAGCGCGCGACGCAGCAGGCCCCGGTCGGCGAGGCCGTACGTGACGGTCATCACCAGCAGGGTGACGGCGGCGAGGAAGAGCACCTCCTCACCGACGAAGACCTGCACGGTCACCACGGCCGCCAACCCCACCGCCGAGCTGACCAACCGCCGCCGGGGGAGCGTCCCCGGTCCGGGGTCGGCGGCGCGCAGCAGCCGGACCACCAGCCAGACGATCACCGGCACCAGCCACTGCGCGGTCATGTGCAGGTGGCTGTTGGACTGTGACACCATGCCCGGCCCGAAACCGCACAGCCCGGCGCCCAGCGCGGCGGCGAACCGCCGGGCCCGCAGCGTACGGGCGTACAGCAGGTACCAGGCGACGGCGGTGCCGGCCAGGTTCGCCCCGACCAGCAGGGCGAAGGTGACCGGCGCCCCGAACAGGAGGGTGACCGGGGCGAGCAGCAGCCCGAGCGCGATGACCGTGGTGTTGGTCATCAGGTTCACCCCGTCCGGGGCGTTCAGCTTGTCGGTGAGCAGGCCGAAATCGCCGTGCAGCGCTCGCGCGTCGACGGCCAGGAACCACTCGTAGAGCGTCTGGTCCGCCGGGTTGAGGGCCAGCACCCGGCCGGACGGGTCGGGCCACATGCCGTGGGTGACCCAGCCGGCGAGCAGCAGGAACACCAGCACGACGGCCAGGTCGGCGCGGTGCCGGAGCAGGCCGGAGCGCCACCGGGTGAGGCGGGAGCCGGTCGCGGCCGGCTCGGTGGAATCGAGCGCCAGGTCGCGATCGGCGCCGGGCGCCGTACGGGCTTGGCTGGTCACGGAATCGACCCTAACCGCACGGGGTACGCCTCGTGGCCCCGCAACGGTTACGGTGACACGTGCACCGCCGTGTGTCGACGTGCCGGTGCCGCCTGCCCGGGTGGTGGAACGGCAGACACGGCCGCCTTAAAAGCGGCTGCCGCAAGGCGTGCGGGTTCGACCCCCGCCCCGGGCACCGTAGACTCTCAGCTATCCCACAGCTTGCCGTGCGGCGTGCCTTGCCGGCGACCCGTACCCTGTAAGGGCACGTCGAGCGTGCGACGACCCCCTGAGGGAGGCCTGAAAGTGAAGACCTCGAACCCGGTGCTCGCCCGGCTCGGCCAGGCGGCCGAGCGGGAGCGTTCGGCCGGGTACGCCCAGCCCGGGCCGTACGGACAGCCGGGCATTCCCCAGCAGTACCCGGGCCAGCCCGGCTACCCCGCCGCCCCGGTGGCGGCCGGCACCATGTCGATCGACGACGTGGTGGTCAAGACCGTCGCTCTTCTGGGCATCCTCGGTGTCTCCGCCGCGGCCGCCTGGGTGCTGGTGCCGGACGCTCTGCTCGGTCCGGCCTGGATCGGCGCGGCCATCGTCGGTCTGGTCCTCGGCCTGATCATCTCGTTCTCCCGGATGGCGAATCCGGCGCTGGTCATCGCGTACGCGGTGGTCGAGGGTGCCTTCGTGGGCCTGGTCAGCAAGGCCTTCGAGTCGCTCTACGAGGGCATCGTGCTGCAGGCCGTGGTGGCCACCTTCGGCGTCTTCTTCCTGATGGCGATGCTCTACAAGGCGCGGGTCATCCGGGCGACGCCGAAGTTCGTCAAGGGCATGATCGCCGTGATGGCCGGTCTGTTCGGCGTCATGCTGATCAACTTGGTGCTGGCGCTGTTCGGTATCAACACCGGCCTGCGTGACGGCAGCCCGCTGGCGATCGGCTTCAGCCTGGTCGTCGTGGTGGTCGCCGCGCTCAGCTTCGTGCTGAGCTTCCACGAGGTCGAGCAGGGTGTCCGGATGGGGCTGCCGCAGCGGTACTCGTGGGTCGCCGCGTTCGGCATCCTGGTCAGCCTGGTCTGGCTCTACCTGGAGCTGCTCCGCCTCATCAGCTACTTCCAGGGCGACGACTGACCTCACCGCCACCCCCGGCGCCCGCCACCGCACCCCGCGGCGGCGGGCGCCGTCGTCTGCGCCCCCAGGCAGCTC
>NZ_SMKF01000221.1 GCF_004348325.1 Micromonospora sp. KC213 | reverse complement strand
ATAAGAGACAGGTGTGGTGGCGGCCGGCGATGTGGAGGCGTCCCGCCTGCTCGACCGCTGCGGCAGACCCAGGGTGGGCGTCGGCGTGTTCAGCGCGGCCACCGCCGCGGAGTCGGTGACCACCGACGGGGCGCGCGGCGTCAGCGGTCGCGGCGCCTGGGCCTCCGCCATCGGACTGGCCGCCGCCGTCGCGGGCACCGGCCCGCCGGTCGGCGCCACCGGCTGAGCGTTGGTGATCAGCTCCTTGGGGATGAGCACAACCGCCGTGGTGCCGCCGTACGGAGAGTCCTTCAGCTGGACGGTGAGGTGGTGTTTGTTCGCCAGCCGGCTCACCACGAACAACCCGAGCTGGTTGGCGTTGGACAGGCTGAACTCCTGGTCG
Organism: Micromonospora sp. KC213; assembly: GCF_004348325.1. Classification (GTDB taxonomy): domain Bacteria; phylum Actinomycetota; class Actinomycetes; order Mycobacteriales; family Micromonosporaceae; genus Micromonospora. The sequence goes on along the minus strand of NZ_SMKF01000221.1, from coordinate 7,580 downwards.
CTGGCGATCTGCTCGTTGGCGGCCGCCATCTCCTCCGCGCCCATGCCGAGCCCGCGGTCCTCGATCTCCACGACGAAGCCCCGGCCCACCAACTGACCCCGGACCTGGACCTCGGTGTGCGGCGGCGAGAAGGACAGGGCGTTCTCGATCAGCTCGGCGAGCAGGTGGATGACGTCGCCGACCGCGCGTCCGGCGAGCCCGACGGTGCCGAAGGGCTGCACCGTCACCCGGGCGTAATCCTCCACCTCCTGGGTGGCGGCCCGGGCGACGTCGAGCATCGGCACGTCGCGGCGCCAGGCGCGGGCCGGGGTGGCCCCGGAGAGCACCACCAGGTTCTCCGCGTTGCGGCGCATCCGGACGGCCAGGTGGTCGACCCGGAACAGGTCCTCCAGCTCCTCCGCGTCCTGTTCCCGCCGTTCCATCGCGTCGAGCAGGGTGACCTGTCGGTGCACCAGTCCCTGGGTACGGCGGGCCAGGCTGAGGAAGACGTCGCGGACGTTGCGGCGAAGCTCGGCCTGCTCCACCGCGGTGCGGATCGCGGTCTCCTGCACGCGGTTGAACGCCTGGCCCACCTGGCCGATCTCGTCGTCACCGAAGTCCAGGGGTGGGGCCTCCTTGGCCACGTCGACCTTCTCGCCGTGTCCGAGGCGTTCCACCACGGACGGAAGACGCTCGTCGGCCAGCTTGTGGGCCGCCACCTGGAGCCGTTGCAGCTGGGCGACCAGGGCCCGTGCCGTCGTGATGGACACGATGACGGAGGCGATGACCGCCAGCAGCCCCAGCCCGGCGGCCAACACCAACCGGACGACGACCCCCACGGCGACCGGGGTGGCCCGTTCCACCAGTGCGTCACCGTTGGCGAGCACCATCTTCTGCAGCTCGTTGAGCGAGGACTCCGCAGCGTCGTTCCACTCCTGGGCTCCGATCGCCGGTTTGGCGGTGTCGCGATCGCTGGCGAGCACCCTGTCCTCCAGCCGGCGGAGGTCGGCGAACGCGCTGCCCGTGAGCACCGCTTCGAGCTGCTCGTGCTCGGGGTTGCGGAGCCGGGGCGCGGTGCGGTCGGTCAGGAAGCGGTGCGCGGCGACGAGCTGCGTGAACCGGGTGTGCTCGGGGGCGGTCATCCGGCCGGCCGCGAGCGCGCCGGTCATCAGCGCGTCCTCCTGGGACACCAGCTCTCGCATGCGGTAGAGCTCGATCAGGTTCCGGGTGTCCGCCTCGATCTCCGTGTCGTCGAGGGCGGCGGCGACGTCGTAGAGCCGGAACAGCACCTCGATGAGCTCGGTGAAGACGGTGGCCGCCTCGGCCCGGCCGATCTGCCGACCGTCGATCGACTGCCGGGTCGCCGGCAACCGGTCCAGAGCCGCGAGGGCGTCGTCGACGTGCCGCTCGGCCGTGTCGTTGGCGGCGGTCCTGGCAAGCCAGCTGCGCGCCGAGGACCGGAAGGCCGCCGCCGCCTCGTCGACCTTGTTCCGCTCGGCGGCGAGGGCCGCCTGGCGGGCGCCACTCACGGTGCCGAGCTGGGCGGTGGACAGGCGGCGTTCGACCTGAAGGTTCAGCAGCAGCGGCTCACTGGGGCCGATGATCTGGCTGTCCATGGCCTGCACGCCCAGCAGATTGACGCCGTCCCTCAAGGTCACCCAGGCCGCGAACGACCAGAGCGCCACCAGCGACAGCAGGAGAGCAACAACTTTCGCACGAAGATTCGCGCTGCCAGACCGCATTGGACCGTCCCATGCCGGACATAGACGGTTTGCCGGCAATGATTGCCGGACAAGCCATTGGAGATGCAGACCGGCGCACGCTAGCAGTTAGCCGACAGATTGCTCAAGGTCGTCCCGGCGTCACGGCCGGCTGGCCTGCGCATAGCCATATCTATGTCTCTCGTCACGTTCCGGCGCTCGGGTCACCGGTCGAAGCTGCCCCAGAAGTCGGTGCCGTGGTAGAAGCCGCTGGTGAACCCGATCTCCCGGGCCAGGTAGAGTGCCTCCTGCGGGCAACTACCCGCCAGGTCCTCCAGTGACTTGCGGCATCGGTCGAGCTGGTCGGCGATGTGGCGGGTCATCTCCTCGCGGTCGACGCCCAGCATGAGTGCGTTCAGGTCTCCCGACCGGACGTCGCGTTCGTAGCTGGCCAGGTCGTTCACCAACCGGATGGCCTGCTGTGCCTCGCGGCTGGCGGCGGTCAGTTCCGGCAGGTGTGCCAGGACGTCCGGCTCGCTGGTGGCGATCCAATGTGAGACGTTGACAAAGGACGCCCCGTAGTTGTCGGCGTTGTCCAGGTACTCCGCCAAGGTCGGCGGCGACCACCCGCCGAGCGTCCGCGCCGACCGCCACCGCCACTCCCGCGCATCGGCGGTGAGCATACGCCGGACCTCCTCCCGCCACGCCGATCGCAACGCGGCGAAGGCCGGCCTGGTGGCCAACTCGTCGCGGACCTCGGCCAGGAAGCGCCCGAGGTCGTCGTCGTCGGCCGGGGTGCCGCCGTCCGCCACGGCCAGACAGCTGGACACGGTGGACTCGACCGCCTCCCAGGACGTGGCGGAGAAGTCGATCTGCCAGTCCTCCGCGGTGACCCAAAGCGAAGCGCGGTTGGCGATCCGCAGTTGCTCGGCGGTGCACCAGGGAGCGATGAACGCGGTCGACATGGCCAGCGCCCCGAGCATGGCACCGTCGACCGGCGGGTCAGGAAACAGCCTTGGATACGCCGCGACCCGCTGTTGCAGGTCGCGGTGGCCCCTGGCGGCGAGGGCACAGATCCGCCCCTGCTCCGAGGCGGCCGTGAACCCGTCGACGAAGGGAGATGAAGACACGGCTCGGCTCCTATCGGGTGCGGTGGCGGTCGAGCGGCGTGAGGACCACCTCCACCGGCCGTGCCGGTCGAAGCGACGCGGCGACCCGGGTGCGGGGGATAGCGGAGTCGGTCAGGGTGAACCGGAACCTGCTGACCAGCGTGGCCACGATCAGGACCGCCTCGACGTTGAACAGGTGCTCGCCCAGGCACCGGTGTCGGCCCCCGCCGAAGGGGTAGTACGCGTACCGGGGCAGCGGCTGACGTGCCTGCTGCTCGGGTGCGAACCGTTCCGGGTCGAAGTCCGCCGCGGTCGGGCCCCAGAGAGAGGGCAGGCGCTGCGTGGCGTACGGGGAGAGGACGATGGTGGCCCCCGGCTCGATACGTACGCCGCCGAGGACGTCGGCGCCGGCCGCCCGGCGCGGCACGATCCACCCGGCGGGGTAGAGACGGAGCAGTTCCTGCAGGACCAGCCGGGTGTAGGTCAGCTCCGGCAGGTGGTCGGCGCGGACCGGGCCGGGGCCGACCACCCGCCCGACCTCGTCGTAGAGCCGTTCGGTCACGTCGGGATGGTTGGTCAGGACCGGCCACAGCCAGGTGAGCACCACGTAGGTCGTCTCCGTGGTGACCGCGACCATCGAGACGAGGTCGTCGCGCATCTGCTTCATGCTCAGCGGCTGGCCCTCGGCGGTGCGCGCCCGGGCCAGAGTGGACAGGACGTCGTCGCCCTCCCCGGGCTCCCGCAGCGCCTCGCGGAGCACGGGCAGCAGGATGTCGTCGATGGCCTCCACGGCGGCGTGGAACCGCTTGTCGCCGGGCAGCCGGATCCACCAGGGCACGAAGGGTGCGAGCAGACGCGGTGCCATCGAGGTGACGATCACCTCCTGCGCCGCCATGATGCGCAGGGCGGAGTCCACCGAGACCCGATCGGCGAAGAAGACCCGCATGATGGCGCTGGACACCATGCGGGACAGTTCGCCACCGATGTTGACCGGCTGCCCGGCGGCGGCCACCTCGTCGAGGCGGCCGGCCGTGTCGGCGACGGCGTCGGCCATCGTGTCCACCAGGGCGTTGAGCCGGGTCGGGCGGAACAGCGGGGCCAGCGTCCTGCGGCTCGCCGTCCAGGTCTCTCCCTCGGCGAGGATTCCGTCGCCGACCAGTTTCCGCACCGACCGCCACAGCGGTGTGTCGTCACCACGGGGGTAGTTGTCGGCCCTTTCGTGCAGGACCTGCTGCACGTGCTCCGGATTGGTGACCAGGTAGGCGCTGGACACTCCGAGCCCTACCCGCACGACGTCGCCGTCGGCACGGTTCGCCATCTCGACGAGTGTCTGGTGGGGGTTGCGGATCAGCCGCGGCAGGGCCTGCCAGGCGGGAATCGATAGCGCTCTGACCCCTGCCGGTGGGTTCGGCAACGCGCACCCCTCTCCTCCGCTCCTCGCTGGAGGCCGGTGCCGCCGGGCCGGAGCGAGTCCGGCCTAGTCTCGTTGGTGGAACGTGTGTTGTGCAATGGGTGGCTGTCATGTCACACATCGCTGCCCGTGCGGTCCCCACGATTGTCGGCGGCACCGGCCATCCTGGCCGGTGCCCGCGCGCAAGAGGGCGGTGACGGTGGAAAGGCCGGGGCAACGGCCGGGCGTTCCGACCGCCGCCGGGCCTCAGCCCGGCAGCAGCCGACGCATGACCCCCTTGGCGGTGGCGACGCTGCGGTACGACTGCACGAGGTACGAGCCGAGCACGATGTTCGCGCCGGCCAGCACCGGCACGACGTACTGGGCGATGCGCTGGCGGCGCTGCCACCGGGCGATTTCGTCCGGGGTGTTTCCGGTCGGGATGGTCGCGTCGACGACCTCCAGGTGCTCGCCGCGCTGCTGGGCCTCCTCGGCGAGCTGTCCGATCCGGGTGCCGCAGTATGCGGCGTAGGCGGTGGCTCCCGCGCCGAGCACGGCCGCTCCGGCCTTCATGGCTCCCACGGACGCGAAGCCCTTCTGCAACGCCAGCCGCCGCCCACCGACCCGGGTGAGCTGCATTCCGGCGATCAGGGTGGCGCCGATGCCGAGCCACTGCACCGGGCTGAACCGGGTCCACGCCGACTCGGCGACCCGAATGCGGTCGATACCCTGGGCCAGGTCGGCGCCGGACTTGTTCACCCCGGCCACCCCCATGACGGTGCCACCGAACCACAACGCCGATCCGACGTCGTGTACCGCCTGGGCGACGGCGTGGTTGTCGGTCGCGGTCATCTGCATGATCGTGCTCCTCCGGCTCGGGATACGGCGTGTCAGGCCGGTTCCGACAGTAGGAATCCGACGGTGTCCCGCGATTGCTTTCTGCGGCAAACCACCCCATCTGGTGGGTGAGGGGTGGGCCCGCTCATGCCGGCAGCCGGGGCGGGTCGAGCCGGCCCCGACGCAGGAGAGCCAGCCAGGTGGCGCCGGCGAGCACCATGAGAACCCCGGCGGCCGCCGCCACCAGTCCGGGCGGGTGCCGATCGACCAGGATGCCGCCGGTGAGGGAGGACAGGGCCAGGGCGCCGGTGGCGGCGGCGCTCCACAGCGCCATGAGCCGGCCGCGTACGGCGTTGTCGGCGTGGGGCAGCAGGACGGCGACAGCCACCGGTCCGTACAGGACGTCGGCGGCGGAGGCGAGCGCCCAGCAGGTGAGGGCGAGACCGACCCCGGGCGCCAAACCGAACCCGGCTGCTGGTGCCAGACCGGCAGCGGGGGCCGGGCTGGGCCCGTGCCGCCGGCACCTCCGCATCTGGCAGGCGGCCGGGACCGGGCTCATCGACGGAAGCGTCTTCCATCCCTGGCGGGCCGACCGGTGCTACTCCCGGTCGTACCGCCCGGACTGGTCTGACGTGGTGGACCTCGGTTGTCACGGTTAGCTCTGGCTGGACCCCGCCCTGCGGGCGCACCTGCACCCGATCACCGGCGGCGACGAACCGATCGGGCTCGACGATCTGCCGCACGTCGACGGCGACGTCCGGACCGGCTACCTGAACCGGCTGGCCAGCCAGGGTATCGAGGCGGTCGCCGTGGACGTGACAACACCGGACGCGGCGGCGGCCGGGGTCGCCGTCGTGCGGGTGGTGGCCCCGGGCACCTACGGCAATCCTCCGGCGGCCTACCCGTTCCTCGGCGGCAGCCGCCTCTACACCGACCCGCTACGCCTGGGCCAGCGCGCCACACCGCTGCCCGAGGCGGACGTCAACCGCGTCCCCCTGCCACACACATGATCACCGACGGACGGACCGGGCTCGTCACCGCGCTGCACCACGAACGCCTGCCGGTCGGCCTGCACGTCACCCACGCCGATCTCGCCTTCCTGGGCCCGGCCGGTGGCCGACCCACCGTCTCCGGGGCGTCGTGGACCTGCCCGGACGCCGCAACCGCGGCTGCGCTGGGCGAGGCGATGGAACGCTACTGCGGGCACCGCACCCGGCTGCTGCGCGACGTGTACGGCGTCTCGGCCGGGGTCACCGACGACGGCGGCCGGCTGCGCCTGCGGCTGCCCGAACCGGCGCACCGTCGGGGTCGCGGCGCCGCCGGGTGTCCCCTCGTACCGGGGCGGGCCGACGCAGGTCGATGAGGCGATTGCGGCGGCTGTGCGGGCGGCCCGGGCGGTGCGGCCGACCGGGACACGGTATCTTCGGCGTCCGGTCGACGGTGGGCTGGCTTCCCACCCGGTGAAGACAGGAGGTCCGGCGGTGCCTCGAACACGTGCTCTGCTGCCGCCGGTGCTGCTCGGTGTGGTCGTCGTGGCGCTGGTGGTCTCCGGCATCCGGCCGTACGACCGGCTCACCTGGCTGTTGGAGACGGTGTGGGTGATCGTGGGGGTGCCGGCGGTGGTGCTGGCCTGGCGTCGCTTCCCGTTGACCACCCTGCTGTGCTGCCTGCTCGCGGTCCACGCGCTGATCCTGATCGCCGGCGGGCACTGGACGTACGCCCGGACCCCGATGGGGGAGTGGGCGCGGGACGCGTTCGCGTTGTCCCGCAACCCGTACGACCGGCTGGGTCACTTCGCGCAGGGGTTCGTGCCGGCGATCCTGGTCCGGGAGATCCTGGTCCGTCGCTCGCCGCTGCGCGGCAGCCGGTGGCTCGCCCCGCTGGTGGTCTGCGCCTGCCTGGCGTTCAGCGCGTTCTTCGAGATGCTGGAGTGGTGGGCTGCGGTGGTCGGCGGAGCGGCCGCCGACGACTTCCTCGCCACCCAGGGCGACGTCTGGGACACTCAGTGGGACATGTTCCTCGCGCTGGTCGGGGCGATCACGTCGCTGGCCCTGTTCGGCCGGCTGCACGACCGCCAGCTTCCGTCCCCGAGCACGGAACGCAGCCGACCTGCCTGACGAGTGCGCCCCGCTGATCCTCCTGACCGCCCGGAGGCCGCGACCGGACGCCGTGGTGGACGCGTCGTCCACCACGGCACCGGGCGGTGCGGTCAGGCGGTGGTGCAGGCGAGCCCGTTCAGGGTGAACGAGGTCGGCTCGCCGGTGTTGCCGGTGTGGCTGGCCTGGAAGCCGATGGTCACCGACGCGTTGGGCGCGATGGTTTCGTTGTAGGAGACGTTGCGGGCGGTCACCGCTCCGCTGGTCGGCGTGTAGGTGGCGTTCCAGCCGTTGGTGATGTTCTGCCCGGGCGGCAGCGTGAAGCCGAGGCTCCAGCCGTTGATCGGGGCGGTACCGGTGTTGGTGATGGTCACCGAGGCGGTCAGGCCGGTGTACCACGCGTTGACCGTGTAGCCGACCCGGCAGGGCCCGGCAGGTGGCGTCGGCGGCGTGGTGGTCGGCGGCGGGC
>NZ_SMKF01000220.1 GCF_004348325.1 Micromonospora sp. KC213 | reverse complement strand
GTGGGGCATGGGATGGGGTGAGCTCGACGCCCGGCTGGACCGGGTGCCGGGGGTGGTTTCCGCGTACGTGGGGCGGCTGGACGCCGCTGCCAGCTGGGCCCGGCACCCGGCGGCGACGCACTACGCGGCCAGCACCATGAAGGTCGCGGTACTGCTCGCCCTGCACCGGGCGGCCGACGCAGGCAGCACCGATCTCGATGCCCCCGTCGCCGTGGTCAACGAATTCGAATCCGCCCGACCGGGAGCCCCCCGGTTCTCCTGCGCCCGGCACTACGACAACGACGACGCGGTCTGGGAGCGCGTGGGTGCGACCGCCTCCCTACGCTGGCTCGCCCACCGGATGATCACCCGGTCCAGCAATCTGGCCACCAACATCGTGCTCGGCCACGTCGGACTGCCGGCGGTCGCCGAAGCCTGGGCGAGCGCCGGTGCCCGGCACAGCGTCACCGGCCGAGGCATCGAGGACTTCGCCGCCCGGGAGGTCGGCATCACCAACCTGGTCACCGCCGGCGACCTGGCCGCACTGCTCGGCGGGTTGGCCAGCGGGGCGAACCGACCGGGACCGCTGGCCACCCCGGCCGCCTGCGCCGCCATGGTCGACGTCCTGCTGGCCCAGGAACACCGCGACGACCTGGCCGCCGGCCTGCCGGCCGGCACCCGGATCGCGCACAAGAACGGCTGGGTACGCGGGGTGCGGCACAGCGCCGGCGTCGTCTTTCCGGACGATGCCCCGCCGTACGCCATCGCGGTCTGCACCACCACCGAACCGGCCACCGGCCAGGAGCGGGCCGAAGACGGCTGCCGTCTGGTCGCGGACGTCTCGGCGGCGGCCTGGGCCGCCCGGCACCGTCTGGCCGGGTGAGCCGCGCACCCACTGGTCCGACCGGCCCGTCCGGGGTCGCCGTGCGCCACAATCTCCGGCGCCTACTCCAGCAGTTGCTCCCGCAGCGCGGCGCGCACCTCGTCGGTCACCCCCAGACCCACCCGCAGGTACGTCTCGAACGACCCGTGCACCCGGCGCACCTCGTCGTATGCGGCGTCCAGGTACTCCGGCCGCGCCTCCAGCACCGGCCGCACCGTCTCCGGGTCCAGCGACGGGTGCTGCCGGGTCATCGCCTCCATGAGCACCTCGCGCAGACTCGCGGTCAGCTCGTTGTTGCGCAGGTAGTCGGCTCTGATCGCGGCATCCTCGACGCCGAGCGCGGTCAGCAGCACCACCGCCAGCCAGCCGGTACGGTCCTTACCGGCCGAGCAGTGGAACAGCAGCGGCAGGTTCGAGCCCTCGGCGGCCAGCCGCACCGCCGCCCCGAACCCGGCCCGCGCCGCGTCCCCGGTGACGAACCACCGGTAGATCGCTTCCATCGCCGCGGGTGTCCCCTGTTCGGCCAGTTCGTCGTACGTCTCCAGGTCGTGGCCGAGCAGCAGCGCCGAGACGTACATGAAGACCGGGTGCGCCGGGTCGAGCACCGGCAGGTGCACCACCCGCGGCTGACCGACCAACCGGTCCGCCGGGGCGACCGACACCTCGGAGGCGTCCCGCAGGTCCACCACGCAGGCGGGGGCGAGCTTGCCCAGCACCGGCAGGTCCTCGTCGGTCAACCGCCCCAGCGCCGGGGTACGCAGCAGCCGGCCGGCACGCACCCGCCGGCCGTCGCCGGTGGGCAGCCCGCCCAGGTCGCGGGCGTTGGGCGCACCCACCAGCCACCAGTTCTGCCCGCTCATCCGACGTCCCTTCTGCGCATCCCGCTCCGGTACCGGGTGCCGCATCCGATGATCGCCGATGGTGCGCGCCCACCTGTGGGCCGGGCCGCCGGCGATCCCGCACGGCTGCGGTGCGTACGCCGCCGGGGTGCCCCGGGCGGCGTAGGCACCAATGGGTCAGGGACGGGCGTCGGCCAGCTCGCGGCGGCGGTCCCGGGAGGACTTGACCAGGCTGGCCGAAGTGGCCACGGCGAGGGTGCCGAGGATGATCAGAAGTGACAGCCAGATCGGGATGTGCGGTGCCCAACCGACGTGCTCGCCACCGTTGATGAACGGCACCTTGTTGTCGGCCAGTGCCTCCAGCACCAGCTTGACGCCGATGAAGCCGAGCACCACCGCCAGGCCGTAGCTGAGGTAGATCAGCCGGTTCAGCAGGCCCCCGAGCAGGAAGTAGAGCTGACGCAGGCCCATCAGCGCGAAGACGTTCGCGGTGAAGACCAGGTACGGCTCCTGGGTGATCCCGAAGATCGCCGGAATCGAGTCCAACGCGAAGATCAGATCGGTGGTGCCGATCGCGATCATCACGATCAGCATGGGGGTGAACAGCCGCCGCCCGGCCTGGTGGGTGGTCAGCTTCGCGCCGTCGTACTCGCGGGAGATCGGCAACGCCTTGCGGCTCCACCGGATCAGCAGGTTCTCGCTGAACTCGTCCTCGTCCGACTCACCCTGCCGGGCCAGGTTGATCGCGGTGTAGATCAGGAAGGCGCCGAAGATGTAGAAGACCCAGGAGAACTGCGAGATCAACGCGGCGCCGGCGGCGATGAACCCGCCGCGCATCACCAGGGCCAGCACGATGCCGATGAGCAGTACCTTCTGCTGGTACTGCCGGGGCACCCCGAAGCGGGCCATGATGATGACGAAGACGAACAGGTTGTCCACCGAGAGGCTGTACTCGGTCAACCACCCGGTGTAGAACTGGCCGGCTGCGCTTGCGCCGCTGGTGAGCCAGAGGCCGACGCCGAAGATCAGGGCCAGCCCGACGTAGAAGCCGACCCAGAGGCTCGACTCCCGGATGCTGGGCTCGTGCGGTCGCCGACCGACGATGAGCAGGTCCACCAACAGGACCGCCGTCAGCGCGACGAGCGTTACCGCCCACACCATTGCGGACACGTTCAATGCATTCCTCCGGCAGACACGCGGCGTCGTGCACACCGGGACACCGGATGGCGGCAGGGTGGGCGGCGACGGGAGCTCAAGTGGCTGTCGGAGGTCTCTTCCGCCAACGGCCCGCGGGCGGGACGTTGACCGATGGAGCCGGGTCGGGTGCCAGGGGTGGCGGTCGACCGTGCTGACGACTCCGTCGCGGGGGAATACTCCCCTCCTCGGCGGCCATTGTTCACCATCCAGGCCAGGCGGCGCACCTGCGGAAGCCGGGATTGCTGGCAATATCACGTTCCGCGCTCAGCTGTGGCTCACAACGCCTCTCCATCCTAGGAGGCTAGGTGTATAGATGCCCGCCGGCATGACAGGCCGGAGAATCCTGGGGGAGCCGGTGGCGACGTCCCACCGTCGGTGGGACAGCCGGACCCGCCGGTCGGGGCGAATCAGGGGTCGTGCGAGGCTTCGGACATGGTGCTTGAGGTCGCGCTCATCGAGGTACTACCCGGACACGAGGACGAGTTCGCCGCCGCGTACGGGCAGGCGCATCCGATCATCACGGCCGTCGAAGGCTGCCGATCGGTCCGGATGACCCGGGGCATCGAGAGCCCGAGCCGGTTCGTGCTGCTGGTCGAGTGGGACTCGGTGGAGGCGCACGAGGAGAACTTCCGCGCCACCGATGCCTTCGGCAGGTGGCGGGCCCTGATCGGTCCGTACTTCGCCGGCCCGCCCCGGGTCGAGCACTTCGTCGACGTCCCCGCCTGAGCCGAGCGACCGCCGATCCACTCCCGGAATTGTCGTACCCCCCGGTTACCGTGCGACGTGTGCGCGGCACCGGCCCCGACGCGTTCGGGGGCGCCGGGACCGGTGGCCGCGCCACCAGACCGACCAGCGGTCGCGCCACCAGACCGACCAGCGGTCGAGCGCCGGGTACGTTCCCGCCGACCTGCTCAACTCGGGCGTGCCCGCCGCGCTGCTCGCCGAGGCGGCCTCAACCCCGCGCCGACCGCCGGCCAGCCAGCCAGTGCCGGCGAACGTTGCCGGGCTACCGGACGACCTCTCCGCCGACCGATCGGCCTCGGTCAGCCGCCCTGGCGACCTGGTCGCGCAACAGGGCGGCGGTCTCCTCCCCGTCGAGCGCGGCCGACGCGAGCCAGTCGCTCACCTGTTCGTACCGCGCCACGTCCGCGCCGGTCACCAGGCGTACGTCGGCGGTGAGCGTCTCCACCATGACCGTACGCGGGTCGGCCGGGTCGGGGAACGAGTAGCTGGAGTAGCCGGTCAGCGGATGTACTCCCGTCGCCGGTGCGGCGGTACGGGTCACCACGCGGACGGTGACGTGTGGCAACTCGGCCAGCGCGAGCAGATGCGCCAGCTGTTCCTGCCATACGTCCGGCGCGACGCCACCGCCGTCACAGACCCGCTCGTCGAGCAGGGCGGTGTAGCGGGGTGGGTCGGGACGGCGCAGGACCTGCTGACGCAGCAGCCGGGCCCGGACGTCGGCCTCGACGTCGACCTCCGGGTGCAGCAGCCGGCCGGCGTCGATCCGCGCCCGGGCGTAGCCCGGCGACTGGAGCAGGCCCGGCACGACGGCCGGCTGGTACTCCACGATGTTCGCCGCACCCGCCTCCAGCTCGGCGTACGTGCGTTGCCGCTCGTGCATCTCACCCAACGTCCGCCACCAGCCTCGGCTGGTCGCCGCGTCCCGCGCGATGACGATCAGTTCGTCGCGCTGCGGCGCCGGAACCTGGTAGACGTCCAGCAGGTCCAGCACGTCGGCCAGGTCGGGCCGACTCTGCCCGAGCTCGATGCGGGACAGCTTCGAAGTGGACGCCCACCCCAACAGGCCGCAGACCTGTTCCAGGGTGAGTGCCTTGCGCCTGCGCAACTGACGTAGCTCGGCGCCCAGTCGCGCACGCCGAATGACCGGACTCGATGACAACGGCATCCCCGCCTCCCCACGACGGAGGGTACGCAGGACCATCACCCACGGCAATACCTTGCTTGCGGAACGCAACCGTCCATCATGTCCCTCCGATGAGGAAGGGCTGTCCCGTATCGCCGAAGGTTGCGCGTCCTCGCCCTGTGGCTGCGCCGCGCCGCGTGAGTGTCAGACGTGGGTTGGGCTGATCCCAGCGGGAGCGTCACGCCTGACACGAGAGGCCCCTTACCTCACGTCGTCGCGCACGGTCATCGCGTGGTCTCCTCGTGGCGACGGCCACCCCCGCCGGTCACTTCACCCCGGCCGCGTCCATCCCGCGCAGCTCCTTCTTGAGCTCGGCGACCTCGTCGCGGATCCGGGCGGCCAGCTCGAACTGCAACTCCCGGGCGGCGGCCAGCATCTGGTCGTTGAGCTCCTGGATAAGCTGCGCCAGATCGGCTCGGGCCATCCCCTCCCGGGACGGGCCCGCCCCGGTGGCCCGGGTACGACTGCGGGTCTCCTTCACCGGCGCCTTGCCCCGGGAGAGCTGTCGCACCGCACCGCCGACCCGGGACGCCTCGGTGTCCTCCGCTTCGCGGTAGATGTCATCGAGGATGTCGTGGATCTTCTTGCGCAGCGGCTCGGGGCTGACGCCGTGCGCCTCGTTGTGCGCGATCTGCTTGGCCCGCCGCCGGTTGGTCTCGTCGATCGCCTCCGCCATCGACGGCGTGATCTTGTCGGCGTACATGTGGACCTGACCGGAGACGTTGCGGGCGGCCCGGCCGATGGTCTGGATGAGCGACCGGCCGCTACGCAGGAAGCCCTCCTTGTCGGCGTCGAGGATCGCGACCAGCGAGACCTCGGGCAGGTCCAGACCCTCCCGGAGCAGGTTGATGCCGACCAGCACGTCGTAGTCGCCCTTGCGCAACTCGCGCAGCAGCTCCACCCGGCGCAGGGTGTCGACCTCGGAGTGCAGGTACCGCACCCGGATGCCGTTCTCCAGCAGGTAGTCCGACAGGTCCTCGGCCATCTTCTTGGTCAACGTGGTGACCAGCACCCGCTCGTCGCGTTCGGTACGCAGCTTGATCTCGTGCATCAGGTCGTCGATCTGACCCTTGGTGGGCTTGACCACGACCTCCGGGTCGACCAGCCCGGTCGGGCGGATCACCTGCTCGACGTACTCGCCCTGGGCCTGCTCCAGCTCCCACGGGCCGGGGGTGGCGGAGAGGAAGACCAACTGGCCGACCCGCTCCAGGAACTCGTCGAAGCGCAGCGGCCGGTTGTCGGCGGCGCTGGGCAGCCGGAAGCCGTGGTCGATCAGCATCCGCTTGCGCGAGGCGTCCCCCTCGTACATGCCGCCGATCTGCGGGATGGTCACGTGCGACTCGTCCACCACCGTGAGGAAGTCGTCGGGGAAGTAGTCGAGCAGGCAGTGCGGCGGGCTGCCGGGCAGCCGCCCGTCCATGTGCATGGAGTAGTTCTCGATGCCGGAGCAGAACCCGACCTGGCGCATCATCTCGATGTCGTAGGTGGTGCGCATCCGCAGTCGCTGGGCCTCCAGCAGCTTGCCCTGCCGCTCCAACTCGGCCAGCCGCTCGGCCAGCTCCGCCTCGATGTCGCGGATCGCCCGCTCCATCCGCTCCGGGCCGGCCGCGTAGTGGGTGGCCGGGAAGATCACCAACTGGTCGACCTCCTTGACCACGTCGCCGGTGAGCGGATTGAGGTAGTAGAGCTTCTCCACCTCGTCGCCGAAGAGCTCGATGCGGACCGCCAGCTCCTCGTACGCCGGAATGATCTCGAGCGTGTCACCGCGGACCCGGAACGTGCCCCGCTGGAAGGCCATGTCGTTGCGGGTGTACTGGATGTCGACCAGCCGGCGCAGCAGCTGGTCACGGTCGAGTTCCTGGCCGACGGTGACCCGTACCGCCCGGTCGAGGTATTCCTCCGGGGTGCCCAGGCCGTAGATGGCCGAGACGGTGGCCACCACGATCACGTCGCGGCGGGTGAGCAGCGACATGGTCGCCGAGTGCCGCAGCCGCTCGACCTCCTCGTTGATGGAGGAGTCCTTCTCGATGTAGGTGTCGGTCTGCGGGATGTATGCCTCGGGCTGGTAGTAGTCGTAGTACGAGACGAAGTACTCCACCGCGTTGTGCGGGAGCAGCTCGCTGAACTCCTTGGCCAACTGGGCGCAGAGCGTCTTGTTGGGGGCCAGCACCAGGGTCGGCCGCTGCAACCGCTCCACCAGCCAGGCCGTGGTGGCGCTCTTGCCGGTGCCGGTCGCGCCGAGCAGCACCGTGTGGCGGTCACCGCGCCGGACCCGGCGCTCCAACTCGTCGATCGCCGCCGGCTGGTCACCGGCGGGCTGGAACTCGCTGATGACCTGGAAACGGCCGTCCAGCCGGGGGATGTCGAGCGCCATGACACCAACGGTACGCCGGGGGTCCGACAATCCGGGCGGCTACCGCAGGTCCCTGATCGGCTTCGATATTGCCATTGTGAGACAGATCTCGCCACGCTAGCCTGAAGACCGTAGGCCGCTCGCGGCGGCCGACCGGGTCGGTGGCCGGGCCCTCCTCGGGCTCCCACCCCTGGCACGCGAGGTCGCAGCACCCGGACATCACCGGCGTGCGCACCCGGCGTGGTCGCGCCCAG
This sequence comes from Micromonospora sp. KC213, assembly GCF_004348325.1. GTDB lineage: Bacteria > Actinomycetota > Actinomycetes > Mycobacteriales > Micromonosporaceae > Micromonospora. The sequence continues at coordinate 559 of NZ_SMKF01000220.1, read as the reverse complement.
GGCGCAGACCGGCCGCCGCGAGCGCCCCTGCCTCGTGACTCGTCACCCTCCCGCCCGCCAGGCGTTCATCCCCTCGTGGACACCTCTCCCGACCCGCGTCGCCGCCGGCACGGCCGGCGGCGCCGTGACCCGGGTCTGCGCGCCGCACCCGCGCCCCCGGACGTCACCGCCGACGAGCCACCGCCCGAGGAGCCGACCCACCGACGCGTCACCCTCGCCGCCCTCTCCGTGGTCGCCGCCGCGTCCGCCGCCGCCCTGGTGGCCGGGCTGCTCGACTGGGCACCCGTCGCGGACACCCCCGCCCGTGCCCTGACCGACGCCGAGTCCGAGCGGCTGGCCGCGACCCGGGTCACCAACTACCGCGACGTCCGCGCCGGGGTACGCCTCGCCGTCGGCACCGGCCGCACCCGTACCCACCTCGTCGGCTGGGTCGACTGGGCCCGTCCACTGGCGTACCTCGACGTGGGCGGTCCCGGGGCCGGGGCGCACCACGGGCTGGTGCAGGCCACCCCCTCGGTGGTGATGCTCCGCCCCGACCCCGCGGCGCCGGTGCCGGCAC
>NZ_SMKF01000021.1 GCF_004348325.1 Micromonospora sp. KC213 | reverse complement strand
GGTCGTGGCTGGGCCGGCGTCCGCCCGGGCGAGGCGGGCGGTGGGTCGCCGCGGTCGACCCCGGCGACCCCGGCGACGACCGCCACGGCGCCGAGCAGCACCACCGCCACCCCGGCCACGACGAGCGGCAGCGTCCGGTTGCGCGGCGAGGGCTGCGGCCGGGGCACCACGACCGGCAGCAGCCGGGACGGGTCGGGATCACCGACCCGGTACACCCCCTCGGCCTCGGCGTACCCCGCCGGTCCGGGACCGGTCTCAGGGTGCGGATCGGGGCGCGGCTCCGCCGGCCACGGGTCGCCGGAGGACTCGGAGGGGTACGCGACGGGGCCGCTCTCGTGGGGCAGCCGCTGACCGGGCACCGTCGGCGGGTACGTCTGGTCGGCCGGAGCCGCCGGCCAGGCCGGCGGGTCGGGCGGCCCTTCCTCGGGCGACGCGGTACGCGCGGCGGGCACCACCGGCGTCGGATCCCGCGGCGGCCGGTCGTCGGCGCAGACGTGCTCCGGATCGGCGGCCGACCGGGCCAGCGTGGTCACCTGCCGGGCGAGCGGGTCCGCGGTGTCCAGGTGCTGGCGGGCCAGGTCGCGGGCGAGCGCGAGGGTGTCCTGGGCCTCGGAGAACCGGCCGCAGTCGCGCTGCATCGCCCCGAGCCGGGCGAGCATCTTGATGCCGCTGGGGTGCCCGTCGCCGTAGACCTCGCGGTGCAGCTCCCAGGCGTCCTGTAGGCGTTCCCGGGCCTGGCCGCACTGGCCCCGGGCATACTCCACGGTGGCCAGATCGGCGTGGGCGGCCAGCACCCGCAGTGACTCGGGCCCGTCGTGGGCGGTCAGTTCGAGAATCACCTCGGAGTAGAGCCGGGCGGCCCGGGCGTCGCTGCCGACCCGGTGCAGCACCGCGGCCAGGGTGGCCGCCGCGGCGATGGTCCGCTCGTCGGAGCGGCCGTGCAGCCGGGTGGATGCCGCGTACGCGAAGGCGGCCCAGCCGCGCGCGGAGTGCGGCTCGCCGAGCGCGACCAGCACCCGGGCCTGGAGGCCGGCGGCGTCGGCCAGTTCGGGCGAGGCATGGTCGGGGCGGGGGTCGACCTCGGCCAGCGCGTCGGCGAGCAACCGCTGGGCGCCGGCGAGGTCGCCGGCGGACACCAACTGCTGCGCCTGGAGGATCAGTTCACCGAAGCCGGAGGACACGCCTCATCGTGCTGGTCCGGCCACGGTATGTACAAGCCTCACCGGGCCGCAAGTTGGTCAAGAACGGGTCAGGTGGGCGACCAGGGTCTCGCTGATCCGGCGCAGCTGGTCGACCTGGGCGGGACTGAGCGCGTCGAAGAGGTGGCGGCGGACGCCCTCGACGTGACCGGGCGCAGCGGCGGCGAGGGTGGCGAAGCCCGCGTCGGTGAGTACGGCGATCTGGCCGCGCCGGTCGGTGGGGCACTCCTCGCGCCGGATCCACCCGGCGGCCTCCAGCCGGGCGGCGGCGTGCGAGAGCCGGCTGCGCGACGAGCCGCTGCTCTCGGCCAGCTCGCTCATCCGGAGCCGCCGCTGCGGGGCCTCGGAGAGGCGGACCAGGATCTCGTAGTAGGCGTGGGGCATCCCGGCGTCGCGTTGCAGCTCGCGGTCGAGGGTCTCCATCAAAGCCCGCGAGGCGGTCAGGAAGGACCGCCAGGTCTGCTGCTCGTCGGGGTTCAGCCAGCGGGTCATGCCGACCATCATACCGGCGTTGTTGAACGCTCAACCAAACCGCGCTACGGTGGGGGCATGGGAATCCACCGCCTCAACCACGCCGTCCTCTACGTCGCTGACCTGGCCCGCAGCGTCGCCTTCTACCGCGACGTCCTGGGCTTCCGCCCGGTCCCGATGACCCCCGACGGGTTCCGCGGTGCCGCCTTCCTCCAGGCGCCCGACTCCACCAACGACCACGACCTCGGCCTGTTCGAGATCGGCGCCGCCGCCGGCCCCAGCCAGGCCGGGCGCGCCACCGTCGGCCTCTACCACCTCGCCTGGGAACTGGACACCCTGGACGAGTTGGCCCACACCGCACAGCGGCTGGCCGCCGCCGACGCCCTGGTCGGCACCGCCGACCACGGGACCACCAAGAGCCTCTACGGCCGCGACCCCGACGGGCTGGAATTCGAGATCGTCTGGATCGTCCCGGCCCACCTGCTCGACGACGCCGCGCTGACCGCCCGCAGGCGCATCGGCCGGCTCGACATCGACCGCGAGCGGCAGCGCTACGGCGGCCAGACCCGCGGCGGGGTGGGGATCTCCGTCCCGGCCTGAGCACCCGTACGGTAGAACGGCAGGATGTCCACCGATGCCGCCCTGCGCGAGCTGCTCGTCCGACAACTCGACCACTGGCTGCCCGGGGCGCTGCACCGCTCCCGGCGGGCCACCCTCGCCCTCGGGTACGCCGGGGACCCCGGCACCGCGGAGGCGGCCCTGCGGGTGGTGGCGGAGTTCGCCGACCAGCTCCGGGGCCGACGGCTGACCGTTCTGGTGCTGGCCGGCGGCGGGCCCGACCTGCCCGCCCGGCTCGGCCCGGTCGAGGCCACCCTGCCGGCCGACGTGGCCGTGCACGTGGTGCCCGGCGACCCGTCCCGGCTGCCGGTCGCGCTCAAGGCCGCCGGTGCGGCCGGAGCCCCGCTGCTGACCGTCGCCGACGGGGCCGACCCCGCCCCGGCGATGCTGGCCGCCGCGGTGACCGGCCGCCCGGCCGAACTGCTGCTCACCGCCGAGGCGCCGACCGCCTTCCGCGCCGCGCTGACGACCGCCGGCTTCCGCCTGACCGCCGAGGCGGAACTGGTCGCCGCCGACGGCTCACCGGCCCGGACGGTCGCCTTCGGCACCAACCTGGACAACAGCCTGGCGGCGTTCAAGGACGCGCTCTGGGACGTCGACGAGAGCGTCGCGGTGCGCTACCGCGACCCCGCCGGCGCGCCGCTGGACCTCGTACCGCACCCCGACCCGGAGCTGCTGCGTCGGGAACTGCTGGCCGAACTGAACCGCGGGGGTCCACGCACGGTCACCGAGCTGCGCCGGCACACCACCCTCGCCACCGCCCACCGGGCCGCCGACACCGTCGCGGCGCTCACCGATCTGCTGCGCACCGGCACGGTGCGCCGCGACCCGGTCGACGGGCGGCTCGGCGGCGACGTGGTGATCAGTGCCGCGACCGGGCGGTGAGACCACCCGGACGCGGACCGGCCGAACGGGGGTGCCGGTGAACCACCGGCACCCCCGTTCGACCCTGGACCTCACGCCCGGGACTTGTCCTGCTTCCAGGACAGCGGCCCCGGCAGGTCGACGCGGTGCGCCCGGGCCCGCGAGTTCCAGGACCAGCGGCCGATCCTGATGCTCCACGAGGAGAAGCCGTTCTCGGTGAAGTTCAGGATGATCGGCCCGTACTTCTTGCGCTTGCGGAACATCAGGCCCATCGTCGGGCTCCCTTCGGCTACCCTGCCGTCCCGGCGTCGCTTACTGCCGTGCCGGCGTCGCGGTCTGTCGTCTCCGAGCTTGAGATGCCCGGATCGAGGAAACCCGAAACCCCGCTGCCGTCCCCGGTGGACGGTGCCACGGTCAGCCGCCGACGCGGCCCGCCGTCGGGCGGCACCTCTCGCAGCGGCCGGCTGGCCGGCCCGGTCAGGCGCGGTCGACGGCGAGGACGCGGGTGACGCTGCCGTCGTCCTCGGTGACATCGCGCTGATGCGTGAAACCGAGCTTGCCGAGCAGCGCGAGCGAGGCGTGGTTCTGCTCCGCCACGGTCGCCCAGACCCGGGGCAGGTCGAGGGTGTCGAAGCCGTACCGGAGCAGGGCCCGGGCCAGCTCGCTGCCGAGGCCCTCGCCCCAGGCCGGCTTCACCAGCGCGTACACGATCTCGTGGCCGTCGACCTCGTCGGTGTGCTTGACCTCGGCGTGCCCGACGTACCGGCCGTCGCGGCGGACCGCCCAGACGTCGAAGAGGTCCTCCGCGTACACCTTGCTGAACAACCGCTCGAACAGGCCGGCGGCATCGCCCGGGGTGAGCGGGCCGTCGCCCATGAACCGAGCCACCTCCGGATCGGACAGCAGAGCGATCGAGTCCGCCGCGTCATCCGGCCGGTACGGCTCCAGTAACAGTCGGTCGGTACGCAGGACGGGCGTGGGCATCAGCGTGGCTCCCAGGATCGGACAGACCGGTCAACTCGTTATCATGCCCGCCCGATCGGCTCGGCCGGGGACCGTGGCCGCACGATCCGCCCGTGGCGGCTGGGCGTGGGCCGCCCGGAACGCGCCGGGGCTCATCCCGACCTCCCGGGTGAAGAAGCGACCGAAGTTGGTCGGCTCGGGGAAACCGAGCCGGCGACCGATCCGGGCCACCGGCTCGCCGGTGGCGGCGAGCAGCCGGCTGGCCTGCAACGCCACCCGTTCGTCAACCACCTGCTTCGCGCTGCGCCCGGTCACCGCCAGGCAGGCCCGGGTGAGGGTACGCACGGAGCAGCCCAGCTGCGCCGCGTAGTCCTCCACCCGGCGGGTGTGCTGGTAGCCGCGCTCGATCTCGCGGCACAGCCGATGGAAGGTGACCACCTCGGCCCGGTGCGCGTCGTTGCCGACGCCGGTCGGGACCGGCAGCAGCGACAGCCGCAGCAGCAGGACAGCGAGCTGGTGCCGGAGCAGGGCCTGACCGACCGGGTCGTCCCGGTGTCGGCGGACGTCCACCGACAGCTGGCTCACCTCGTTGATCACCGCGTCCTCGTCCTCACCGGTGAGCTGGTGGTGGGCGGGCACCGACGTGGTGTCGACGTCCAGCCCACGCAGCGCCCCGTCGCTCCACCGCACCACCGTCGCGGCGAGGCCGGAGGCGCAGCGCAACACCTGACCCGGCTCGGCCCGCAGCAGCGTGCCGGGCCGGCAGGGCAGGGCGCGGAAATCCAGCTCGGCGATCCCGTGGCCGCCGGTGACCAGGAGCAGCAGGTCGGTGTCGAGCAGGATCGGGCGGCGCCAGACAGGCTCGGGCGCGAGGTCGGCGAGGTCGAGCAGGTCGATCTCGGGCAGGTCGGAACGGGTTGCCGGGGAGAGCTGACCGGAAGAGACCATCACCAGCGACCGTAGCCCCAGCGAGCCGGCCTCGCATCCCGGCGACGGGACCCCCGCCGCGGGGGTTGTCCGGGTGCCGGGGTCGGGTTACGTTACCGGGCGGTAGGCTCCGAGCGGTGATGGGATGGGCATGACGGATCTGTTCTCGGTCGCCGGCAAGACGGTCCTGGTCACGGGCGGGTCCCGGGGCATCGGCCTGATGATCGCCCAGGGTTTCGTGCAGGCCGGCGCACACGTGATCATCTCGTCCCGCAAGGCCGACGTCTGCCAGAAGGTGGCGGAGGAACTCTCCGCCCAGGGGCGGTGCGAGGCCATCCCCGCCGACCTCGGCCACGACGGGGGCGCCGAGGGGTTGGCCGCGGCGGTACGGGAGCGCACGGACCGGCTCGACGTGCTGGTCAACAACGCCGGCGCCACCTGGGGTGCGCCGCTCGAGGCGTACCCGGAGGCCGCGTTCGACAAGCTCTGGGCGGTGAACGTCAAGGCCGTCTTCCGGCTCACCACGGCGCTGCTGCCGGCGTTGCGCGCCGCGGCCAGCGCCGACGACCCGGCCCGCGTCATCACCATCGGCTCGGTCGACGGTCTGCGCGTGCCGGTCATGGAGGTGTACGCGTACAGCGCCACGAAGGCGGCCGTGCACATGCTCACCCGCAGCCTCGCCCACCAGCTCGCCGACGACCACATCACGGTCAACGCGATCGCGCCCGGCCCGTTCGAGAGCAGGATGATGGCCTTCGCCCTGGACGACCCGGCCTCGCGGGCAGCGGTCGCGAAGCAGGTGCCGCTGGGGCGGATCGGCCGGCCGGAGGACATGGCCGGCACGGCGATCTACCTGTCGTCGCGGGCCGGCGCGTATTTGACCGGCGCGGTGATCCCGGTCGACGGGGGCATCACCACCCACGGTTGAGGTCGTACCGGTGCCGGGCGGCCGGAGCCGCGCGGACTCGGCAGATCCGCGCGGCTCCGATCGGGTGGTTCAGCGGCCGGCGAGCAGCCGGTTCACCGCGGTGTCGACGTCGAGGTGCTCGGCCTCCCGGCCGCGCGGAACGACGACGTAGGTCCGCCGCAGGAAACGCACCAGCACGCTGCGCGGCACCTCGAACAGGGCGTTGCCGTCCGGCGACGACAGCGCCAGCGCGACGAAGTCCCCGCGCGGGGTGGCCCAGGGCCAGACCCGCACGTCGCCGATGCCGGCCGGCTCGTCGAGGCCGGTGACCAGCAACTCGCGGGCGAAGGACCAGCTGACGGCCTCACCGCCGGCCGACTCGGCGTGGAACAGGACATGGACCGCATACGGGTCAGCAGGGTCGTAACGCAGACTGGCGCGCACCGGCAATGCGGTGGCGTCAGGCGCGACGAGCCTTAGCGACGTCTCGACCTCGACGGTCGTTGGTCGAATCACACTCATGGACGATCTCCCCCCGGCACCGCTGCGGAACGCGCGTGTCCCGCTTTTCCCATACTCAGGTGCTACCTCTGGCTACGCACCGCCATACGCTGACTTCACCCAGTGGTGGGAAGGGGGTGGGAAACGCCGCGAGAACATGAAGGTTCTTGTACGATTCCGGCTCTGCCCGTGCGTCATCCCGTCCGAAGTCGGGTGGTTCAGTCGTCGACTTACTCCGGTAACGTCCAGTGGTCTGCGCAAGTGACGGGCCCGGGCGACACTGGGGGTGCAAATGGTCACGAACCGTTCCTCGGTGGATGTCCCGGCCACGACCGGCTCGCCGGAAGTAGGGGCCCGAGCAGCCGAAAGGCGGGGGAGTGAAGTGCCCATGGAGCAACCCGAATCCGATGGTCGGACAGCATCGTCCGACCGCCGGGCCGTCGGCCCCACCGGTACGGCCGTGGCCGAGCGTTCCCGTTCCGGCTGGCGCTTCCGGGCGCGCATCACCCTCGATCTGATCCGCGCCAATCCCACCGGCCGGGTCGCCCTCAAGGTCGCCGTCGCCGTCGCCGGCGCACTCGTGGTCACCCTGGGCATCGCCCTCATTCCACTACCCGGCCCCGGTTGGCTGATCGTGATCGCCGGCCTGGCCATCTGGGCCGTGGAGTTCCACTGGGCGCGACGACTGCTCACCTTCACCCGCCGGCATGTGCACAACTGGACGCGGTGGGCGGCGTCACAATCGCTGCCGGTGCGGTTCGTCCTCGGCTCCGTCGGCCTCGTCTTCGTGGCGGCCGTGGTGTGGCTGTCGCTCAAGTACAGCCTCGGCATCGACCTGGTGGCGCAGTTGCAGCACCACCTGGCGAAGCGTTGACCAGCCGTTGATCGACGTGCCGGCGGCGCGCGGACCCCGGGTTTTTGGTCCAGCCCCTCGATCCGGTAGAGTCAACGGCGCTGAGGGCGATTAGCTCAGCGGGAGAGCGCTTCGTTCACACCGAAGAGGCCACTGGTTCGATCCCAGTATCGCCCACCATTGAAGTAGCGCAGAAGAGCCACCCTCGGACGAGGGTGGCTCTTGCTGATTCCATCGTCAGGTGTCGTTGGGCGTCAGCGGATCGTCAGCGAACGCGTCGCGGATGCGTTGATCCCGCCCGTTCGACCGGTGGGGCAAGCGTCGAGCGCCGAGCAATAGCTCGGGCTCACTCCGGCGGCGGGGGAGTGAGCCAGGCGAGAGGTTGTCCGCTGAGGGCGGCGTCGGCGAGGCGATGGGCGCTGGCGGTCTTGAGCGCCGCTCGTGAGCTGTCGATCCAGCGCTGCACGTTGTCGATGCCCTGATGGCGGTACTCGACGGCCTGGACGAGGCATTCCAGCTTGTCAGCATCACGAGCGACGATGGCTTCTAGTGTCTCGCCAGCTTCGTACTCGGCAACCGCGGCGGTGATGACGTCGGCGGCTGCCGGTGGGCAGGTGGCGACCTGGTCGGCGGTGACGGTGGTGTTGGGTGCGGCAGTGAGGTAACGCTTGGCGATGTGTGGGATGTCGGTGATCCGGGTTTCCTGGGTGTCGTGCAGCACGCAGAGCATCGACACCCTGGCCGGGTCAGCGCCTTCCATGGCGGCGAGCATCATTCCGATGAGCGCGGTCCGGAAGGAGTGCTCGGCGATGGACTCGGGGTGCTTGACGCCGGCGAACCACCAGCCGGTACGGGCGGCACGTTTGAGGACGCCGGCTTCGAAGATGAAGCTCATCGCTCCGGCGGCGTCGTGGTCGTCGCTCATCTGCCCGTCCCTGTGCTGGTGAGTCCGTCCGCCCGCAGGCTGTAGACGATTGAGGTTAGTTCCTGCCGCGACCGCGCGGAGATCCGGTCACTGTCCAGGAGCGGGACACTGCGGTCGAGGAGTGACCGAGTCGCGGCGGGGTTGTCGAGAGCGAGACCGCGTCGTGCGGCCAGCAGAGCCCAGACGTTGTGGATGTTGAGGTCGACGAAGGGGTGTCCTGGGTCCAGGCGCTGGACCAGGTGCCGAAGAAGGATCGAGCCGTGCCAGTCCGCGAGCGTCCCGGGCATGAAGGAGTCGTCGCGGTGGCGGTAAGGGATCTCGCCCACCCAGTAGGCCGAGTAGTTGAGGGCTGCTCGCTCGCAGGCGTCGTCCGGGTGTGCGTGGGCGATGAGGTCCCGCAAAGGTTCTGAATCGCCCTGGTTGGCCAGGGACGTGACGACGGATCGGGCGTCCGGCCACAGCGGTGACCAGGTGTGGAAGGTGGTCATCCGGCGGGCGCGGGCGGTGGTCTGGGTGAGTCATTCCGCCGCCGCCCTGGTGGGGTCCATGCCGGCGGGGAAGCAGGCTCGCCGATGCAGATCCATCGACAAGCATCACTTGACAGACGTATGACGTCAGATCTACGGTTGTCGAGTCCGATTCGTCGAGCTTTGCGGAGACCCCGATCCGAAACGCGCCCCGCGTACTCGGTCGGCCTTTTATTCATTCGCGCATGTGTTGCCGCGCTCGGCCCGCGACCACACCCTCACACGCGGCCTGATCCGACACATGCGGCCTCGGGTCGTGCGCAGATGGAGCGGGGGCCGGCGGTCGGCTGATGGCGGGGACGCCTACGACCAGACGCCGGCGGCTCAGTGCCGAGCGGGCCTTGCCCGTGGTGATCCGGACATCGCTCGTGGATCAGCGGACCGCACGGTGGACGGTGCATTCTTGCCGGTCGGCAAGCACGGAATCGAGAGCTCAATACCAGAAGGAGTGGAATGCTCTTGAAGCGCAGATCAGCACTTGTCGCCGCTGCGGTCGCTGCGGTCACCGTCATCGCGGCCGGCGGAATGATACTCAACGGCGGGCATGCTTCTGCTGACAGCGTCCGCACCCTGGCGACGTCGGCCGGGTGCGGTAAGGCACCTACGCTGGCCAGCGGTACACGCACAATCCAGAGCGGCGGGCAGAACCGCAGCTACATTCTGCGGGTTCCCGACAACTACAACAGCAACCACCCATACCGTGTGATGTTCTCCTTCCACTGGTGGGGTGGCACCGCCGAACAGGTCGACAACGGCAGTACCAGCGGCCCCGCGTGGTCCTACTACGGGCTCCGGCCGCTGGCCAACAACACCACGATCTTCGTCGCCCCGCAGGGCATCGGCAACGCCTGGCCCAACTCCGGCGGCCGGGATCTGACCTTCGTCGACGACATGGTCAGACAGATCGGGGCCGGCCTGTGCGTCGACACCACGCAACTGTTCGCCTCGGGCTTCAGCTACGGAGCCGGTATGACCTATGCCATCGCCTGCGCGCGGGCAAACGTCTTCCGCGGGGTGGTGCTCTACGCCGGGGGTGTCCTCAGCGGGTGCGAGGGCGGTACGCAACCCATCGCCTACTTCGGCATCCACGGGCTGCGGGACACCACGCTGTCGATAGCGGGTGGACGGTCGATGCGCGACCGGTTCGTCAGGAACAACGGCTGCACGCCGCAGAACCCGCGGGAGCCGGCGCAGGGCAGCCTCACCCACGTCGTCACCTACTACACCGGGTGCAGGCCGGGCTATCCGGTGGTGTGGGGCGCCTTCGACGGACCGCATGCCCCCAACGCCGTGGACGGCTCCGCTGACCCGTACGCGCCCGGCGCGCGGTCCTGGACCCAGCGGGAGGTGTGGAACTTCATCACCCAGCTCGGCAGCAACACGCCACCGACCACGCCGCCACCGACCACGCCGCCACCGACCACGCCTCCGCCCACCACGCCTCCGCCCACCACGCCTCCGCCTACCACGCCGCCGCCCGGCGCTGCCTGCAGCGCCAGCTACCGAACGGTCAACTCCTGGCAGGGGGGCTTCCAGGGTGAGGTCACCGTGCAGGCCGGCACCTCGGCGATCAACAGCTGGACCGTCCAGTGGGCGCTCGGTAGCGGCCAGAGCATCACGCAACTGTGGAGCGGCACGCTGACCACCAGTGGCTCGTCGGTGACGGTGCGCAACGCGCCCTACAACGGCGCTCTGCCGGCGTCCGGGTCGACCACGTTCGGCTTCATCGCCAACGGCGCGCCGTCCTCCCCGGCACCGACCTGCACCAGCCCGTAATCCTGGATAAGCGAAAACGGCGGACCCACACCCACCGAGGCCGAACTGTCGGCGAACGGTCGGGCGTGGGTCCGCCGGCTCGTCCGGCCTCGGGTTCGAGCGTCGACGACATCGGGCACCCCGGCGACGACGAAGACGGCGACACAGCGCCGATGAAGTGGCGACCGACAACGGCAGCCAGGTCCTCATCGCCGTGACCGGGTCGACCATCGCCGCCCTCCTGAACCTGAAGCGCGTCGGGGAGAACTGATCCCGCTGTCCGCTCAGGAGCGGGGACCGGCGGATCAGTCGGAAGCGGCGGCTCTGTCCAGACGGCTCTTCAGGCCGGCACCGAAGCTTGTGGGGGTGCCGGTGTAGTCCGTGATGAGAGCCGGTCCCTTGGAACAGTCCCAGGTGTTCCAGGTCCAGCCCAGGTACCCGACGCCGTGCGCGTCCGCCCACGTCATCAGCGTGTCGATGAAGGCGTGCCCGCAGTCGTTCTGACCGATCTCGGTGAGGGTCAACGGAACGACGGCCGCCACCGGCGCCAGTTGTCGGTCGTAGCACGAGACGCTGTTGCAGGCGTTGAAGTTGTAGACATGGGCTGCGGCTGCCAGGTTGCCGGTCGGATCGGTGGGCCGGTACTGCAGCCACTGGCTCAGGTCGTTCGCATAGGTCAGCCCACCGAGCAGGATCACGTTCGTCGCACCGGTCGCCCGTACCGTGTTCACCAGCGTCTGGAAGCCGGCAACCGGGTAACCGATGCCGAAGCAGTTGCCGCCGTCACGCCAGCACCGCCACGCGGCCGGCTTGTCGAGGGTGAGGCTCGCCCAGTCCGGGTAAGGCTCGTTGAACAGATCGAAGAGCACCGCGTCGTTGCCTTTGAACGCGCTCGCCACGCTCGTCCAGAACGCAGGCGCGTACCGCGCGCTCGGCATCGGTTTCTGACATGTGGCCCTCTCGTCCCAGCAGCCCGCCGAGACCAGCACATACCTGCCCCAGGTCCAGTGCACCTCCAGGATCGGGTTGATCCCGTTGGCCACGAGCAGGTTCACGTAGTCCTTCACCGCCTGCTGGTACGCGGCACCGCTGACCCCGCCGGCCGTGCCGAGCCAGCACTCCTCGTTCAGCGGCACCCGTACGGCCCGCACGTTCCAGGATCGCATCGCCGTGACCGAGGACTGGTCCATCGGCCCGTCCCACATGCCCTTGCCCTGGACGCAGGAGAACTCGCCGCCGGACCGGTTCACGCCCAGCAGGCGGTAGGTCGCCCCGCTCTCGGTGACCAGCCGGTTTCCGGAGACGTGCAATGCGGGCGCGGGTACGTCACCGTTGACCTCGGTCGCGGCAGCGGCCGGTCGCGCTGCGGAGAAACCTGCCGTCAGGCCGCCGACGAGCAGCAGGAGCAGAGCGACAAGGGCCACCAGGGGCGGGCGCTTCTGCGGCATCAGTCACTCCACCGGATGCTCGATCTTGAAAGTTGCTGCATGTTATCTCATGTATGTCGATGTTCCAATTTTCGATGTGTCAGCCCGTGGGGCCAAGGTTCCCGGGTTCGGGGCCGACCCACTCGGGTGGGCGTTGCTGTCCGTTACCGCCCCACCGGGACGCGACGCGCGGCCCCGAGCCGACCGGGCGGCTCGGGGTCCGTAGGTGCCATCACCTGGACGGCTCTTGTCACGGAGCAATGCGTGGCGGCGCTAGCAGGCCGTGTCCTGCTCCGGCAGTCGCCCCTGCACCAGGTAGGCGGTGACTATGCCGGTCAGGCAGGCGTTGGCCTGGCCGCTGAGCAGCGGCACGTGTGTCCGCTTGTCCACGGTGACCAGCCGGGAGCCGGCGATGGCGCGGGCGGTCGCGGCCGAGTTGGCCGGCGGCACCGAGGCGTCGCGTAGTGCGGCGAGCACGAGTGCCGCCGGTGCCCGGTTGCTGGCGAGTGGCGGGGTGTTGTCCCGGCTGACCGGCCAGAAGGCGCACGGATTGACGTTGGCGACCGACGGGCCGAAAACGGGATGGCGGGCGCCGAGGCGGGTCAGGTCGCGGCGGTAGGTCGACAGGTCGCGCGGCCACGCGTTGTCGCCGCAGCGGAAGGCCAGGTTGACCGCGGTGTGGTTGTCCGCCGGCACGCCCGGGGTTCCGGGCAGGGCGGCCGGTCGCGGGTTGAGCGGGATCGGCGGCGGGTTGCCGGCGAGGATGGCGGCGAGGTTGGTCGCGACCACCGGCCAGAGGTGCTCGAAGAACGTCGCGATGACCGCCAGGGAGCCGAGCTCACTGGCGGTCCAGGCGTGGTCTCCGGCCACGATCGGCTCGACCGCCGCTTTGGCGAGAGCCTGGCGCAGGGTCTCCGTCACCTCGGCCGGCGTGGCGCCGAGCCCGAACGCCGCGCTGTTGTCGGCGACGTACCCGGTGAAGGCGGCGTAGTTCTCCTCGAAGGCCGGGAGCCGCTTGAGCTCGAAGTGACGCCAGGCGTGGTCGTAGTCGACCGGGCTGTCCAGCACGAACCGATCCACCCGGCGCGGAAGGAGGGTGCCGTACGCGACGCCGAGCATCGCAGCGTACGAGCCGCCGAGGAAGGACAGCCTCCGCTCGCCGAGGCGTGCCCGGATGACGTCCATGTCTCGGGCGGCCTGTGCGGTCGTGGCGAACGGCAGCGCCCAGCCGGCGTGTCGGGCGCAGGCGCGGGCGTACGCGCGCGCCTCGGCTGCGGTGTCCTTCAGGGGCTGGTGGGTCGCGGTGCGCACCCAGTAGCCGCCCGGCTCCTCTTCCGGCTGGCCACAGGTGATCGGAGTGCTGCGTTCGACGAAGCGCATGTCGAACCCGACGATGTCGTACCGGGCGAGCACCGCGGGATCGACGATGGCGGCCAGGTTCAGCGGCTCGGGGACCCCGGCGCCGCCCGGCCCGCCGCCCGTGGTGAGCAGCACGCCGCGGCGAAGCGCCGGGTCGGTCGCGGGGAGCCGGGAGATCATGATGTCGATCGTCGGGCCGGCTGGCCGGGCGTGGTCGAGCGGCACCTCGACGGTGGCGCATCGCAGGCGGGTGTCGTCGGCGCCTGGGCAGGCCCGCCAGGCGAGGCCCGATCCGCTGGCCGCCCCGCTGGCCGCCCCGGCTGGGGCGAGGGTCACGGTGAGGCAAGCGACAACGACAGCGGCCACCCCGCGCATCCACGCCCCTGACCATTGATCCATGGTTATCTACGCCTGACACGCTATGGCGCACGCCCCCACACCGCAATGTCCAGGCGGGGGAGTGTCGCGGAATCGTGTCGGAACAAGGAGTGCCGACCGTCTGGTGATCGAGCACGGCAACGGGCGCCGTCAGTGCTTCCAGAGGGTTTCCAGGAAAGAGCCGTACTGCCTACTCTGGTCGCATGGAAGCCCGGAGGACCAGCGTCTGGCGGAGCCGTTACGCCGTGACGGACCGAGGTCGAGAGATCACGGTGTGGGACAGTTCCATGTGGAAGAGCGGCGGCGAGTTCGAGCTCGACGGGCGGCGTTTCCAGGTCCGCTCCAATGTCTGGGGCAACAAGTACACGATGGTCGACGACGCGGGGACCGTGGTCGCCTCGGCCGACCGGGTGGGCCGCAGGCGGTGGACCGTCGAGGCGGCCGGGCAGACCTACCATTTCCGGCGTAAGTCCATCTGGCGTGACGAGGAGGAACTGGTCCTCGGCGACACCCGGGTGGGCTCGGTACGCAAGACCAGCTTCTGGCGCGGCGACGTCGTCGTCGAGTTGCCGGGCCTCGCGACAGCGTTGCAGCTCTTCGTGTTCGGCGTCGTCATCAGCATGTGGGACGCGCAGGCTTCAGCGGGAGGAAGCTGAATGCCCCCGACGAAGCGGTATGTCGCTACCGCGCGGACTTCTGCGATGTCCCCGATGACGTCCTGGTCGCCGGAAACTCGGCGTGGCACGCTCGCCCCACGATGGCTCGCATGCCCCCGGTCACGGATCAAGCCCTGCTGAGCATTCGGCGAAGTTCGATGTACCGTACCGCGATCTGGCTGACCCGGGTGGCCAACCTCGTGGGGCTCCCGGTGGTCGTCTGGGGCCTCGCCTCCGTGGCGCCGAACGTGCCCGCGCTGCCGGTCCCGGTCTTCATGGCCGCCTGGGCTGCCGGGTGCGTGGCCCTCGTGCCGGCCCTCGTGCTGTTGCGCCGCTGCGGCATTCCCTTCGAACGCAGGGGCACCACCTGGGTCACCGACAAGCGTGTCGGCGCCGCGATCCTCCGGGACGTCTTCTGGCTTCGTCCCTGACCAGCCCACGGCCACGCCCTGCCGGAGGCCCTCCGCCGCCTACGCGTGTCCACGCAGGGCGACCGGGCCGATGGTCAGCCGTGGTTCGGCTTCGAGGATCTGCCCGATGCGCTCGACCTGGTCGTCGAGTTCCCGGCATGCCGCGGTGGTGAGTGTGGTCAACGGCTCGACGGTGAGGTCCACCGTGTGCCCGGTGCGGCGGTGATGCCAGATCCCGGCGACGGTGCCGTCGACGAGCAGTACCGGGAAGTTGCCGGCCTGCCCGGCGGAGAGGGCACGTTGCCCGGCGGGGCCGGGGAAGAGCTGCTCACGCGGGTGGCAGCCGACGGTGTAGGCGTCGAAGTACGGCAGTAGCCGTACGCCCTGCGGCGGCCCGGGCTGCGGCGCGATGTCGCCGGCCGGTACCCAGGCGACAGTGCCGGCGATGTCGACCTGGTGCAGGTCACCGGCGAGGGACGCGAACAGCTCGGTCGCCCATCGGCGTGGTGCGGACAGCCATTGCGCGAACTGCTGCGGCGTGGCTGGACCGTATGCGTACAGGTAACGCTGGACCAGGCCGGCGGGCGTCGGCTGCCGGGGCGGGCCGGAACCCCGGCAGCCACCGCTGGGGGTTGGTGTCGGTGACGTTCCGCCCACGGTTGCGGCCGAAGCAGAGCACGCCCCGGTGTGCGGCGAGGTGGATGGCCTGCCGCCAGCGCGGCCACATGCCGCCGAACGCGGGCACCACCGGGTCGGTGGCCCAGCCGCCGGTACGGGCGGCCACCGCCGTGTTGAGGTCCTCGACGGTCAGTTCGGCGTCTGCCAGTGCCGCCGCGATGGCCGCGACGACCTCGTCGGTCTGCTCCGGGGTCAGCCGCGCGTCGGCGCCGACGCCGTTCGTGGCCGGCGGCACGGCGCCGAGCGCACCGGTCCAGAGCGGCAACTCCCGGTTGGGTAGCAGGTGGACGGTGCCGCGGGGACCGAATGTCTTGACCAGGCTGCCGTCCCCCACAGCGCGTGTTGGACGTCGGCTCGGGTGGCCCCGGCGACGCGGAGCCCGACGGAGACCTCGGCGGCGGACAGCACCTGGGCGTGGGCGCCACACATGGCGGCAACGGCATCGGCCGGGGTGCCACGTGACGGGGTGGACAAGCCGTGCCGGTCGAGTCGCCGACCCCACACATCGGGCCAGGACAGCCGTGGCAGCACGGTGGCACTGTCGGTCAAGGGTGTCTCCGGTTCGGTTTCGGGTGCCACTGCGGTGACCTGCTGCGCCGTGCTGGCCCGGGATCGTACGGGTTCGGGCCGGCACGGCGCGTCGGCCCTCGGTCAGCGGAGCTCGCGGAAGAAGGCGCGGATGTCCTCGGTCAGCGTCTCGGGTTCCTCGACCGCGGCGAAGTGGCCGCCACGGTCGATGTCGGTCCAGCGGGTGATGGTGTTCTCGGTCTCGGCGTAGCGCCGGATGCCGACGTCGTGAGCGAAGACGATGGCGGCGGTGGGGACGCCGGAGTTGGACTGGGCGGCGCCCCAGGCCGACCCCTGGGCGTAGCCCACGTACGCCGCTGTCCCGGCGGTGCCGGTGAGCCAGTAGATCATGGTGTTGGTGAGCAGCCAGTCCCGGTCGATGATCTCGTCCGGGAGAGCCTCGCGTGGGTGGGTCCAATCCCGGAACTTGTCCATGAGCCAGGCGAGTTGGCCCACCGGCGAGTCGGTCAGGCCGTACGCGAGGGTCTGCGGACGGGTGGACTGGATGGCGATGTAGCCGAACTCCTCGTTCATGAACGCCTCGATCCGGGCGATCCGGTCGCGTTCCAGGTCGGACAGGGTGGCCAGGTCCTCGTCGCTGAGCGGCAGCGGCGGCAGCGGGCCGGGACCGCCGTTGACGTGGACTCCGGCGACCCGGTCGGGTGCGACGCGGCCGAGCTGCGGGCTGACGGCGGCGCCGATGTCGCCGCCGTGCGCACCGTAGCGGTCGTATCCGAGCCGGCGCATCAGCTCGGCCCAGGTGCGGGCGATCCGGTCGGTGTCCCAGCCCGCGTCGGTGGTGGGTCCGGAGAACCCGAACCCGGGCAGCGACGGGATGACCAGATGGAACGCGTCGGCCGGGTAGTCCGGCTCGGTCAGGGGCCCGATCAGGTCGAGGAACTCGGTGAACGAGCCGGGCCAACCGTGGGTGAGCACCAGCGGGAAGGCGTCCGGGTGCGGGGAACGCACGTGCAGGAAGTGGATCCGCTGCCCGTCGATCACAGTGGTGAACTGGGGGAAGGCGTTCAGTCGCGCCTCGGCGGCCCGCCAGTCGTATCCGGTACGCCAGTGGTCGACCAGGCCGCGCAACCACCCGACCGGTACGCCCGTGGACCAGTCGTCGCCGGGTAGGGCGGCCGGCCAGCAGGTGGCGTCGAGTCGGCGGCGCAGGTCGTCCAGACGGTGCTGGGGGATCTCGATCCGGAACGGCGTGATCTGTTCGCTCATGACACCTACCCTAGAAATCACCTAGGGCAGGTTCCGCCCTAGCTTCAGGGCAAACTTCAGAACATGTGGGAAACCTCAGCTCGGCTGTTGCGCCTGCTCTCACTGTTGCAGACCCCTCGCGACTGGACCGGCGCCGACCTGGCGCAACGCCTCGAGGTGGACGTACGGACCGTGCGCCGCGACATCCAGAAGCTGCGCGACCTCGGCTATCCGGTGAACGCCACCGCTGGTGCGGCCGGCTACCGGCTCGGCGCCGGTACGAAGCTGCCTCCGCTGCTACTGGACGACGAGGAAGCCGTGGCCGTCGCCGTCGGGCTGCGCACCGCCGCCAGCGGCACGGTCGCCGGCATCGAGGAGACGTCCCTACGCGCACTGGCCAAGCTCGAACAGGTACTGCCATCGCGCGTACGGCACCGGGTCAACCTGCTGCACTCGGTCACCGTCACGGTGCCCGCCGCCGGTCCCACCGTGGATCCGGACGTGCTGACGGTGGTCGCCGCGGCCTGCCGCGGGCACGAACGGCTCCGCTTCGACTACCACAACCACGGCGGAACCTCCTCGGTACGCGACACCGAACCGCACCGCCTGGTTCACACCGGCCGGCGCTGGTACCTGGTGGGCTGGGACACCGACCGGCGCGACTGGCGCACCTACCGGGTCGACCGGATCCGCCCGCGTGTTCCGACCGGACCCCGCTTCGCGCCCCGCCAGGCACCCGACGTCGACCTGGCCGGCTACCTCGTCCGCGGTGTCTCCACGGCCGCCTACCGGTACCAGGCCCGGATCACCCTCCACACGCCGGCCCAGACCGCCGCCGAACGGTTCCCGCCCACCGTTGGCGTCGTCGAGGTCGTGGACGAGAACACCTGCCTGCTGCGGACCGGATCCAACTCACTCGACGAGATCGCCACGTACGTCGCGCTGTCCGGCTTCCGCTTTCGGGTACACGAGCCACCCGAGCTGATCGCGCGAATCCGCGACCTCGCCGCCCGGCTCACCGCCGCCGTCGAGTAGTGGGTTGCGTGAGCGAGGACTACCCGCCGGGAAAGCGGGAAAGCCCGCGCGACGGTGAGGGGGTGCCATGGGGGTGGGCGTGGTGGTCGGCCTGGTGATCGTGCTCGCCGTCCTTGCCCTGCTCGGCGCGCTGAGCATCCGGATCGTGCAGCAGTACCAGCGCGGGGTGGTGTTCCGGTTCGGGCGGGTGGTGGCGCCGGTCCGCGAACCCGGCCTGCGGTTGATCATTCCGGTCGTCGACCGGATGGTGCGGGTGAGCATGCAGACCACGGTGATCGACGTGCCGGCGCAGGGTGCGATCACGCGGGACAACGTGACGCTCACCGTCGACGCGGTCGTCTACTACCGGGTCGTCGATCCGGTCAAGGCCCTGGTGAACGTACGCCAGTACCCGGGGGCGGTGCTGCAGATCTCGCAGACGGCGCTGCGCTCGGTGATCGGCAAGGTCGACCTGGACACGCTGCTCGGTGACCGGGACAAGGTCAACGCCGACCTCAAGTCGGTCATCGACGCGCCGACCGAGGGCCCGTGGGGGTTGAACATCGAACGGGTCGAGGTCAAGGACGTCGCGCTGCCGGAGGGCATGAAGCGCTCGATGTCCCGCCAGGCGGAGGCCGAGCGGGACCGGCGGGCCCGGGTGATCGCCGCCGATGGCGAGTTCCAGGCGTCCCGGCGGCTGGCCGACGCGTCCCGGGCGATGGCCGACACACCCGGGGCGTACCAGCTGCGGCTGTTGCAGACCGTGGCGGACGTGGCGGCGGAGAAGAACAGCACCCTGGTGATGCCGTTCCCGGTGGAGTTGCTGCGCTTCTTCGACCGGTTCGTGCGTGCCACCACCGCCGAGGAGCGTCAGGCCGCCGGTGAACACGTGGTCGCGGGGCAGAGCGCCGTGGGCGGTGACGGTCATCGCGGCGACGGCGGTAGCCGTACGTAGGCGTTGCTCACCTGCCAGGTCGTCGCGCCGGGCGCCAACGTGGCCGGGTACGACCCGCCGTCGGTTCGCAGGCGGACCGGAACCGGGCCGAGCCGGGCACGGCCTACCCGGCGCATGGCGATGAGGCTGGCCATCGACTGCCGGCCAGCCTCATCGCCGTGCTGTCAGGGCGCTGCAGCGATGTCAGGCAGACACGGAGCAACCGGAGAGCGGCCGGCTGGCCCCTAGCACGGCTTGGCGTACCAGAATGGGTCGAAGTCCAGCCAGTCGGCGCCGCCCGGGGGGATGAAGGCGTGGATCGCGTTGCGGTTCTGGTCCAGTAGGTTGGCCCAGGTGCCTGCCGTCTGGTTGTTGTGGACGGACCCGTAACCGTTCCAGTTGTACAGCGCGTAGTCGCGGCACGCGTACAGCACGAACATGCGACCGC
Organism: Micromonospora sp. KC213; assembly: GCF_004348325.1. GTDB lineage: Bacteria > Actinomycetota > Actinomycetes > Mycobacteriales > Micromonosporaceae > Micromonospora. The sequence continues at coordinate 30,128 of NZ_SMKF01000021.1, read as the reverse complement.
GGCGCTCGGTCTCCGTGTAGAGGCAGAACGCGGTGTAGGGGCAGGGGCCAGCCGCCCGTGAGGAGACTCCGGCAACACTCGCGTTGTGGTTGTCGTCGGGGCCGGCGTGAGCCGCCGAGGGTGCCACGAGGGTGGCGGCAATGGCGGCGAATGCGGTGATCAGGAGCAGCCGTAGCTTCATGAGCCCACAGTGTCAACCCGGTTGCACTGGGTCAATCGGTTTATCTGTGTCGATGGCCACTCGGAGGGCGGAGGATTTCGGCATCGTGGTCGGCTGCCGGTCCTGCCCGGCGGTGGCAGCGCGATGATCGGCACGACGAGGTTTGAGCCTTTTCGATGAAACGGCATCCGTTCGCCGGACATGTAGAGGATGCTGGGCAGTTCCGCCCAGCGCTTGCCCAGGCGAAGGGAAGTCAGTTGGCACGCGCCGCACCCACCTCGCGCGATGGTGACGCCGCCGTCCGGTTCGAGGCCCTGTACCGGACCTGCTACGAGGATCTGCTCCGGTACGCCCTGCGCCGTTCCCACCGGCCGGAGGAGGCCGCCGACGTGGTGGCGGACACCTTCGTCGTCGCGTGGAGACGCATCGACGACATCCCGGCGGACCAGGGCAGGGCGTGGCTGTTCGGGGTCGCCCGCAACGTCCTCGCCAACCAGCATCGAGCCGCGCGCCGAGGCATGGAGCTGGCCGGCAGACTGCGCAACGAACTCGCCCACGTCACGGTCTCCCAGCCGGATGTCCCCGCCGAGATCTCGACGGCGTTCCGTGGGCTCGCGGAGGCCGATCAGGAGCTGCTGCGCCTGGTGGCGTGGGAGGGGCTGACGGCTGACGAGTTGGCGGTGGCCCTCGACTGCTCGCCGAACGCCGCACGCATCCGTCTGCACCGTGCCCGTCGCCGCTTCGCCGAGGCGCTGCGGGCACCGTCCCTCACCACATGAACGGGGAATCGCCGATGACCGACACCGACGAGCAGCAGGACCGGCTGATCCGGCAGCTGTCTCCACAGTTCCGTATTCCCGCCTCCGCGTCGAGTCCGGCCGGGTCTGCCGCCGACGAACTGCGCCAACTCATCATGGGAGTGTCCGAAGTGTCGCCAGTAACCGAGATCGCCAAGCCCACCGTTCAGCCGGTCAACGGCACGGCGTACCGCAGGTCGTGGAGCTGGCGGCGGCGCCTCGCCTTCGCCGTGCCGACGGTGGCCGGGCTGGGCGCCCTGGCCTTCCTCGGCCTCGCGACGCTGCCCGGGCCCAGTCCGGTCGGCCCCGTCCCGGCGCAGGCCGACGCGCTCCAGGTCACCCGGGCGGATAGTCACCTCGACATCAGGATCCTGGACCCGGTGGCCGACCCGCAGCGGTACCGCGCCGAACTCGCCCGGCACGGCCTCAGCATCGACCTCAAACTGGCGCCCGCCGGCGCGGACCGGGTCGGTCGCCTCATCTTCTCCGAAGAGGACAAGCGTGGCGGTCCGTCGATCGAGACGATCGAGGCGCCGGGCGACTGCTCGGCCACCGGCAACTGCTCGGTCGCCGTCCGGGTGCCGCTGGACTACAAGGGGCACGCGCAGCTCGTCTTCGGTCGTACGCCGAAGCCGGGCGAGACCGTCGAGGGCGATGCCCCGGTCCTGTCCGAGGGGCAGGAGGCGGACCTGAAGGCGCTGGTGGGCAAGCGGGTGTCCGAGGCGCGTGAGCTGCTGGCCGCCCGTGGTCAGACCGCGCAGTACCGGGTGGGCTTCAGGTCTCTCGAAGCCTCCGCCGACCAGGTGCCGGGCAGCTGGTACGTCTACGACGTCGCGCCGCTGGCCAACAACGTGGTGGTGCTGTGGGCCTCGGCGGATGGCAAGGAACCCACGTCCTGAGGTGACGATCGACGCGCCGCGTACCCCGTAGGCGCGGCCCGACGGGGGTCGGGCGGTCCCGGCCGGTTGTGATCCGGCGCTGGTGGCTCGGGCGCGGGCGTTGCGCCGGCCGGGACCGTCGAGGGGCAGGGGCGGCCCTCCGCGTCAGCACGCCGCGGTCGTTGAGTACGACGCTGTCCTTCAACACCACGATGTAGTGCCGGGCACCGAGCCCGGCTCGGCCGTGCCCAGGATCGCCGCCGAACCGTCCGCCGCCGGTGCGTCCCGGCCGGCGTAGCCCTGGCGGTGCCTGGTCGGGTCAGCGCGGGTTCGCGCCGTCGAGGTCGCTTTCCACCGAGTCCGGCGCACGCATGCGCCACGCGTCGGTGACCAGTTCCGTCAAGCGGTCGACGCCCACCTGCGCCAACCGCAGCATGACCAGGGGTGACCCGTCGTACGCGGGGGTGGTGAAGAAAAGCTCGGGCTCGCCGAGGAGCAGGGCCTGCTTCTCGGCCTCGTCGCCGACGTACAGCACCGCGATGTCGGTACGGATGGCGCGCGGCCCGCCGGGCCTGCGCTCGGGGTAGGACCAGACGAATCCCTTGTCGACGACCCGGAAGTCGAAGCCCTCGCTGTCGATCTCGACCACGTGTGGCAGGGCCAGCGCCAGCCGACGGACGTCGTCGGCGTCAGCCATCGAGGTCGCTTTGAGAAATCGCCTGCCGCACGGGCACAGAATAGCCGCCGCCGCTGGCTGCCCGAAGCGGATCCACCGCCGGCGCCAGGCCACCGCGATGACCACCGTCGCAGTCACCCTAGAACCTCAACAATTGTTAGGGTCAACGTGGTGGGACAGGTGGAACAACAAAAGGTCGGACCATGACACCGGACAGGGATTTGACGGTGGGGCAACTCGCCGAGCGAAGTGGGGTGAGCGTCTCGGCGCTGCACTTCTACGAGCGCCAGGGGCTGATCACCAGTTCACGGACCCCCGGCAACCAGCGACGGTACCGTCGCGACACTCTGCGTCGGGTGGCGCTCATCCGGATCGCGCAGCGCGTCGGCATACCGTTGGCACGGGTTGCGCAGGCGCTGGCAGAGCTGCCCGACAATCGGGTGCCCACCCGTGCCGACTGGGAACGGCTGTCCCGCGGCTGGCAGGACGATCTCGACGCCCGCATCCACCATCTGCGCCTGCTTCGGGACAGCTTCGCCGACTGTGTGGGGTGCGGATGCCTGTCCATCGACCGTTGCCTCCTGGCGAACGCCGACGACGTCCTCGGTGCCCTGGGCGCGGGACCGCACCGGCTCGCCCCCTACGGTAGCGGCCGACAGGCTGCCGGCGGAGGTTCGTGAACTGCCGCCGGCACCCTGGTAAACCGATCGGACTTGACCTCAATATTTGTTCAGGTCGCAGCCTGGGGGACAGACGACATCGACTGCCCGGTCGGCGGCGGGTGTCCCCGGTCAGAGGGGCGGAACGCCGGTAAGAGTGCAACGAACAGGAGAACTGTGCGTAGGAATCCCGGAACCGTGCTCGTGGCCGTTCTGCTGTCGACCGTGTCGCTGCCGATCACCCTGACCGGTGCCTCTGTCGCGCTGTCCGACATCGCGGCCGACCTCGACGCGGACCTGACGCCGGTGCAGTGGGTGGTGACCGGTTACAACGCCACCTTCGCGAGTTTCATGCTCGCCTGCGGCTCGCTCGCCGACATCATCGGCCGACGGCGGATCTATGCCGTCGGCGTCGCCGTGTTCGCGGTGACCGGCCTGATCAGCACAGTGGCGGACAACATCCTGCTGCTCGACGTGGTCCGCGCGATCGCCGGCATCGGTGCCGCGGCCGCCGCGGCCAGCGGCGTCGCACTGCTCGCCGCCTCGTTCGAGGGACCGGCCCGAACCCGGGCGTTCGGGCTCTTCGGCACCGCGCTCGGTGTGGGTCTGGCGTTCGGGCCAAGCATCGCGGGCGTGCTCGTCGACGCGTTCGGCTGGCGGGCCGTCTTCGCCACGCCGGCGCTGGCCGCACTTGTCGTCCTTGCGCTGGTGCCGCGACTGCCCGAGTCGAAGGACGCGACGAGCCGCCGGGTCGACCCGCCGGGAACGCTGTCGTTCACCGCCTTCCTGCTGTTGCTCATCTTCGGCGTGGTGGAGGGGCCGAGGCAGGGCTGGACGAGCCTGTGGGTCGTGGGTGCTTTCGTCGCCTCAGCCGCCCTGCTGCTGTGCTTCGTGCTGGTCGAGCGGCACCAGCGAAACCCACTCTTCGACTTCAGCCTGCTGCGTAGCCGGCACTTCGTCGCCTTCTCGGCGGCGGCCGCCACGATCATCTGCGTGACGATTCCGCTGTTGGTCTACCTGCCCTCCTACTTCACCGGGGTGCTGGGCATGACCTCGGGACAGGCCGGCGCCACCCTGCTCCTGCTCACCGCGCCGACGCTGGCGCTGCCCCTGTTCAGCAGCATGCTCACCCGGTGGGTCCCGCCGACCGCGGTGGTCGTCATGGCGGTCGCTCTCGTCGGGGTGGGTGCGGCCTGGCTCACGGTCATCGAGCCGGGAGTCAGGACGCTCGCCCTGGCTGGCCCGCTGCTGGCCCTCGGCGCGGGAATGGGTATGACAACCGGCATGATCGACGGTGTCGCGCTGTCCAGCATCGAAACCGGCCGTGCCGGGACTGCCGCTGGCATGCTGAACACCGCTCGTCTGGCCAGCGAGACGGTGGTCATCGCCATCTTCGGCGCGGTACTGGCCAGCACGGCCGATGGTCGGCTGGCCGAGCCCGGCTACACGCGTGGGATGGACATCACGCTCTGGGGCCTGGCGGCCCTGGCAGCAGCCACGCTGCTGCTGATCGCACTGCTGCTGCGTCGTCAGTCGTCCGCCCCGGTGGCGGTTGAGCCGGCGGAGCCGGTGGGCAAGGTCTGACGGAGGCCGAAGGACGGCAGGAATTGCCGTGGAGCGGCGACCGCGTCACCTCACTGCGCCACTGCTCGCCGTACCGGTCGGCGCCGAGTCCTCACCGGGGCCGTCGTCAGGGTGCAGCGGGCGGATGCCGAGGCTCATCTCGGCGACGGTGTGGGCCCGGATGTCGAGGTGGGGTCCCTCGACGGTCTGGGCGACGACGGCGCGTACGTGGTCCTGGGCTGGTTCGGCCAGGTGGTCGTACACGGTGCGGAACAGTTCCCGCGCGCGTGCCCGGGGCCAGTCGGGCGGCATGAGTTCGCTGGGCAGCAGGGGGTCGAGGGCCGGGAACCGGCGGTAGGTGTCCATCACCTCGGCGCGGGCTCGCACGGCTGCGGCGCCGGTGACACTACCGGTCCGTAGGTCGGGCAGCAGAGGTTCCCAGCGCTGGATGAACCTGTCGTACTGCTCGGCGATGCCGGCGATGTCCCAGGCGTCGATCGGGTTGCGCGTGCCGCCGGCCGTCAGTTCCAGGTGCTGGGCGCGGAACGCGGTGATCGTCCCCGGGGTCACGGCGGGCAACTCGGCCCGTTCCTTGATGGTCAGCGGGTTCGGCGACACCCAGACCCCGTCGTACAGGGGAGCGAATCCGAGCCACCGCAGGTGGGTGCGGAGCGTGCTCCGCCGGATGCTCTCCTCCTTCGGCAGGGTGAAGATGACGAGTGTCCACGACCCGTCCCAGATGTCGGGATGGGCGGCGTACGCGGCGACCGTCATGCCGCCGAGGGACAGGCTGGCGGCGGCGGCCAGGGTCAGCCGGTACGAGCTGTGGCGTCCCTGCCGGCTGCCCTCCAGTACGCCACGCCGGGCCAGCCTGCTGATGGTCGTACGCGCGGCACCGGTGGTCACGTCGAAGTCGCCGAGCAGGGCGACGATCGCCGCGGTCGGCAGCCAGGCGCGGGTGCGCAGTGTGTAGTCGGTGATCAGGGTCACCGCGAGGCCCTGGGGTGAGCCGCCGGTCTGTCGACGTGGCAGCCGTACGGACTCGGCGGCGATGTCGGGAAAGATCTCCTCGATGTCGAACGGGCTAACCACGTGTGCTCCGGCGCGAAGGGAGGTGAGGGGCGCTGCCGACTGTAGTGGTCCCGCCGCCGCGGGAGCCCTTGCGGACATCATTCCATCGAAAGTAATCGTTTGACACTTGTGTGCATTGGCGACAGACTATCCGACACATCCTGGTTCTGCGGGAGCCAGTGCGGGCAACAGCGACCCGACGTCCGGTGTCGGTCCCGGTCGCGTGACGAAGAGGGCACTTCGTCGCGTGTCCGAGCCGTCCGTCGTGCTCCGGCACAGTCGCCGGGAGCGACGAGCGGGCCGGTGGCTGGCCGCACGGTGTGCGGGACCGGTGAATGACGCCCCGCCCAGGTACGCCGGACCGGAAGTCGACGCGCCTGTGGCCCAACCGGCCGGGCGCATCGCCGACGCCGGACGGGCTGACGACGTCACAGACCGGTAACCCGGGACGAGCCGAGCCCGGGCGCCACCACGGCCATCGTCCGGACCGGGAGGCGCCGGCCTCATCGTCTCTCCGCGTTATGTCGCAAGGAGGTACAAGGCAATGCCAGAAAGCGAAACTGAGCCCCGGGTATCGGGGATCGCCGAGGCCGACCGGCCGAGGTCCGGCCGTTCGGGTGGGCTGTGGCGGCGCACCGCGGCGGTGGCCGCGGCAGCGCTCTGCGCCTTGTCGGTCGCGGTGGCGGTTCGTCCGGCGTTGGCGGCGGACAATCCGTACCAGCGGGGTCCGGATCCGACTCCAGCCAGTGTGGGGGCGTCGCGGGGTACGTTCGCGACGGCGCAGGTGAGTGTGCCGGCGGGGAACGGGTTCGGTGGTGGGGTGATCTACTACCCGACGGACACCAGCCAGGGTCGGTTCGGTGCGGTGGCGGTCGTGCCGGGTTACACGGCGACGTGGGCTGCTGAGGGTGCCTGGATGGGGCCGTGGCTGGCGTCGTTCGGGTTCGTGGTGATCGGGATCGACACGAACAGTCGTAACGACTGGGACACGGCGCGTGGTACGCAGTTGTTGGCCGCGTTGGACTATCTGACCCAGCGTAGTTCGGTGCGGGACCGGGTGGACGCGAGTCGGGCGGCGGTGATGGGCCACTCGATGGGTGGTGGTGGGGCCATCTACGCGGCCCTGCAGCGGCCGTCGTTGAAGACCACGGTCGGGTTGGCGCCGTTCAGCGCGTCGCAGACGTTGAACAACATGCGGGTGCCGACGATGCTCCTCGCCGGGCAGAACGACGGGACGACCACTCCGGCGAGTATTCGGAACTACTACGGTCAGGTGCCGTCCGGGGTGGAGAAGGCGTATCTGGAGTTGACCGGCGCGGGGCATGGTTTCCCGACGTCGAACAACCCGACGATGATGCGCAACGTCATCCCGTGGTTGAAGATCTTCGTCGACAGCGACACCCGGTACACGCAGTTCCTGTGCCCGCTGTCCAACACCAACGGCATCCGGTCGTACGAGAGCACCTGCCCGCTGGTGCCCTCCCCGGTACCGACGGACCCTCCCACCAGCGCACCGCCGACCAGCACCCCGCCGACCACCCCGCCGCCCACCACTCCGCCGCCGACGACGCCGGCGCCCGGTGGCCCCTGCGCCGCGAGCTACCGCACCGTCAACTCGTGGTCGGGCGGTTTTCAGGGCGAGGTGACCGTGCGGGCAGGTGGTGCGCCGATCAACGGGTGGACCGTTCGTTGGACGTTGGGTGGCGGCCAGAGCATCAGCCAGGTGTGGAACGGCACGCTGAGCACCAGCGGCTCCACCGCCACGGTGCGGAACGCCCCGTACAACGGCTCGCTTCCGGCGTCCGGCTCGACCACGTTCGGCTTCATCGCCAACGGTAGTCCGTCCGCTCCCACCCTGACCTGCGCCAGCCCGTAGGCGCGCACCACCCACGCCCCGCCGGGCACCGGGGCCTCTCGCGGCGGGCCAGCGGACATCGCGTCGTCAGACACCTGGCGTCGATGCCCCTGGCCCGCCGCGATCTCGGTTCTGGTCCCGGGCCGTCACCGCGTACCCGCGACCGCCTCCCATCTTGTTGCCTAATACTTGCAATAACGTCCTGGTGGCGATTAGATCGACGGCGTGACCCTGACCCTTCGGCACGACCAGCCTGCCGCCCCGGACCAGCAGGCCAACCCCGGGCCTCCTCCTGTCCGCTTCGGCCGGCTGCTGGCCGAACTGCGGGGCATGCCGCCGCTGCTGCGTCTGCTCATCGGCACCCAGCTCGCCTTCAACATCGGCTTCTACGCGGTCCTGCCGTACCTGAGCAGCCATCTCGCCGACCACATCGGTCTCGCCGGGTGGCTGGTCGGGCTCGTCCTCGGTCTGCGCACCTTCAGCCAGCAGGGGCTGTTCGTGGTCGGCGGCGCGCTCACCGACCGGCTCGGCCCCCGACCGGTCGTGCTGGCCGGCTGCGCCCTGCGCGTCGCCGGGTTCGCCGGCCTCGCCGTCGCCGACGGCATCTGGTCGGTGCTCGCCTCGGTGCTGCTCATCGGGTTCGCCGCCGCGCTCTTCTCGCCCGCGGTCGAATCCGAGGTGGCCCGCCAGGCCGTCGAACACGAAACGGCCGGGCACGCCCCCCGGACCCGGGTACTGGCGATCTTCTCCGTCGCCGGGCAGATCGGCGCGTTCACCGGACCGGCGCTCGGCGCGCTGCTGCTCCTGGTTGATTTCCGTGTCACCTGTCTCGGCGGTGCCGTCGTGTTCGTCGCGATCCTCGCCGGGCACGCCCGGCTCATGCCGCACCGGACCACCGCCGGCCCGGCCGCGGCGGGCCGAACCGGCGGGGGGACCTGGCCGGGGGTACGGGGACTCTGCCGCAACCGGAGCTTCCTGCTGCTCGCCCTGGCCTACAGCGGCTACCTGGTCTCCTACAACCAGCTCTACCTGGCGCTGCCCGAGGAGATCATCCGTACCAGCGGCTCGGCCACCGCACTGGCCTGGATGTTCACCCTCTCCTCGCTGCTGGTCATCACGGCCCAGCTGCCGGTCACCGGGTGGGTCACCCGTAACCTCTGCCTGCGCACCAGCCTCGTGGCCGGGCTGGCGACCATCGCCGCCGGGTTCGCCGTGGTCGCCGCCGCCCGCCCCTTCGAGCTACCCGGGCCGGCCGGCCTGCTACCCGCCACCGGGCTGGTCGTCCTGCTCACCACGGGGCAGATGCTCGTCGTACCGGCGGCCCGGGCACTCCTGCCGGACCTCGCCGGGGCAGGGCACCTCGGCCTCTACACCGGCGCGCTGTCCACCATCTCCGGCACGCTGGTGCTGGTCGGCAGCGCCCTCACCGGCCTGCTCCTGGACAGCGCGGGCGACCAGCTCGGCGGGACGCTGCCCTGGCTGACCCTCACCGCGATCCCCCTGACTGCCGCGTTCGCCGCCTGTCGGCTGCGCCCCTGACCGCCGCGCCGCCGGCCGGCGCCGACCGCCGCCGCTGCCGTGTCGCCGCCGTGGGCCCGGCCGCCCGGCGGGCGCGGGCGCGTTCAGCCCGCAACGCGATCTCCAGTTCCAGGCGCTGCTGCGGGTCGCGGATACGGTCGCCGAACAGGTCGGTCAGCTGACGCAGGCGGTGGCGCACGGTCTGCGGATGGACGTGCAGCTGGGCTGCGACCTCGTTGGCGTTCATGTTGAACATCAGCCAGGCGAGCAGGGTGTCGGCCAGCAGGGCGCGCCTGTCGTCTCGCAACCGGGCCAGCGGCGCGAGCTGCCGTTCGCTGAGCGCGGCGATGAGCGCCCGGTCCTGGAAGACCGCGAGCGCGGCCAGGTGGTCGCGGCACCAGATGAGCGGCTGCCGGGGGAGGAGACCGTTCGCGGCGAGGTCGAGGGCGAGACGCGCCCAGCGCAGCGAGGCGGCGGCCTCCGTCGGGGGCACCGCCAGTCCCACCGCCGCGTGCTGCCCGGCCAGGCCGTTGACGAGCACCCGTACCTGCGCGTGACTTTCGGGATCCGGCACGATCAGGCACGGCTGCGGACGGTCGTACCCGGTCAGCATCTCCGGCACCAGCCTCGGCGTCGGGGTCGGTGGCCCGAGCGCGGCGATGGCCACGACGGCCAGGCGGCGTGGCAGTCGCCAACGGGCCGCAGCGGCTGCGGCGGTCAGCGCCGGCACCGACGGCGGCGCATCGGCGAGGAGCACGTCGACGAGCTGCCGTCGCCGCCGCTCGTGTCCGCTGGCCTCGGCCTCCCGCGCCTGCGCGTACCCCTCGGTCGACGCCTGGGCGATGTCGTCGATGTTGTCGAAGATCCGTTCGGCGAGCCAGGCGACCGCCTCCGGCGACAGCGGGTGCCGCGCGGCGAACGCGCGCAGCCGACGGTTGGCCACCCGGGCGCAGGCCCGTGCGGCGGCGTGCAGGCCGTCCAGGCTGCGGCCCGCGCGCATCTCGTTGGCGCCCACCGCACGGTAGATCTCGCGCCAGTCGGTGGCCCCGCCGGTGGCGTCCGCCGCGCCGACCGCCGTCGGGTGGGCGTGCCGGTCGAGCAGGTCGAGGTAGCGGCGCAGGGCCAGGTTCACTCCGCGACGTAGCGCGCGGGCGGACGTCGGGTCACCGGCCGGGCCGTATTCCGGAACCTGCCGTTCGATCTCACGCACCATCTCCGCAGCGGAACGGAGGACATCGGCGCGCAGCAGCTCCACGGTCGCCGCCGGGATCCGCGGGGCGGACCATCCCACCGCGGACGCGTCGTTCGTTGCCATCTTGCGACTCCCGCCCATAGTCGGCGACGCCACCGGGACGCTCTGCCTTCCGACACGGCCCCGACCGCCGCGTGGTTCAGCGGCACTCACCGCAGTGACATTCTTCGTCGTTGATATCAGCATGTCGCTGAGTGTCGCCCGGTCTGAGCGCTCAGTTAACTTCTCGTCTCGACCAGCATCAATCCTCAGTGGAGGTGACCGGAGATGCGCTTCGCCATCCCCCGTCTCTGGCGGCGTACCGGCGTCCTGCTCGCCGCCGCGCTGCTGACCACCGGCGGCGCGGTCTTCGCCGCCGGTCCGGCGGCGTCCGCCCAGTGCGCCGACGTCGACGTCGTGGTCGCGCGCGGCACCGGCGAGCCGGGCCGGCTGGGCGTCATCGTGGGCGACCCGGTGTTCGCCGCGCTCCAACGGCGGTTGACCGGCGTCACCCTGACCAGCCACGCCGTCGACTATCCCGCCAACACCAGCCGCACCTCCCCGACGGAGGGCAACCGGGCGTTGGTCGACCATGTGACCAGCCAGGCACAGTCCTGCCCAGAACAGCGCTTCATCCTCGTCGGGTACTCGCAGGGCGCCAACGTCGTGGGCAACTCGCTCGGCACCAGTTCGGCGGGCGCCGCCGTCGGTGGTCCGGTCGTCGCCACCATCCCTGCGGCCGTGCAGCCCCGGGTGGCGGCGGTGCTGGTGTTCGGCTACCCGCTGCGCAAACTGGGCCGCGGTATCGAGGGCCCGGTCGCGGCCCGCACCCTGGACATCTGCGCCGACCGTGACGTGGTCTGCGACCCGTTGGGCACCAGCGTCCTCGCGCACCTGGGTTACGGGGGCGACGCGGGTCGGGCGGCGACCTTCGCCGCCGGTCGGATCTAGCTTCTGCGTCGAAGGTTCCTCGGCCGGTCGCGCTCCGACGTCCCCGCCGGACGTCGGGGCGCGGCCGGCCGCGCCACGGTGGCCGACGCCGAGCAGGCTCCGGTCCCGTAGGCCCGGCCTGCTCCTGGACAGCGCGGATGCGGCCGGGCGTGGTCCACCAACGGCCTCGGCCACACCCACCGCGCCTCGGGCGGTGGCTGCGGGATTCACGCGATCAATCGGCGAAACGTACAACCGGGTGGCCGTCCGGCCCCGTCTGAGGGTTGATGACCCAACGGAGGGACGGGCGATGCGGGATGTTTCGGACAAGGAGTACGTCGACTACGTCTCGGCGCGGATTCCCGCGCTGCGACGGTTGGCGTACCTGTTGGCCGGCGACGAGCACCGTGCCGATGATCTGGTCCAGCAGACCATCACCACGCTGTACGTGAAGTGGCGGCGTGCGCAGGCCGCCGACAGGCTCGACGCGTACGTCCGCACGATGCTGGTGCGGACGTACCTGGACGAGCGACGGCTGGCCTGGGCGCGCGTGCGGCTGTTCCGCGAGACACCTGAGCCACCACCGTCGCAGGACGGTGGCGTGGAGGAGCGTCAGGTCGTCCGGGCGGCGCTGAGCCGGGTCCCCCGCCGGCAGCGGGCCGTGCTGGTGCTGCGGTTCTTCTACGACCTGTCGGTCGACGAGGTGGCCGCGATACTCGGCTGCTCGTCCGGCACCGTCAAGAGCCAGACGTCCCGCGGGTTGGCCACGCTGCGGCGCCTGCTCGGCGAGCGGGAGTTCGCAGATTTCTCCACCGTGAACTGAGGAGCCGATGATGCCATCCGAACTCGATCTGCTGCGCTCGCTCGACGACGAGCCGCACACCCCTTCCACCGTGGACATCCGACGGGCGATCGCCGACGGACGGCGCCGCCGGATCCACCGGGGCGTCGGGTACGCGGGCGCCGCGACGGTGACCGCGCTCGCCGTCGCCGGTGCCTCGGTCGTGGCGATGTCCCCCCACACCCCGCCGCGCACCACGGCCGGTGCGGCGCCCACCACCGCCTCCGTCGCGCCGGAGGGGGAGTACACGATCCCCGGCACGGCCGGCTGGAGCCCGGCGGCGGCGACCCCGCCCACCAGGTGCGCGCTCAACCGGCTGCCCGTGCCGGACGGCGCGCCGATGGCGCTGGTCACCGGCGCCGACCCCACCGGCCGGTACCTCGTCGGGCGCTCGTACCCGAAGCCCGGCAGCTACCAGGCGGTCATCTGGCACGACGGTGAGGCCCGGACGGTGATGCTCCCCGGCGACCTGGAGGAATCGCTACAGGACGTCAACTCGACGGGTACCGCGGTCGGTTGGAGCTACGCCGAAGGCGGTAAGCCGGGCACCGGCCCGGTTCCGTACGTCTACCGCGACGGCAGGGTCTCGAAGCTGCCGGGAGTACAACGCGGAAACGCGTACGCGATCAATGAGGCCGGAGCCATCGTGGGCGATGACGACACCGGTAACGCCGCGTTGGTCTGGCCGTCGGAGACCACCGAGCCGATCCGACTGCCGCTGCCCGCCGGTGCGTCGCAGGGTACGGCCCGCGACATCGACGAGGACGGCACCACGGTCGGCACCATCGACAACAAGCGGCCGTACGTGTGGTTCCCCGACGGCACCCACCGCGCGCTCCCGATGCCGAGCCTCGACGGTGAGCGGGCCACCACCGCCCGGGTCTTCCACATCCGCAACGGCTGGGCGATCGGGGTGGCCAGCGACGGCCTCGGCCGCGACGGGGCAGCCGACCCGTCGTCGGGACGGACCGGCGCGAGTGCGGAATACGCCCGGGCGAAGGCTGTCCGGTGGAACGTCCGTACCGGTGAGGTGCGCGTGGTCGGTGCGTTCAAGGGTGCGGCGGACGCCGTTAACGCCCACGGCTGGCAGGTCGGCATCGACGGGCGGGGGCGCGCGGTGCTCGTCGCCGACGCCACCACGGTGGCGCTGCCGGCTCTGGCCAGCCACCAGCCGGGCACCCTGTCCACCATCGCGTCGACGGTGAGCGATGACGGGCGCACCATCGCCGGGCAGTCCGACGATGCGACGGGCACGATCCAGGCCGTCGTCTGGCGCTGCCGGTAAGGGAATCTGGCGCATCCGCCCGGGTGGACCAGAGAGAACACCGAGAGGGGCCGACCCGGTCGGGTCGGCCCCTCTCCGCGGCCTGGCCGGCACCTGAGGGACGGAGTCGCGCAACTCGCGGAGCAGGTCACCACGGCATGTCATCCGTCCGACGGCGGGTCGCGGCGCAGCACGCGGTATCCGCTAACTGGCGCTCCTGTTGCCGGCGGCCGCCAGCGACAGCGCCCGCAGCGCGCAGAACCAGCCTGCCGCGCCGAGGAACATCCGCAGGTAGTTCAGGCTGGTCCACCACTGGACGGTCGTCGAGATTCTCGACTCCGACCAGGAGTCGGCGGAGCTCTGCAACATCAGCATCTGGGGAACGAAGTAGCTGTAGCTGAAAATGGCGTACGACAGCATGATGATGCCGGCCGCCAACACCCAGCGCCGGTTGGCCCGGTTGGCGCGCCACGCCGCGATGTTGGCGATGGCCAGCAGTGCGACGACCGGCGACACGAACGGCCAGAACGCACGCCCGGCGTCGTACATGCCGGACTGTTGCATCGCGGTGAGGATGTCCCGTGGTGGCACGCTGTCCCAGAGCGGCACGACGACGATCTTCTCGTACAACCCGGCGCCGAACTGAACTCCCACGAAGACGACCAGGAGCCAGAGCAGGACTGATGCCACCCGGCTGGGAGCCGGCGAGAGGGGGTTATGGGACATTGTCGATCGCATTTTGCTTGCACCTGTCTCTTGTGCTGAGAAGTTGGCATCGAGTGAATGTCGGCCCGTGCTCGGGGGGCCGCCCGGCGGGTCTCCCGCTTCGGCCGACGCCGTCCGGCAGACGTGGTCGATTCGGCCGCTCTCACGCCACCTTGGTCACGGCTTTCTCGTTCCAGTCGATGTGGTGGGCGTACATCCAGGCGTGGGACCTCGGATTGGCGAACAGTTTCAGGGCGATCGGCATCATGAGGTCGCGGTGGCGGTATGGCCAGCCGGTTGGTGAATGTCAGTCGCCCGGCGGTGGTGGTGTCGGCCGCGGCCACACTGCCGCCAACCCTGCGCCGAGTGCAGCGGTGCAGACCGGTACGCCGATGAGCCCCATCTTCAACAGTGACCGGCGGGCGAGGCGCCGTGGTGCCATCAGGCGACCGAGCCGATCGCCACGGTGTCGGCGCTACCGGACACGATCACGTGGTACCAGTGATCGGTGTTGCGCGGCCGGGACGACTGTTCGACCAGCCCACCGCCGACCGCGCCGAACCACCGATCGTCCAGCGTCACCTTGGTGGCGCCCTTGCCGATCTCCAGCCGCACGGGTACGTCAGCGGGTCGATCGACGCGAAGACCCTTCACGGAGGTGAGGCGGATCGTGGTCGGTGCCGTCGGTTTGCCCAGGACGAACCGCAGGTGCGTGGCGCCGGAGTGGAACGCGAGCGAACGTACGTCGAGGCCGGTGAGGTCGGCGTCGAGGTGTTCCGCGCCGCCGTGCACATCGAGCGCCCACGGCACCGCGGGGTTCAGGCGTACGGCGTTGGGCCCCGTCCGGCGCAGCAGCCGTGCGCCCAGCGGGTACTCGACGTGGGTGTTGTGGCCGGTCGTCCAGACCAGCGGCAGCGGGTGGGCGAAGTCCGCCGCCATCAGTTCGGTCAACTGCTCGTCGGCGCGCAGGCCGAACTGGGCCAGGCCACTGTCGAAGCTGAGCCTGGCCACGTCGGGGGCCGGGTCGGCGAGCGGTACGACGACATGTGGGTCGCGGACTCCCGCTGGGGTCGCTATGACGCTCATCTTTGGTCTCCAGGAGGGGTAGGCGCTCGGCCCGACTGCCGCGCTTCAGCTAGCCTCGCCGAGCCCAGGGCCTCCGCACCTCTGGCAACTGCCCTAGCCGCCGCCTCAGATTCCGCCTCGGGACCGGCCTAGGGGTTCACCGGACACGCGTACCCTTGATCAAGTGGGAGCGAAGGTGTTCGTGGGGCGGCGCAAGCAGTTGGCTCTCATCGACGAGGCCGTGGGGCTCGCGCACACCGGAGAGCCGCAGTTCGTGGTGTTCGGCGGCGAGGTCGGGATCGGCAAGACGCGCCTGATGCGCCATGTCGCCGACCGGTTGGCGGAGTCCGGGATGCGGATCCTGTCCAGCGCCTGCATCGAGCTGGGCGTGGAGGGCCTGCCGCTGGCGCCGGTTACCGCCGTACTGCGGGACCTGGTGCACGAGTTGGGCGAAGCGGCGCTGCCCGCCCTGCTGCCGGGCGCCGACGCCCTACTGGGGCTGCTCCCGGAGCTGGGCGCACCAGAGCCGGCCCCGAGCAGCCAGGCGCAGATGTTCGACCTGTTCGCCGCGCTGCTGCGGCGGCTCAGCGCCGAGCGCCCGGTGTTGCTCGTCATCGACGACCTGCAGTGGGCTGACCGCTCAACCCGCGACCTGCTGGGGTATCTGGCCCGCGCCATGCGCGCCGCCCGCGTCCTGACGGTCATGGCGTATCGCACCGACGACCTGGACCGCCGCCACCCGCTGCGCCCATTCCTCGCCGAACTGGAGCGCCTGCGGGGAGTACGTCGCAGCGAACTGGCCGGGTTTTCCAGGGCCGAGATCGCCGAGCTGGTCGCCGGTCTGCGCGCCGCCCCCGCCGCCCGACCGCTGATCGACGAGGTGTACCGCCGGTCGGGTGGCAACGCGCTGTTCGCCGAGGAACTGGCCCTGGCCGATGGGGTCGGTGAGGTCCCGGACTCCCTGCGCGACCTCCTGCTGCACCGTGTCGAACAGCTTCCCCCGTCCGCGCTGCGCGTCGTACGCCTGGCCGCGGTCGGTGGGCGGCGTGTCCCGCACCGCCTGCTCGCCGCGACCGCCGGCCTGGACGAGGTGCAACTGTTGGACGCGTTGCGGGCCGCCACCGCCGTACAGGTGTTGTCAGCCACCGTAGACGGGTACGAGTTCCAGCACGGGCTGCTGCGGGAGATGACCGCCGCGGATCTCCTGCCCGCGGAGCGGGCACGGCTGCACCGCCGGTACGCCGAAGCGATCGAGGCCGATCCCGCCCTGGTGCCGGCGGATCGGCTCGCCGCACAGATCGCCCACCACTGGGACGGCGCGGGCGAGGACCACAAGGCACTGCCCGCACTGGTGCGGTCCGCGGAGGTGGCCGGGAGCATCCACGCCCGTGCCGAGCAAGCCCAGATCATCGAGCGTACGTTGGACCTGTGGCCGCGGGTACCCGACGCACAGCGGCTATCCGGGCACGACCGGCTCGACCTGTTCGAAACGGCTGTCGCCGCCGCCACCTGGGCCGGCGAGGACGCTCGCGCGCTCGGCCTGATCGACCGGGCGCTGGCCGAGATCGACCAGGCACGCGAGCCGGGTCGAACCGCGAAGCTGCTCGCCCACCGTGGCATGACGTTGCACCATCTCGACCGCGACGGCGCGCTCACGTCGGTGGCGGAGGCTGTTCGGCTGCTGCCCACCGTGCCTCCGGGCATCCGGGCGAGTGTGCTCGATCTTGTCGCCGTCGTGTACGCGCTGCGTGGGCATCCCGGCCCGGCGCGGGACGCCGCTGAGGAGGCGGCTCGACTCGCCGCCGAGCTGGGCGACGTCGACGTGGCGGTCAACGCCCGTACCACGCTGGGCTGGGTGCTGTGCCAGCTCGGTGCCTACGACGAGAGCCTGGCGACCCTGCGGGCGGCGGGCGACCTGGCCGAACGACACGACGATCTGGTCCGGGTGGCGAGGGCCCAGCTCAACATCGCCGAGGCCCTGCACCATCTCGGGCACTATCCGTCCATGATCGTTGCCGCGCAGGCCGGTTTGGAAGCGGCGTACCGGTCAGGTGTCAGCCGAACCCTCGGGGCGCTGCTCGCCGCCCAACTCTGCGCGGCGCTCGCCGCTGTCGGCCGGTGGGACGACGCCGAATCGACCAGCTCGACCGCCCTCGACATGGACCCACCGGACGTGTTCGGCGCCGCGCTGTACGCCCTGCGTGCCGAGATCGCCCTGGCGCGCGGCGAGACCGGTGCCGTACGTGAGCAGATGTCCCTGGCCCGCACCCTGCTGAGCCCGGTGTCCCATCCGGGTCCGACAGCTCTGGCGGTGACCCGACTCGAAGCCGAGATCGCGCTCGTCGAGAACCGGATCGACGACGCACGGGCGGCCATCACGGCAGCGCTACCCACCGCCACCGGCACCGGCCTCGCGCTGCACGCCTGGCCACTGGTGACGATCGGCGTTCGGATCGAGACGCACGCTCGGATGCGAGCCCGAGTGAACTCCCGGTCGGACACCGGCGGCGGGGCGGTCGACGCGCTGCGCGCGGTGGCGGACCAGCTCCCCACCCACACCCCGCTGTTTCGGGCATATGCCGCGCAGTTCGCGGCAGAGATCGGAGTACCGGCCACCTCCTGGCCAGACGTCGTCGCGGACTGGGACGCGGTCGGCAGCCCGTACCCCGCTGCCCGCGCCCGGCTGCGCGCCGCAGAAGCCGCCCTCGGCGTCGGTGACCGTCGCGCGGCGCGGCGGTGGCTTCTGGCAGCAGTCGAACAAGCCGACCACCTCGGTGCCGAGACCCTGTCCGAACAGGTCCGCCTGCTTGCCCGCAGCAGCAAACTGCCGCTCGACGCGCAGGCCGAACCGCGCACCCGTCCGGGCGACCTCGAACGCTTCGGGCTGACCGACCGCGAGGTCGAAGTGCTCCATCTCGTAGCCGAGGGCCGGTCCAACCGTCAGATCGGTGAGCAACTGTTCATCAGTGCGAAGACCGTCAGCGTGCACGTGTCCAACATCCTGACCAAACTCGGCGTGAACAGCCGGGGCGAGGCCAGCGCCACCGCCCACCGCCTACACCTTCTGGACGGATAGCCGAAGCCGTGCCCCTCCGCCGGCCGCATGGGCACGTCGACCGTCGAGGCGTCATGGATCCGCGGTTCGGCGGGGAGGTGGCAGTCGTTGTCGTTCGCTGCGGATGCGGGCGCGTTCGCCCAGCTCCTGCGCCTCGACCCCTGGCCGGTCGCGCCCCGACGTCCCGGTCGGACGTCGGGGCGCGACCGCTGGCTTCGTGCCGGGGCCGGATCGCCGGCTACGCCGACGCGCGGGTCGGCCAGTCCGCCGCCGCCACCTCGGCGCGGGTCGGCGGGTTCGCGCCCCGGCGACCGCAGGTCAGTGCGGCGATCCGGGCGGCGTGCGCCAGCACCGGGCGCAGTACGTCGGCGCCGGCGGCGCCGAGCGCCGCACGGTGACCGACGCCGAGCAGGCCCCGGTCCCGCAGGTCCGCGAGCAGGCCGGCCATGAACGCGTCCCCCGCGCCGACGGTGTCGACCACCTCGACCGCGACGCCGTCCACCCGGGTCTCGTCGGCGTGCGACCGGGCCCACGCCCCCTGGTCGCCCAGGGTGACCGCGACCAGGCGGGCGCCGAGATCCGTCCACCGGCGGGCCACCTGCTGGTACGGGTCTCCCGGGTACAGCCAGCCCAGATCCTCGACGCTCACCTTCACGATGTCGCTCTGCCCGACGAGCGTCTCGATCCGGCGCGCGGCCAACCGGTGGTCGCCCATCAGGGCGGGCCGGCAGTTCGGGTCGTAACTGATCATCGTCGTCGGGCGGGCGGCGCGCACCAGCGCCAGCACGTCGTCCGCGCCGGGAGTGAGGACACTGGCCAGGGAGCCGGTGTGCAGGCATTCCGGCGCTGCCGCCGGCACCGCTTCCGACACCGGGAATGCCCGCCAGGTGACGTCGAACGCGTACCGCGGCTGCCCGTCGCCGTCGAACGTGGTGCGGGCCACGCTGGTGGGCGCCCCGTCGAGCAGCGAGCCCGGCGCGAGCCGTACCCCGTTGTCCCGCAGGTGCGCCCGCAGCAGCTGGCCGTGCGGGTCGTCGCCGAGTTGGGTGAGCAGCCCGGTCGACAGGCCGAGGCGGGCCAACGCCACGGCGACGTTCGCCGGGCTGCCGCCCGGGTGGGCGACGGGTCGCCCCGCGTCGTCCTCGATCAGGTCGACCAGGGCCTCACCGACCACGATGATCACGAAGGGTGCCCTTCGGGGCGCGGGGGCGTCGGGCGCCGCCCGTCGCCCGCCGGATCCTGCTCGGCCGGCCCCGGTGTCGCGGCGGCGGCCGGGGCGCCGACGGACCCCGGTGTCTCGGCCAACGTGGTCGCGCCGGTCATGATGGCGACGGCCTCGTTCATGGTGTGGGAACTCGGGGTGATGACGCCCGCGCTCCGGCCCAGCCGCTGGATGTGGATGCGGTCGGCGACCTCGAAGACGTGCGGCATGTTGTGGCTGATGAGGATGACCGGCAGGCCCCGCGACCGGACCTCCTTGATCATGCGCAGGACCTGGTTGGACTCCTTGACGCCGAGGGCCGCCGTGGGCTCGTCCAGGACGATCACCTTGCTGCCGAAGGCGGCGGCGCGGGCCACCGAGACCGCCTGGCGTTGACCGCCGGAGAGGGTCTCGACGGCCTGGGACATGTTCTGCAGGGTGCCGATGCCGAGACTGGTCAGGGCCTCGGCGGCGGACCGCCGCATGCCCTTGTGGTCCAGCATCCGCAAGACCGAGCCCAGTACGCCGGGCCGGCGGCGTTCCCGGCCGAGGAAGAGGTTGCTGGCGATGTCCAGGGCCGGCGCGACGGCCAGGCTCTGGTAGACCGTCTCGATGCCGACGTCGCGGGCGTCCTGGGGGC
The DNA here is from genome assembly GCF_004348325.1 of Micromonospora sp. KC213. Classification (GTDB taxonomy): domain Bacteria; phylum Actinomycetota; class Actinomycetes; order Mycobacteriales; family Micromonosporaceae; genus Micromonospora. Next base: position 10,019 of record NZ_SMKF01000021.1, on the reverse strand, counting down.
GCTTGAACTGCACCGGCCGGCCGTCGAGGAGAAGCTGCCCGGCGTCGGGGACCAGTGCCCCGGTGAGGCACTTGATCAGGGTGGACTTGCCGGCGCCGTTGTCGCCGATGACGGCGAGCACCTCGCCCGGGTACAGGTCCAGGTCGACGCCGTCGAGCCCGACCACCCTGCCGAAGCTCTTGACCAGGCCGCGGGCCGACAGCACCGGGGTGCGGTCGTTGCGGCCCGGCGTCGACGAGTCCGCGGGTTGCGCTGTCGTGACGGTCATGGCTTCACCTTCCTGATCCACTGGTCCATGGAGACGGCGAGGATGACCAGGAGCCCGATGGCCAACACCCGGTACTGGTCGTCGACGCCCGCCAGCGACAACCCGCTGCGGAAGAAACCGACGATGAGCGCGCCGAGGGCGGTGCCGAGGACCGCGCCGCGACCGCCGAACAGGCTCGTGCCGCCGATGACGACGGCGGTGATGCTCTCCAGGTTGGCGTCGGTGATGGCGTTGGGACTGGCGGCACCGGCCCGCCCGATGATGATCCACGCGGTGATGCCGTAGACCAGCCCCGCCACGGTGTAGACGCTGAGCAGCACCCGGTTGACCCGGATCCCGGCGAGCCGGGAGGCCTCCAGGTCGTCGCCGACGGCGTACACGTGCCGTCCCCAGGCGGTCTTGGCCAGTGCGAATCCGATGACGAGGTAGAGGATCACCACGAGGACGACGCCCCGGGTGATGCGGAACTGACCGACCGGGAACGATTCTCCGGTCCAGCTCAACAGGGCCGGCAGGTCGCTGCCCTGCACGCTGCGCCCGGCCGAGTAGAGCAGCCCGAGGGCGGTGAACACGCTCAGGGTGCCCAGCGTGACGATGAACGGCGGCAGCTTGAGTCGCGTCACGAGCAGCCCGTTGAGCGCGCCGGCGGCCGTGCCGACGGCGATGCCCAACGCGATCGCGAGTAGCCCCGGCATGCCCTGCTCCTGGGCGGTCTTGGCGGACACCATCATGGCCAGGATCGCCACCGCGCCGACCGACAGGTCGATGCCGGCGGTGAGGATGATCAGCGTCTGTCCGATGGCGAGCGCGGCCACCACCGCGACCTGTTGCAGGACGAGTGAGAGGGAGTTCGGGGAGGCGAACCGGGGGTTGACCGTCGAGAAGACGACGAAGGCCAGGACGAGGACGAGGAACGGGCTGATCGCGGGGTGGGCGTGCAGCAGGTGCTGGACGCGTTGCAGCGGTGAGCGGGGACGGTGCGCGAACTGCTCCGCGGCGGTGGCGGGCGGATGCACGGTGGCGGTCACGGCGGGCTCCCTGCCGGTCGTCGGGGGAAGGGGAAGAGGTGCCCGGGCGGGCCTCCCGCGGGAACGCCGTCGGGAGGCCCGAGCCGAGCGGGTGGGATCAGCCCCAGCAGCTCTTGGCGCCGGCGGCGGTGTCGATGCTGTCGACCCCGGTGGCGGGCTTGTCGGTGACCAGGGCGACGCCGGTGTCGAAGAAGTCGAGTCCGCTGGTGACCTGCGGCTTCTCGCCACCCCGGGCGATCTTGGCGATGCTCTCGACACCGAGTTCGGCCATCTTCAGCGGGTACTGCTGGGAGGTGGCGCCGATGACGCCGTCCTTGACCTGCCGGACGCCTTCGCAGCCGCCGTCGACGGAGACCACCAGCGCACCCTCGGCCTTGCCCGCCGCCTGGAGGGCCTTGTGTGCGCCGATGGCGGCCGGCTCGTTGATGGTGTAGACGACGTTGATGTTCGGGTTCTTGCTGAGGCAGTTCTCCATCGCGGTCCGGCCGCCGTCCTCGGCGCCGTTCGTGGGCTCGTTGCAGACGATGGTGTAGGTGCCGCCGGAGTAGTTGCCGGTCTTCGCCTCGTCGCCGTTCTTCTTCTTGTCGGCCGTGTCGATACCCATTCCGGTCAGGAAGCCCTGGTCGCGGTTGTAGTCGACGGAGACGATCTTGTCGTTGAACAGGTCGAGCAGGGCGATGGTGGCCGGCTTGCCGCCGAGTTGGGCGGCGGTCCACTTACCGATCAGCTCGCCGGCCTTGAAATTGTCGGTGGCGAAGGTGATGTCGACGGTGTCGGCCGGGTCGGGCGGGGTGTCCAGCGCGATCACGTAGAGCCCGGCATCGCGGGCCTTCTTGATCGCGGTGTTGACGCCGGGGCCGTTGGGGGTGATCAGGATGCCCTGGTCGCCCCGGGCGATGGCGTCCTCGATCGCCTGGACCTGGCCCGCCTCGTCGCCGTCCTCCTTGCCCGCGGCCACGGTCAGCTTGACGTTCTGCGCCTGGGCGGCCTTCTTCGCGCCCTCCTGCATGCTGACAAAGAACGGGTTGGTGGAGTTCTTGGTGATCAGGGAGACGGAGACGGACTTGTCGCCGGACGCCGCCTCGTCGGTGCCGCTGCCGCAGGCGCTGATGACCGTGCTGCCGACGACCGCGATCGCCAGCAGCGCCGTGGCGCGGGTACGGCCTACGCGTGGAAACATGTTCACTCCTCATCGACCGCCGCTGGTGCGGGACGTGGTTGACAACGTTGTCCGAGGAGTCTCGTCCCCCCTGCTGAAGGGTGTCAAGAGGTCGTTTGACTAGGTGCATAACGTTGGCGTAACGCGATCGAAAACTTGACATCGATATCAGGCGGGCGGCAGTATCCGGCGATACACCGGCGCGGTGCCCGGCCGTGCCGGTCGGGCGGTGGCCTTCGCGGAGAACTCCGTCGACGAGCCACCGGTCTTGGTTGTCGTCACGCCCGGCCGACCCGCTTATCTGGCGGTCGCCGGTAATCTGACAGCCCCAGGGCCGGCCAGGGGTGGCCGTACTGGTGCCCCCGGGCCAGGTCCGTAAACCCTGAACCGTGGAGGAGCACCATGCAGGGCGCCGCTTCACCGGTCGCGCCACGGCAGGCCCGGAGCCGACCGACATTGCGCGATGTCGCGCTCCTCGCCGGAGTGAGCCCGAAGACCGCGTCCCGTGTGATCAACGGCGAGTCGGGAGTGTCCTCCGCCAAGGTGAGCGCGGTGCAACGGGCCGTCTCGCAGCTCAACTACCGGCCGAACTTCACCGCCAGCAGCCTGCGTCGCGCCAGTGGGCGGACCGCGGCGATCGGGGCCGTGCTGGAGGACGTCGGCAACCCGTTCTCCGCCGCCCTGCTGAGGTCGCTGGAGGACGCGGCTCGGGACCGGGACGTACTCATCTTCGCCGGCAGTGTGGACGAGGACGCCGAACGGGAGCGGGCGCTGCTGCGGGCGTTCACCATCCGGCAGGCGGACGCGCTCGTGGTGGTGCCGGCGAGTGACCGCCACGGCCACCTCAGCGACGAGGTCAACGCCGGCACTCCCGTCGTGTTCGTCGACCGGCCGCCGGTCGGGCTGCACGTCGACGCCGTCCTGGCCGACAATGTCGAGGGCGCCGCCACGGCCGTGCACCACCTCGTCGCGCACGGGCACCGCGACATCGCGTACCTCGGCGACCTGCGGACGATCGCCACGGCCCAGCTACGGTTCCAGGGCTTCAAGGAGGCGCTCAGCGACCACGGGATCCGACCGGCCACCGCCGTCCACGACCTGCACACCGAGGCAGAGGCGGAGCAGGCCGTGCAGCGGCTGCTGGCCGGTGCGGCACCTCCCACCGCGATGTTCGCCGCCCAGAACATGGTCACCATCGGCGCCCTGCGGGCGCTGCAACGGCTGGGCCGGCACCGCGACGTCGCACTCGTCGGGTTCGACGATTTCCCCCTGGCCGACCTGCTCGAACCGGCGGTCACCGTGATTGCCCAGGACCCGCCGGCCATGGGTCGCGTCGCCGCGTCGCTGATCTTCCGCCGGCTCGACGGCGAGGTGTGGGAGCCCACCACCCACGTGGTGCCGACCCGGCTGATCGCGCGCGGATCCGGCGAGATCCGGGGACCGTGGGCCACCTGATCCGGTCAGGAGGAACCGGCGGCCGGGTCACGGCCGCCGGTGGGTGATCCGGCACGACGGAAGAAACCGGAGGGCCGGCGCGTGGGAAGCTCGGGGCCGACGAGACCGCGTACGCGACGACATCTGGCCCGGCGGCTGGCCGAACTGGACGAGGAAACGACGACGCCCTGAGCGGAGCAGGGTTCACTCCTGCAGGACGGAGAGGATATTGCCGGCCGGGTCCCGGAACCAGGCTATCGGCGGTCCCTCGCCGCGGTGGATGCCCTGGGCGTCGACGTAGTCGTACGTCTCGAACCGCACCCCCCGACCGCGCAGCTCCGCCACTGCCTGCTCGATGTCGTCGACCGGGAAGTTGAGGACCGTGTAGGTGGCCGGCTGGTGTTCGGGCTTGGGGTAGACGAGCACCTCACGCCCGCCGGCCAACCGCAGGTGGAGCATGCCGTGCTCCTCGGCCACGTCGAGCCCGAGCGTCTCGGCGTAGAACCGCTTCGCCGCCGGGATGTCGTCGACCGAGAACCCGCTGAACGCCGGGGATCCGCCCAGCAGTGCCTCCGACGTGGGCCGGTCGGTCCGCTGGGCCGCGAGGTAGTCGGCGTTGAGTTGGATGACCTGGACGTAGTTGCCGTCCGGGTCGAGCAGGGTGCCGAACAGCCCGTCGCGGCGTTCCTCGAGGGGAGCCAGCCAGGTCACGCCCATGCTGTCGAGGTGGGCGGCGACCGCGCGGGCGTCGTCGACCTCGACGTTGAGGATCACGCGACCCGGCTCGGCGTTCTTGCCTGCAACGTCGTCCCGGCGGTCCACCAGCACCTCGACGCCGCCGAAGTCGAGGAACCCGGATGGCGTCACCGTCGGGCAGAAGGCGGCGACGTACCAGGCGCGTAGCCGATCCGGGTCGGGGGTGCCGAGCAGGATGCTGCCGAGCCGTAACGGTGCCATTCGGTCCTCCGCGTGAGGGTTCTCCACGATCTGACGTCCCGTCTATACCACCGATGCTTGGCCGTCGCTGCCACGCCACAGCGCAGTCCGTCGTGGCCGGTTCAGCGCACCGTTTCGCCGGTCTGCGGCCAGCGCCCCGGTGAGCGTACCGACCGACCGGTGGCCCGCCTCCGCGAGCAGGTCACCGCCCCAGCGGGGCCAGAGCCGGAGCCGAGCCCCGTCCTGGCGCCGCGTACGTCTGACCCACGCCGGCGTCCCGACGGAGCATCTGGCCGTCGCCCGGGCAGATCCGGCTGGCGGGCAGGTGCGGCCGGTCGTCGGTGAGGTAGCGCAGCGCCAGCGCGGTGGCGCAGTCGTTGGCGCCGATCACGCCGTGCCCCCCGGTGTCGGCCGTGACCAGCGTGGACCGGTGCCGCAGCGCCTGGTGCATGCCGTGTCCGCTGACCCAGGGGGTCGCCGGGTCGCGGCGGTTGTGCAGGATCAGGATGTTGCGGGGGCCCGCTGCCCCCACCGTGGGCGCGGCTTCGACCGGGGCGGGCCAGAAGGCGCACGGGGTGATGGTGGCGGACCGGCCCGCGTCCTCCGGAAACAGGGTCCGGTCCCGGCGTACGGCGGCGGCGTAGCGCTCCGGTCGACGGGGCCAGGCGGCGTCGCCGCACTGTACGGCGTAACCGACGGTCTGTCGGTTGTCGGCGGGTACCGCTGCGCCGGCCGGGACCGAAGTGGCCGGGACCGCGTCGGCGACGGCCGGGGTGCCGGTGGCTGGCGCCCGGCTGGCGGCGGCGAGTTCCTGCCAGACGGCGGCGATGTGCGGGAACTGGCTGGCGTCGGGCTGTTCGAGGTTGTCGCGGGTGTAGTCGCGTAGCCAGTTGCCGTCGACGACGAGGCCCGGGTAGGTGATCGGGTGGTGGTCGAGGTCGCGGAGCAGGGTGCGGTAGCGGTGCTCGACGGCGGCGGCGGTGCGGCCGAGCCGGTACGTGTGGTGCCGGTCGGCGACCCAGCCGGTGAGGTCGGGCAGCCGCTGGGTCAGACCGAGCCCACCGAGGCGGACCAGGTCGTACCAGATCCGGTTCGGATCCAGGGCGCTGTCGAGGACGACCCGGTCGGTGCGGTGCGGGTGGCGGGTGGCGTAGACGGCGCCGAGGTAGGTGCCGTAGGACAGCCCGAAGAACGAGATCCGCTCCTCGCCCAGCGCCGCCCGGATTCGGTCGAGATCCCGGGCGGTGTTGGCGGTGGTGATGTGCGGCAGCACGTCGGCGGCCTCTCGGCGGCAGGCCTGGGCGGTGGCCCGGGCGTGGGCGACGCTGTGCGCGATGGAGCCGTCGGGGGCGGGGTAGCGAACGGCCCGGTCGGCCACCGGCAGGCCGCAGCTGACCGGGCTGCTGTGCCGTACGCCGCGGGCGTCGAAGCCGACCAGGTCGTAGCGTTGCCCCAGCTGTGGCGGTTGCCCGGGGCCGTGCAACTGGGCGGGCATCGCCAGCCCGCCGATCCCGGGGCCACCCGGACTCAGCACGAGGGTGCCCAACCTGCGGGCCGGGTCGGTGGCCGGGATCCGGGAAACGGTGACGGTGATGTGCCGGCTCTGCGGGTCGCGGTGGTCGAGCGGTACGGACAGGACGGCGCACCGCAGCGCCGGATGGTCGGACACGTCCGCCGGGCAGGAGCGCCAGACCAGCGGCCCGGTGGGGGACTGGGCGCCCCCGGGTGTCGCGCCGGTGGTCAGCAGACCGGCGGCCAGAGCGACCGTGACGGTGACGGCGGTGCCGACCCGCGATGCTGGAGAACCCATGGCTGTCCTTCTTTCTGTCACTGCTCCTCGGCCAGGTAGAACAGCTCGTCGACCCGGGTGTGCAGGGCTCTGGCGAGCTTGAGGGCGAGCACCGTCGACGGGATGAACCGCCCGGTCTCCACCGTGGTGATGGTCTTGCGGGTCACCCCGACCAGATCGGCGAGCTGCTGTTGGGTCAGGTTGTGGCGAGCCCGTTCGACCTTGATGTGGTTGCGCAGCGGATGGCTGGTCTCCTCACCCATCACGCGTCCCGGTTGAACCACAGCCGCGCCGCCCCGTACGCCGCCAGGGCACCCGCCACGGTGAACTGCGCCTGGGCGACCGACGGCACCTCGATCCGGAAGAAGAACGGAAGCTGTACGGCGAGTGCTCCGACCAACGCCGCGGCCGTCGCCCGCAGGTGCGTCGCGGCGGTCCGCTCGTCGGCCAGAACCGCGCCGGCGTGGCGGGCCCGCCACTTCGCCCAGCCCGCGACGGCCAGCGCCATCCCCGCGACCACCACCGCGGTGACGTAGGTCAGCTCCCACCAGCGGGGCCAGCCGACCTGCCCACCCGCGTCGTGTGCCCCCTTGGACACCAGGGCGGTGGCTCCGGCCACCCCCCAGACGAAGGTCGCCGCGTCGAGCAGGCGCGCGAACGACCGACCGGATCGGGCGTTCGGCAGCGTCGAATTGGGCATCGCCCACCCCTTCCAAATAACCTTCACGACCCATCCTGGGTCGTATAGGTGTCTTAATGACACCTGAAGGTTACATGGAGGGGTGGGTGACCGCAATTGCCGCTGTCGACAGCCGAGCGAGCGGGTTGAACGGCCGTGCGGGGTGCTCGGCCGCCAGAGGTTGCGCCGAGACAGCACCGCGCGCCGCCGCTGCGGCGTCAACCTGGGAGAGCAATCAGTCGTCACGACGGAGTGGTGGCGCCTGAACCCGATGCTTCCTACCGGGTGCGGGTGCCGGGAGCGTCCCGCAGAATGGCTCCGGGGGTGACCGACATGATCGACGGGGCAAGCGTGCCCAAGTTGTGCCAGGTGGTGCTGGACTGCACCGACGCCCGTGCCCTGGCGGAGTTCTACCGGTCGCTGCTGGGCCTGGTCTACCGGCCCGGTGACGAGCCGCCGGAAACGGGCGCCGTGGACGAGCGAGGCCGCGACTGGCTGGTGCTGCGAAGCCCGGAGGGCGCGCCACAACTGGCCTTCCAACACGTCGACCGGCTGCCGGCGGCGACGTGGCCGCACGGCCCGGTGCCGCAGCAACTGCACCTGGACCTGACCGTGGCGTCGGTCGAGGAGCTTCGGGTGCAGCACGAACGGGTCCTGCGCCTCGGCGGTCGGCTGCTGCTCGACCGTATCGACGACCCGCAGGAGCCGCTGCGGGTGTACGCCGACCCGGCCGGCCATCCGTTCTGCGTCTTCGTCGCCTGATCGGGCAGGCCACACCCGGGAACGTCGACCGTCACCGAAACGCTGCCGTCACCGCCCGGAATCGGGGGACGTCCCGCGCCGGACCTCGCTGAGCAGCCGCTCCACCCGAGTACGGATCTCGTCGCGGATCGGGCGTACCGCGTCGACGCCCTTGCCGGCGGGGTCGTCGAGCTTCCAGTCCTCGTAGCGTTTGCCGGGGAACACGGGACAGGCGTCGCCGCAGCCCATGGTGACGATCACGTCGGAGGACCCGACGGTCTCGTACTCCAGGAGCTTGGGCGCCTGGTCGGTGATGTCGACGCCGACCTCGCGCATGACCTCGACGGCGGCCGGGTTGATCTGGTCGGCGGGGGCGGAGCCGGCGGAGCGGACCTCGACGGTGTCGCCGGCCAGGTGGCGCAGCCAGCCGGCGGCCATCTGGGAGCGGCCGGCGTTGTGTACGCAGACGAACAGGACGCTGGGCTTGTCAGGCATCGGAGGCCTCTCTGGAGAGCAGTGCGGGACGCTCGACAGTGCCGTCGGTGGGGACGACGACCTGGTCGGCGGCCCGGCCGGCGTCTGGGTAGAGCGCCAGCAGCAGACCGGCGCCGACGGTGAGGCCGACGAGTTGGGCGAGGACGAAACCCGGTACCGAGGCGGGGGCGATGCCGGCGAAGGTGTCGGTGAACGCCCGGCCGACGGTCACCGCGGGATTGGCGAACGAGGTGGACGAGGTGAACCAGTACGCGGCCCCGATGTACGCGCCGACCGCAGCCGGGGCGACCGCGGCACGGCCGGTGCGGGCCAGTGCGAAGACCAGCAGGATCAACCCGGCGGTGGCCACGACCTCCCCGAGCCACAGGTTGCCGCCGGAGCGCTGTCGGCCCGAGAGGTCGACGGCGGCCAGGTCGAACATGAGGTTGGCCAGAACCGACCCGCCGATCGCGCCGAGGACCTGGGCGGCGGTGTAACCGGCGAGGTCGCGGCCGGTGAGGCCGGTGCCGGTCCGCCGGCCGAGGAGCCAGTCGGCGGCGGACACCACCGGATTGAAGTGTGCCCCCGAGACCGGGCCGAAGATCAGGATGAGAGTGCCCAGGGCGAACGCGGTCGCGACGGAGTTCTGCAGGAGTTGGAGTCCGACGTCGGCGGGAGAGAGGGTGGCGGCCATGATGCCGGAGCCGACCACGGCGGTGACCAGCAGCGCGGTGCCGACGAACTCGGCCAGCAGGCGACGCCGCAACGCGATGGTCATCGGATGCCTCCCGCCGTGACGGCGGGGGCGAGCCGGTCGACCCGGTCGGCGAGTTCGGCGTAGGCGGCGTCGAACGCCGCGTCGGTGTCGAGACGGGCCGGGTCCGGGACGGACCAGTGCAGGTGGGGGCGGACCGGCCCGCCGAGGTTCTCGTGGGCGTGGTCACAGACGGCGACCACGAGGTCGTCGGCGCGTACGACGTCGTCGACATGGGCGGTGCCGGCCGGGTCGAGGTCGAGGCCGTGTCGGCGGGCCACGGCCACGGCCCGGGGGTGCACCCGGGCCGCCGGCTTCGTCCCGGCGGAGGCGGCGGCACCGTGGGTACGCCGCTTCCAGAGCGCCGCGGCGAGCGGGGAGCGGGCGGAGTTGTGGGTGCAGACGAAGACCACCCGCTCGACCCCGGTCAGGGGTGGGGCGGCGAGGGCGGCCAGGGCGGCCGGCCGCAGCCGCAGGTAGGTGCGCCGCCGGTCGCCCTCGGAGCGGCCCTTTACCACCAGGCCGGCGTCGATGAGCACCTTGACGTGGTGGGCGACCAGGTTGGTCGGCAGGTCGAGGGCGCGGGCGATCTCGCCGGGGGAGGCGTCGCCGACGGTGAGGGCGTCGACGATTGCCAGGCGCGCCGGGTCACCGAGGGCGGCATGGCGGCGTGCCCGCGCCGCGAGGGAGTCCATTTCAAAGCTCATTGACTCAATTATCGCTGAGGCTTTCCCCGTGTGTCAACCGAGGGTGGGCC
>NZ_SMKF01000219.1 GCF_004348325.1 Micromonospora sp. KC213 | reverse complement strand
GTGCCAGGGCTGGGTCTGGCCGCCGGGGTCGCGGGCGGGGTGCTCGGCACCGGCGCGCTGGCCTCCTCGGGTGGCCGGGCGGGGTCCGCGACGGCCGGTCGCGGCGGTGTTCCGACCGGCATGGAGAACCGTTCCGCCGCGGGCACCGGCCGGCTGGTCTCCGGCCAGCTCGGCACGGCCGGCCGCGGTGGCGTGATCGGCGGTCGGGGTCAGCACGGCGAGGACGCGACCGACGAACGGATGACCTGGCTCACCGAGGACGAGATGGTGTGGGGCGACGGCGGCAGCACCGCGCCGCCGGTGCTCGGCGGCGACCGGTGACCGACCGGTGATGACGATGGCGGCCCGTCCCGGTTCGCTCGGGGCGGGCCGCCGCCGTTCTCGGCCGTCGACGCCGGCTCCGGTCGCGGGAAACGTTCCGTCCACACCGCACACCGTGGCCCGGGTCACCCGACCCGGCCTTCCCTCCCGCTGCGCGGGCATCGAAGTGGCGCTAGGTTGAGACGGTGCCGACCGTAGCGACCGCCCACCCGATCGGGGCGATGCTACGCGCGCTGCGTGACCTCACCCGGCTGGCGGCGGCCTGCCTGGTGCTCGCCGTCGGCGTCGGCGCTGTCCCCCCGCTCACCGGCCCGGTCGCCGCGCCGGTGACCCCGGCCGCCGCCGCGCCGGTGGCCGCGAACCCACCGGCCTGGAACGGGGCGTCCGCCCGAGCGGCCGAGGCGTCGACCGCCACGGTCGCCGGAGCCGCCGACGAACAGGTCGCCGATCTTCCCGCCGCCCGGCCGTTCCCGGCCCGGCGCGACGCCGCCCGCACCGGGGAGCCGTCGGCCCGCACGGCCCCGGCGGCGACGACGGACCCGGTCCGGGACGCCACCGGCCGGCGCGGCCCGCCCCGGAGCTGACCGCCTCCGGCGTCCGCCCGCTGCCGACCACCGCCGTCGTGCGGTCGTCGACGGGTACGCCGGGCGCGTCCTCCCCGCCCGCCACCGGGTGTCCGCTCGTGAAGTCCACATCGTTCCCGCCGTGAGGTGCTGGTGATGCAGACCGTCTTCTCCTCCGTCCTGCTCGACGTTCCCGCCGCCGCCGTGATCTGGCTGGCGCTGCTCGTCGTCGTCGCCGTCGCCGTCGGGGCTCTGGTCGCCCGCCCCGACTGGCTGCGCTCCACCGTGGCCGGCCGGATCCGGCAGGCCGCGATGCCCAGCCACCTCGAACTGGGCGAGGAGGAGCGGGAACGCACCCGGTACGCCGACGAGGTCGCCGTGGCGGCCGAGCGCGCCGGGGCCACCGCCGCGCGGCGGCGGGCCGAGTGGCTGGCCGCGCAGGAGGAGGTGGAGGCGGCGTGGGCGGCGTACGAGGCGGCTGAGGCGGACGTCCGCCGGCTGTCGGCCGCCGCAGCGATGCCCCTGCCGCAGACCGCGCAGACCCCGTCCGAGTACGCCGACCGTGAGCGGTTCCTGCACCGGACGGCGTTGGACGCGTACTGGCGTAAGGAGATCTCCGTCGAGCAGCTGAGCGACGTCTTCGCGCACCGCAACGGGTGGGATCCGCGGCGGCACCCGGTGGAGCAGGAGCTGTTGCTGCGCCAGGCGGCCCGGAACAACCTGGCCGAGCGGCACCGGGTGGCCGTGGAGCGGGAGCGGGCGGCGTGGCGGGCGGCCGAACTGGCCGTGGCCTCGGCCCGCAGCCTGCGTGACGAGGCGTACGTGGCGCGGAACCGGCAGCCCGAGGAGGAGGTCGAGTCGGTGCTGCCGCTGCCGGGTTCCGGCCGGTCCGCGGCCGAGCCGACCCGGGACGCCCCGACTGTGGCCCGTGGCCGGGCCGCCGTCGCCGCCTACTGACCACCCTGTCGTCCGGACCGGCCGCGCTGATCCACCCCTAATGCGGCAGGTTGCGGTGTCCTGGCTGCTGGACACCGCAACCGCGACCGCGCCCAGGCCGACCGGTCCGGCATCGTGCCGGGTTGACCCGGCCGACCCCAACCTGCCCGTACCGCCCGTCGACGACGTCGCCGCGAGGTGTCGGGCGGGTTGTCCGTTTGCCAGGTCACCGGCGCACCGGTACGACGGAATCCCGGTCGACCCGGGTCGGTTACATCCTGGGTACGACCGCACACACCGGCGCGTGACGGGGCTGGAATGCTCCGGGGCCGCCGGTCGTTGCGGATCCGAGCGGCCGGGGCGCGAACCGCCCGGTCGTCGCCGGGCCCAGGCCCGATTCCCCTGATCCGAGCGCCACCGCGGTGGCCACGTCCGTGTCCCCCCGACCGGACGGCACCCCCGAACGGAGCTTCGACATGAACTCGAACGTCCGCAACAGCATGCTCTCCGTCGCCGGCCTGATCATGGCGGGTGGCGGCATCGCCGGCCCCGCCCTGGCGGCGCAGGCCACGCCGGCCGAGAAGGCGGCCGCGGCGCTGGTGTCCGAGAAGGGCCGGAGCGCGCACCGCGTCGGGCACGAGTACCAGGCGCAGCCGAACTTCTACTACTGCGGCCCGGCGTCGACCCGGATCGCCCTGTCGGCAGCCGGCAAGACGGTCAGCCAGGACGAGCTGGCCGAGAAGCTCGGCACCACGGAAGCCGGCACCGACTCGGCCCTGGACATCACCCGGGTGCTCAACGAGTACACCGGTGGCACGTACAAGACCACCGAGATCAGCGCCGACGTGGCGTCGGATGAGCAGGTCGAGCGGCTGCGCGCCGACGTCCTGGCCGCGGTGGACGCCGACCGGCCGGTCGTCGCCAACATTCGCGGCAGCGCCCTCGACGTGGACGGGGTGACGCACAGCTACGCCGGTCACTATCTGACCGTGGTGGAGTACAAGGACGACGGCGACACGGTCAGGATCGCCGATCCGGGGGCGCCGGACGCCCCGGAGTACTGGATGGGCATCGCCGAGCTGGCGAACTGGATCGCGGGGCGCGGTTACAGCTCCTGATTCCGACGCACCGATGCGGGCCGGCCTCCCCGAGCGGGGGGCCGGCCCACGCGACAAACCGGGCACGGAGTGATTCGTCGGTCCGGCACCGGGTACGAGGGCGACAGAGCCGAACCGTCCGAACATCCGGTAGGGAGGACCCGCATGAGCCATCACGAGAGCACCGAACGGGACGTCGTTGACGTCCTGACGGCCGACCATCGGGAGGTGGAGGCGATCTTCGTCGAGCTGGAGAGCCGGCAGGGCACGCCCAAGCGCCGTCGTCAGTTGGCCGACGTGGTCATCGCCGAACTGGTCCGGCACTCCGTCGCCGAGGAGGCGTACGTCTACCCGGCCGCCCGTAAGGCGCTGCCGGACGGCGACCGGATCGCCGAACACGAGATCTCCGAGCACGCCGAGGCCGAGCGGACCATGAAGGAACTGGAGTCGTTGGACCCGTCCGACAGCCGCTTCGACGAGCTGCTGGCCAAGCTGACCCGCACGATCCGCCACCACGTGCAGGACGAGGAGTCGGATCTCTTCCCGCGGCTGCGGGCGGCAGTGGCCCGGGAGGAGCTGGTCGAGCTGGCCGGCAAGGTGACGGCGGCGAAGAAGGTGGCGCCGACCCGGCCGCATCCGGCCGCGCCGGACCACCCACCGGCGAACAAGCTGCTCGCCCCGGGGGCCGGCCTGGTCGACCGGATGCGCGACGCGCTCAGCGGCCGGCCCACCTCGATGGCCGCGCTGCACGAGAAGCAGCACTGACCTCCGGTACGACGGCCGCGCCCCCGGTGGGACGTGGCCGTCGTCGGTTCACGGCTCGGGTGCGATCCGGCCGCCCTCCACGTCGGACACGATGATCGCCTCCATCGGGCAGGACTCGGCGGCGTCGAGCACGGCCTCCACCGGATCGATCCGTTCCTCGACCGGACGCGACAGCCCGTCCACCACCACGAAGTGGGTCGGTGCGGCACCCGCGCAGATCCCCGACCCGATACACCTCGTCGAGTCGACGAACACCCGCCACCGGCCCGGCTCCTCCTGGCTCACCTGCTCGGCCCTCCCGCCGCGCCCGTCGTCACCACCGCACCGGCATCGCGGTCAGCCCCCGGACCAGCAGACCGCTCTTCCAGGTCAGCTCGGACGGCGGCACGGCCAACCGCAGCCCCGGGGTACGCCGCAGCAGCGTCTCCAACACCACCTGGAGTTCCATCCGGGCGAGCTGGGCCCCGATGCAGTGGTGCACGCCGTGCCCGAAGCCCAGGTGCGGGTTGACCTCCCGGCCCAGGTCGAGCCGCTCGGGGTCGGTGAAGACGCTCTCGTCCCGGTTGGCCGAGTGCACCGAGACGACCACCGGCTCACCCGCCCGGACCAGCACCCCGCCCAGCTCGACGTCCTCAACGGCGTAGCGGGGGAAGGCGGCGGTCGCGCCGAGCGGGATGAACCGCATCAGCTCCTCCACCGCCTTCGGCACCAGGTCCGGCTCGGCGCGCAGCCGCTCCCAGCCGCCCTCCTCGGTCAGCAGGACGTACACCATGTTCGGGATCTGGGTCACGGTGGTCTCGTGCCCGGCGGCGAGCAGACCGGCGGCGAGCTGGACGACCTCCTCCTCGGTGAGCCGGTCGGCGTTCTCGTCCCGGGCCCGGACCATCGCGCCGATCAGGTCGTCGGTCGGGGTCACCCGCCGCTGCGCGATCAGCCCCGCCATGTAGCCCATGAGCTGGTCGACGTAGCTCCTGATCGTGTCCGGGCTGAGTGAGGTGGTCGAGACGATCGCCTCCGACCACGTGCGGAAGCGGTCCTGGTCGGCCACCGGCACGCCGAGCAGGTCGCAGATGACCCGGATCGGCAGCGGAGTGGCCAGGTGGGCGACCAGGTCGGCGGGCGGCCCGGCGGCGAGCATCCCGTCGACGAGTTCCTCGGCGACCGCCCGGGTACGGGGACGCAACTCCTCCACCCGCCGGGCGGTGAACGCCTTCGCCACGAGGCGGCGCAGCCGGGTGTGCTCCGGCGGGTCCATCGCGAGGATGCCCTCGTCCGGCTGGAGGGGAGTGTTGCGGGGCTGGTCCCGGCCCACCGAGGCGGCCCGGCTGAACCGGGGGTCGGCCAGCACCGTCCGCACGTCGGCGTACCGGGTGGCCAGCCAGGCGGGCTCACCGAACGGCAGCCGGATCCGGATCAGCGGCTCCTCCCGGCGCAGTTGGGCGTACCGGGGGTCGACGTCGAGCCGGTGCGGAGCGCTGAACGGGTAGCGTTGCGGCGTCGTGGCCTGCGAAGTGTCGGTCACCGGGGGTGGCTCCCTCTCGTCGACGGCCCGCCGCGCCGGCAGGCCGGTCCGCTGTGACACGACCCTCGATCGAGTCATGTCCCGACTGCGGATCGTAGCGAGAGCGGTCGATGCTGGCCACCCCGTCGCGCCCGGACACGTCGCGGCCGGGCCCGCCACGACGGCGGACCCGGCTGTGAACGTACGCGCCTCAGCGCCCCTGATCGCCCTCACCGGTGCGCGCCTGCGCCATGTCGACGCCCTTGTCGATCTGCTCGTCGTACCTGCCCTCGGTGCGCCGGTCGGCGTAGTCGCCGGCCTTGTCCAGGCCCTGGTCAACCTGCTTGTCGTGCTTGTCGGCGAAGTCCTCGGCCTTGTCCATGAAGTCACTCACGGCGTCCTCCTCGTCTCGTCGTATCCCGCCTTCCCCGGGCCGGGGTGGGGCAAACGCCGCGCGGAGACGGCGGGAGCCCACCCGCCGCGGCGGGTGTCGCGCGGGTGCCCCTCGGGTATCGATCCGCGGAGAACGAGGAGGCCGACGTGGTCGAGGACGGTGACGGGCGTACGCCCGAGGAGACGGCGGCGCAAGCCCGGACCGGCCCCCGGCAGACCTGGGCGGCGCTGCCCTGGCTGGTCCGCACCGCCGTGGTGTGGAGCGCCTGCCTGGTGATCGTGGTGGCGGGGTTGTACCTGCTGGGCCGGGTGGCCACGCTGCTGGCGCCGTTGGCCGTCGCGCTGGCGGTGACGCTCTTCCTGGCCGCGTTGCTGGACCCCGTGTTGCGCGGGCTGCGCCGACTGCGGGTTCCGGCGGCGCTGGCCGCGCTGCTGTCGATCCTGCTCCTGCTCGGCGTCCTGGTCGGGGTCGGCGCGCTGGTGTGGAACCTGACCGCCGCCCAGTTCGGCGAGTTGACCGAGCAGCTGGACCAGGGTCTGCGGCGCAGCCGTGACTTCGTCACCGCCACCCTGCCGGTCACCGAGGCGCAGCTGGACCGGCTGCTTCGGCAGGTGACCTCGGGCCTCGGCGGCGGTTTCGATCCGGTGGGCGGAGCGCGTACGGTCGCCGAGGTGGCCGGTTCGGCCCTGCTCGCCCTGGTGCTGCTGTTCTTCCTGCTCAAGGACGGGCGCTCGATGTGGCAGTGGATGCTGCGCCGAATGACCGGCCCGAACCGCGAGGTGACCGCCGAGGCGGGCCGGGTGGGCTGGCGAACGCTCGGCGGGTACAGCCGGGGCACGATGATCATCGCGGCGATCGACGCGATGGGGATCGGCCTCGCCCTGGTGCTGCTCGGCGTGCCGTTGGCCCTGCCGCTGGCCCTGATCACGTTCTTCGGCGGATTCGTGCCGATCGTCGGGGCCACGGTGGCCGGCGCGGTGGCCGTGCTGGTCGCGCTGGCCGCGAAGGGACCCACCACCGCGCTGCTGGTGCTGGCGGCGGTGATCGCCGTCCAGCAGATCGAGGGCAACCTGCTGGAGCCGCTGGTCATGAAGCGGCAGGTCCGGCTGCATCCGGCGGTGATCCTGGTGGTGGTGGCCGCCGGCACCCTGGTCGCCGGGATCGCGGGGGCGTTCGTGTCGGTGCCGATCGCGGCGGTCACCTACCGGGTGGTCGACACCGTGCAACGCCATCGTGAGCGGCGAGCCAGGGCCGAGGCCGCCACGGACACCCCGCCGCCCGCACCGGCCTGACCGCTCACCCCGGTCAGGCCGGGACCGGCAGGTGGGTGCAGAACCAGTCGCCGGCCGCGTCGGCGACCTGCTCCAGGGTGCCGGGTTCCTCGAAGAGGTGGGTGGCCCCGGGCACGATCCGCAGTTCGTGCGGTGCGGCCAACTGCCCGGCCGCCTGCTCGTTCAGCGTGATCACCTGCTCGTCGAGGCCGCCGACCAGCATCAGCGTCGGCGCGCGGACCGCCGACAGCGCCGAACCGGCCAGGTCCGGACGGCCGCCCCGGGACACCACCGCCGCCACCCGATCGGGACGGGCCGCCGCCGCCACCAGGGCCGCCGCCGCTCCGGTGCTCGCGCCGAACAGACCCACCGGCAGCCGGCCCAGCGACGGCTCGGTACCCAGCCAGTCGACGATCCCGGCGAGCCGGTCGGCGAGCAGGCCGATGTCGAAACGCAGCTCGGCGGTGACCGCGTCGAGGGCGTCCTCGTCGGGCGTGAGCAGGTCCACCAGCACGGTCGCCAGCCCTCGCTGCTGGAGCACCCGGGCCACCGCCACGTTGCGCGGGCTGTGCCGGGAACTGCCGCTGCCGTGGGCGAAGAGCACCAGGCCCGTCGCGTCGTCCGGCCCGTCGATGTCGGCCGGCAACCCGGCCGTACCGACCAGGATGTTCACCTGTCCACGCGTACCCATCAGCGTCCTCCTCGCGTCGGCGCCCGCTGCCGGGGCGGAACGTCCGGTGCGGGTACCCGCGTGCGGGCCTCTCCTCACCCGGGCGGGGGGCGACCAGGCCGGGCCGGGCGGCCGGCTCCGGGACGCGCCGGTGCCGTTTGTCGCCGGGGCGATCGGGAAGGCCAGCGGTGACCTGGCATTCGGCGCAGTCGCGCCCCGACAGATCGCGAGGACCTCCGATGGCGAAGCGGAAGCAGCAGACCGGCGACGTGGAGCAGGAACGGCGCGAACAGGACGCCGAGCGCGGTCGGGACTGGGCGGACGAGGCGGCGCAGGCCCGTACCGCCGACGATCCCCGCGCGATGGCACCCCGCGACGCCGCGGGTCGCCCCTCCAACGGCCGCCAGTTCTGACCGGCAACCCCTGAATCAGCCCTCGTCCTCCGGAAGACGCAGCAGGGGCGCGCGGCCGGGGGC
>NZ_SMKF01000218.1 GCF_004348325.1 Micromonospora sp. KC213 | reverse complement strand
CAGCTCACCCCCCTCATCCAGGCGTCGATCATGATGATGACGGGCGAACTGCCCGACTCTCCGGCAATCAACTTCATGATCAACGCGGGAGATGGGCGGGGCCGGGCGCTGGCGGGACGAGGGCTGGCGGGATGTGCGGGCGAAGAGGGCGTCAGGAGGGGGTGCTCAGGGCTGCTCTGATGTGTGCGATCGCGGCTGCCTCGGCCGGCGAGACTCCCCCGTCCGCGCGCGCGACCCGGTCCGCGGCGGCAAGCACCACGTCCTGATACACCGCGACCTCGTCGGGTGACTTCGCGCGCAACACGTCGATTCCGCGACGCAGGGCGGGCAGCACCACCGACTCGATCGCCGCGGGCGATTCCTGGGGCAGCCGGGGCAACGGCCCGGTGGTGAGCGCCGTTCTCACCACCCCGCTGGTCGCACCCAGCACACCGGAGGCCGCGAAGCTCTCCCGGATCATCGCGAAGATGCCCGGATCGGCGTTCGACACCAGATAGACGGCACCGAAAGCGCCCGTCTTGAGGACCGACAACTCCTCGTCCGTCAGCCGCTGCTCCATCATCACGGAGTGTAGACGTACGGGGTCGTGGTGGTGACCGGCACGAAGCCGAGTCGCTGCAGGATCGGCCGGCTGTTCTCCGAGGCGTCCACCTGGAGCAACGTCTTCCCACGCTGCGCGGCCAGCCGGGCCCGGTACGTGACCAGCCCCCGGTAGATGCCCTGGCGTCGCCACCGAGGCAGCGTCGAACCGCCCCAGAGTCCGGCGAAGCCGGTGTTCGCCACGTAACGAACCCATCCGGCGCTGACCACGACGCCGTCGGCCTCCGCCACCACGACCGTGATCGACTGCGGGTCGGCGGCGATCTCCTTCGCCAAGCCGGTGACGAGGTGGCTCCGGTCCGAGCCCCAGACCTCCTCCTCCATCCCGGCGATCCGCTCCAGGTCCTCTCGGCTGGTAACCTCGCGCAGGCGTACCCCTTCGGGCAGAACCGGGACGGCCGCCGCCAGCGGCGCGACCGGCCCGACCAGGACGGTCTCCCGGTCCTCGGGCACGAAACCGGCGGCCCGCAGCCGTTCGGCGAGGTCGGCCGGCTCGTCGTGTCCGTTGAGCTTCCACTCGACGCCCTCCCCACGCCGCCGGAAGAACTCGACCTGGCGGGCGATCAACGCGTCCAGTTCCACGCCGGCGAGCCCGTCCAGGGTGCGGTACGTGAGGAAACCCCGCTGGTCCAGGCCGAGGATCCGCACCAGGGGTCCGTCCCGCTCGACGGTCACCCCGGCGGGCACCGGATCGGGGATCTCCGGACGGAGTTGGGCGTCGTAGGCGGCGCGCAGCGTGCTGGCGTCAAGATCGGTCATCCGTCCAGGCTATGCCGGACGTAAAGCGGATAATCGGCACCGTGCGCGAGGTGATCAGGCGGTGGTTCGACCCGTCCGAGGTCAAGCGGGTGGGCACCACCCCCGACTACCGCTTCTCCCTGGCCAACGAACGGACGTTCCTGGCCTGGCTGCGGACCGGGCTGGCGTTGATCGCCGGCGGGCTGGCCGCCGCCCAGTTTCTGCCGCCGCTGCCGCTGCGGCACCTGCGGGAGGCGATCGCCGTCGCGTTGCTGCTGCTCGGCGCCACCGTCGCGATTCGCGCGGTGAACCACTGGACGCGTACGGAGCGGGCCATCCGGCTCGGCGAGGAACTGCCTGTGTCCCGTTTCCCGGCCGTACTGGCCCTGCTCGTGGCGCTCGGGGCGCTGCTACTGCTGGGCGCGGTGCTGGTGAAGGGTCTCGGCGGCCGATGACCCGGGATCCGGGGCGGCAACCCGAGCGCACCCGCCTGGCGTGGCGGCGGACCGGCCTGACCATGACCGTGGTGGCCGGGCTGGCGCTCCGGCTGGCCCTGACCGGCGGAGTCACCGGGGCGGTGCTGGCCGCAGCCGTGGTGCTGCTCTGGGCCGGTGCGCTGGTGGCGCTCTGGGGACGGGCCGCCGGCCGGGGGCCGCTGGGCGTGGACACCCGCAGTCTGCCGTCGGTCGCGCTGGCTACCGCCGGGGTGGCGCTGCTGTCCGTACCCCTGGTGCTGCGCGGCGTGTGGTGAACCCGCCGGCGTGGGTCATCATGGGGACATGGTCCGGCTGTCCATCCTGCTCTTCCTGGCGACGACCGTGCTCGCGGTCTGCGCGCTGATCAGTTGCCTCTCCGCCGAGGAGGATCAGGTACGGCGGCTGCCCCGCGTCGTCTGGGTGCCGCTCATCCTCTTCGTGCCGCTGGTCGGGTCGATCGCCTGGTTCCTCGCCGGGCGACCGGTCGCGGCGGGGCCGGGTGGCCGCGACCGGCACCCACCGCTGGCCCCCGACGACGACGCCGAGTTCCTCCGGTCCATCGCCGAGCGGTCCCGTCGCGACGACGCGGAACTGTTCCGCCGGTGGGAGGAGGATCTCCGCCGCCGCGAGGACGACCTGCGCCGCCGCGAGCACGACGACGACGCGCCCCGCCGCGAGGACGGCCCGCCCCGCGAGGGCGACCGCCCGGAGGTCTGACGCCGGGACCGGTCCGCCGCGTCACGCCGACGCAGTGCCGGGTGAGAGACGCCATGTCGGGGAGGGCCTGTGGCGGCTGGACCGGGGGAGGCGGACAGCCGAACGGCACCGACCGGCAGGCGAGCCGCCGGTCGGTGCCGTTCGGGTCACACCCGTCGCCGGAGCGCCCGCACGGCGAGCGGGGCGAAGACGGCGGCCAGGCCGACCGCCCAGAGCAGGGTCTGTGCCACCGGGCCGGCGACCGGACCGGTGACCAACAGGCCACGCAGGGCGTCCGCGACGATGGTGACCGGGTTGATCTCCACCCAGTGCTGGAGCCAGCCGGGCATCCGCTCGGTGGGCACGAAGATGTTGCTGGTGAAGGTGAGCGGGAAGATCACCATGAAGCCGAAGATCTGCACCTTCTCCGGCTCGTTGACCAGCACCCCGACCAGCACCGAGATCCACGACGCGGCGAGGGTGAAGGCCAGCAGCAGCGCGAAGGCGGCGAGCACACCGAGCAGGCCGTTGCCGACCCGGAACCCGAGGATCATGCCCACCGCCAGCAGCAGGGCGATCGACCATGCCTGCTTGACCGTGTCGGCGAGGATCCGCCCGGCCAGCGGCGCCCACCGGGCGATCGGCAGGGCCCGCAACCGGTCGAAGACGCCCCTGGTCAGATCCTGGTTGAGGCCGAACCCGGTGGTCATCGTGGCGAACAGGGCGTTCTGCACCATGATGCCGGGGAGCATGAAGCGCAGGTAGTCGCCGGACGAGCCGGCGATCGCGGTGCCGAAGACGTACGTGAAGAGCAGCACGAACATGACCGGCTGGATGCTCAGATCGAGCAGTTCCATCGGGTTGTGCTTGATCTGCACCAGGCTTCGCCAGGACAGGGTGGCGGTGTGGCGCAGCCCGGCGACGACGCCCAGGCGGCGAGCCGGAGCCGGCAGGGTGGCGGGGGTCGCGGTGGCGGCGGTCATGCCAGGCTCTCTTCCATGGCGTCGGTGTCGGCGTCCTGCTCGGCCCGGTGCCCGGTGAGGGAGAGGAAGACCTCGTCCAGACTGGCGCCGCGCAGCGCCAGCTCGGCCACTGGAACGCCGGCGGCGTCGAGCCGGCGGACCACCGTGGGCAGCACATCCGGGTCGTTGACCGGGACGGTGACCGTGGTCTGGACGACCTCGGGAGTGGCCCGCGCCACCTCACCGGCGACCGCCAGCACCGTCGGCAGGTCGGCCGGGTCGGTCGGGCGGACGGTGAGCACCTGGCCGCCGGTCTTCGCCTTCAGCTCCTCCGGCGTGCCCTGGGCGATCACCCGACCGTGGTCGACCACCGCGATCTCGCTGGCGAGTTGGTCGGCTTCCTCGAGGTACTGCGTGGTCAGCAGCACCGTCACGCCGTCGGCGACCAGGGTGCGGACGATGTCCCACAGCTCGTTGCGGCTGCGTGGGTCCAGCCCCGTGGTCGGCTCGTCGAGGAAGAGCACCTGCGGCCGGCCGACCAGGCTGGCTGCCAGGTCGAGGCGGCGGCGCATCCCGCCGGAAAAGGTCTTCGCCGCCCGGCCGGCGGCGTCGGTGAGCTGGAAGTCGGCGAGCAGTTCGGCGGCACGGGCCCGGGCCTGTGCCCGGCTCAGCCCGAGCAGCCGGCCGATGAGCAGCAGGTTCTCGGTGCCGGTGAGGGCCTCGTCGACCGAGGCGTACTGGCCGGTGAGGCCGATCAGCTGTCGCACCCGGTGCGGGTCGCGGCGCACGTCGTAGCCGCCGACGGTGGCGTGCCCCTCATCGGCGGCGAGCAGGGTGGCGAGCACCCGCACCGTCGTGGTCTTGCCGGCGCCGTTCGGCCCGAGCAGGCCGAAGACCGTCCCGGTGGGGACTGCCAGATCGACTCCGGCCAGGGCGGTGGTCTCGCCGAACCGGCGCACCAACCCTTCGGCACGGATCGCGTAGGTCATGCGGAAACTCCCGTCATCGCTGGTCGGTCTCCCACCCTGCCCGACGGGTGTGACACTTTGTCGGGCACGAAGCCGACCCTACGACGACGGGCGCCGAGGTTCCGCTGATTTACGATCACCGGCCGGACCGGCCGCCGGCCGTGGGACGGCCGGCGCGGCCGAGCGGCTCAGGCCAGGTTCGACGAGCGGGGGTACGCGTCGGCCGGGTCGGTGAGCACGTTGACCAGGTACGGCACCCCGGCGTCGAAGGCGCGCGCCAGGGCCGGACCGAGGTCGGCGGCCTTGGCCACCGTCTCCCCCGCGCCGCCGAGCGCCTCGACCACCCGGTCGTAGCGCAGTTCCGGCTGGAGGTCGGCGACGACGTCGTAGCCGTACATGGCCCGCATCGGGTGCTTCTCCAGACCCCAGATGCCGTTGTTGCCCACCACGATGACCACCGGGAGCTTCTGCCGCACCAGGGACTCGACGTCCATCAGCGAGAACCCCGCGGCACCGTCGCCCATCAGCACGCAGATCTGCCGGTCCGGGTGGGTGACCCGGGCACCCATCGCGTAGCCCATGCCGGTGCCGAGGCAGCCGTACGGGCCGGGGTCGAGCCAGGTGCCGGGCTGTGCCGGCTCCAGGTACTTCCCGGCGTACGAGACGAAGTCGCCGCCATCACCGATGGTGATCGCGTCCGCCGCGAGGACCCGGCGGAGCTCACCGTAGATCCGGGCCGGCCGGATCGGGTCGGTCTCGGCGGTCATCTCCTCGGCGTCGCGGGCCTTCGCGGCGTCCTCGGCGACCCGGAGTTGGGCGATCCAGTCGTCGTGGTCGGCCCGGTCGCCGGTGTGCTCGGCGAAGGCGGTGAGGATGAGCCGCAGGTCGCCGGCGGGGCTGGCGGCCGGCTGGACGTGCCCGGCGCGCTGACCGGGGGCGTCGACGACGTGCACCACGGCGGCGTCGCCGAAGTCGCCGAAGCTCAGCCGGAAATCGAGCGGGGTGCCGACGACCACGACGACGTCGGCGCCCTTGAGGGCGACCCGGCGGGCCTTGGCGAAGGCGAGCGGGTGCTGCGGCGGCAGCGCGCCGCGGCCCATGCCGTTGGTGAAGACGGGCACCCGCAACGCCTCGGCGGCCGCCCGCAGGGCGGCGACCGCGTCACCGGCGTACACGTCGGAACCGGCGATGATCACCGGGCGCCGCGCGTCGGCGACCAGGCGGGCGGCCTTCGCGACCTCGTCCGGGTCGGCCTCGATCGGGGCGACCGGGGTGACCTCGGGCAGCTCGGCGTCGCCGACGGAGAAGACGGCCTCCAGGGGAAAGTCGAGGAAGGCGGGACCGCGGTGCGGGGTGAGTGCGGCGGTCAGCGCGGCGTGGACCGCACGTGGGATGTCGTCGGCGCTGAACACCGTCTCGGCGTGCTTGGTCACCGGGGCGACCAGCGGAAGGTGGTCCAGCTCCTGCAGGCTGCCGGAGCCCCAGCGGAACTGCGGCGCCCGCCCGCCCAGCACCAGTACGGGCGAGGCGTTGAAGTAGGCGCTGGTCAGCCCGGAGACGCCGTTGGTGACGCCGGGACCGGCGGTGAGCACGGCCAGGCCGGGGCGGCGCTGGAGTTTGGCCACCGCCTCGGCGGCGAAGACCGCCGACTGCTCGTGCCGGACGTCGTAGAGCGGGAAGCCGGTGCGGTGCGCGGCGTCGTAGAGCGGGAAGACGTGGCCGCCGGAGAGGGTGAACATCTCCCGTACGCCGTGCGCGCGCAGCGCGGCCAGCGCCAGCTCTCCGCCGTGCCCCTCGACCCGTTCCGTCATCACCGCTCCCTCGTCGCCTGCCGGTTGTCACACGCTACTGGCCGGTACGGGGAATGTGAACCGCCCCTGGTCGGGCCGGCGAGCGGGCGCCGGCCCGAGGGCGGATCAGCGGCCGGTGAAGTCCGGCTTGCGCTTCTCGACGAACGCGGCCATGCCCTCGCGCCGGTCGTCGGTGGCGAACAGCGCCGCGAAGAGCTGGCTCTCCCAGGCCAGGCCGGAGTTGAGGTCCATGTCCAGCCCACCGTCGACGGCCAGCTTGGCGGCGCGTAGCGCCTGCACCGGGCCGGTCAGGAACGGGGTGACCAGCTCGACCGCCGCGGCACGGACCTCGGCCGCCGGGACCACCCGGTCGGCCAGGCCGATTCGCAGCGCCTCTGCCGCGTCGACCATCCGGCCGGTCATGATCAGATCCTTCGCCCGGGCCGGGCCGACCAGGCGGGCCAACCGCTGGGTGCCGCCCGCGCCGGGGATGATGCCGAGTCGGATCTCCGGCTGGCCGAGCTTGGCGTCCTCGGCCACGATCCGCCAGTCGCAGGCCAGGGCCAGCTCGCAGCCGCCACCAAGGGCGTACCCGGTGATCGCCGCGACCACCGGCTTGGGTATCCGGGCGATCGCGCCGAGGGCGCTGGACAGATCGGCGGCGCGCGCGGCCATGTCCACGTAGGACATGTCGGCCATCTCCTTGATGTCCGCGCCGGCGGCGAAGACCTTCTCTCCGCCGTACACGATCACCGCGCGGACGTCGGGGTCGACGGTGGCCGCCGCCGCGGCGGCGCGCAACTCCTCCTGCACCTGCGTGTTGAGGGCGTTCATCGGCGGCCGCTCCAGCCGGATGGTGCCGATGCCGTCCAGGGTCTCCAGCCGCACGAACTCGCTCACGCTGCCCTCACTTCCTCGTCGAAGTCGCGTGCCAACCTTACGGCCGGGGTCGTTGGGTACGTAGTCTCAGGTCAGCCCCCGCACCGGGAGTCGAAACATGATCACCTACTACGACGACAGGTCGGTGCAGGTCACCTCCACCGCCATCCGGATCGAGGGACGGGCCTACCCGGTGGCCGAAATCGGCATGCTCTGGCACCGGCGGGGCAGCCGGTCCTGGCGGGTGCTGGCCGGCCGGGGCGCGATCGGCGCGGCGCTGGCCGGGCCGCTGGTCGCCGCCGCGCTCGGCATCGCGCTCGCGGTCTGGCTGCGCCGTTCCCCCACCGTCACGCTCGCCATCGTGGGCACCTCGGTGCTGGTCGGGCTCGCCGTCGGCCCGATCGCCGACCTCCTCTTCGAGTTCCTGGACCGGTCGTACGCGCGGGGCAGCCGGCAACTGGAGATGTGGGCGCGCTGGCGCGGCCAGCCGGTGCTGCTGCTGCGCACCGGGGACGCGCTGCGCTTCGGGCAGATCTACCGGGCGGCGCAACGGGCCATGGAGAACCGCCCACCGGATCCGAGAGGGCACGCACCGGCGTCCGCCGCGGCGGCCCGACCACCGGCGCCGCACAGAGGGATCGGCTCGTCGGGCAGCAGTCCCAGCCCGCGCGGTAGGCCGTAGGTGTCCTGCTCGCTCCAGAACGCAACTCACGCCGCCCGCAGTGGCCGGGCCTGGACGGCGACGGCGGACGACGGGCTGTCACCGAGGGCAGGCTGGTGGCTGGTGGCTGGTGGCTGGTCGGAAGCTACCAACCTGATCGCGCAGGTGGATCGCCTGACCGAACCGCCGCGGGGATCGCACCGGCCGCCGACGGATGCCTGCCGGTGACGCTCGCCCCGCCCCCACCCCCAC
>NZ_SMKF01000217.1 GCF_004348325.1 Micromonospora sp. KC213 | reverse complement strand
GGACGAGGGTGGTGGCGCTGCCGAGGGTGGACAGCGCGCGTCGGGCGAGGGGCATGGTTGGCCTCCGGATCACGGGTGCCGGCGTGCTGCGGTGGCCAGATAATATCGACCCTCATCAGTGTCCACAATGTTACATCGCGGTTACATGGGGCGGCGGGGCCAAATCGGGCAAAGACATGTCTTGCCTCAGATCTTAAATATGTGAATACTTTCCCCACTCGGCCGATTTCCCCAGGTCGGCCGGGGTTGCCCCGGCTGCGTCGCCGTGACGCCGCCCGTCGCCCCCCTTCCGGAGGTTGTTACATGCGACCCACGAGGTCATCGCTCCGCCGCGCCGCCGCCGTCGCCCTGGCCGGCACCCTGGTCACCGGCGCGCTGCTCGGCGCACCCGCCCAGGCGGCGCCCGCCTCGGCGACACCCGACGCCGCCGCCGGCCTGGTCGACCGGCTCGGCGACCGCGCCGCCGGCACGTACGCCGACGCCAGCGGCAAGATGGTCGTGGCCGTGACCGACGCGACCGCCGCCCGTCAGGTGCGGGCCGCCGGCGCCACGCCGAAGATCGTCACCCGCGGCGCCGCCGTGCTGCGGGCCGCCACCGCCGAGCTGGAGCGCTCGGCGAAGATCCCTGGCACCGCGTGGTGGACCGACCCGGCCACCAACCAGGTCGTCGTCTCCGTGGACAGCACCGTCACCGGCGCCAAGCTGGAGCGGGTCAAGGCCGCCGCCGCCCGCGCCGGCGGCGCGATCCGGATCGAGGCCGAGGCCGGCGTGCTGAGCACCCGCATCTCCGGCGGGGAGGCCATCTACGCCGGTGGCGGCGGCCGCTGCTCGCTCGGCTTCAACGTGCGCAACAGCGCCGGCACCACGTACTTCCTCACCGCCGGCCACTGCACCAACATCGCCTCGAACTGGTACGCCAACTCCGGTCAGACCAGCCTGCTCGGCACCCGCACCGGCAGCAGCTTCCCGGGCAACGACTACGGCATCGTCCGGCACAGCAACTCCGCCAACGCCACCGGCAACGTCTACCTCTACAACGGCAGCTACCGGGACGTCACCGGCGCCGCCAACGCGTACGTCGGCCAGAGCGTGCAGCGCTCCGGCAGCACCACCGGCCTGCACAGCGGAAGCGTCCGCGCACTCAACGCCACGGTGAACTACGCCGAGGGCAGCGTCTCCGGCCTGATCCGCACCAACGTCTGCGCCGAGCCGGGTGACAGCGGCGGCGCGCTGTTCAGCGGCAGCACCGCCCTGGGCCTCACCTCCGGCGGCAACGGCAACTGCCGCATCGGCGGCACCACCTACTTCCAGCCCGTCACCGAGGCGCTCAGCGTCTACGGCGTGAGCATCATCTGATCCACCAGCGCACGGGCCGCCGGGTGACCGGCGGCCCGTCCGCGTTTCTACCGGCGCGGAGCGCGCTGCCGGTGTGCCTCAGCCCGGGGCCAGCCGGGTGCCGGTGAGCACCACCACGCCCGTCGGTCGCTCGCACCCCACGCGCAGCACCAGCTCGTCGGTGCCTTCGACGTCAACGGAGAGCGCGGTGGACGTGTCGTGCCGGGCCACCACGGATCTCCGCTCCAACCGCTGGACCGTTCCGTCGGGCTGGTTGGTGTTGGTGAGGACGGTGACGGCCGCCCTGGCCTGCGGATCGTCGGGGGACCAGGGCCGAACCGTGGTGGTCAGGTCGAGATAGCGCCGGAGCAGCGGGTAGAGCACCTCCCGGTGCTTGTCGGCACTGGTGTTGCGGGGACAGGATATGGTGATCGACCGGTCGTAACCGGGGCGGCCGTCCAGGGCCCGGGGCAACTTGACCAGGTTGGCGCCGCCGCCCTGCACCTCCAGCGTGTCGAGCAGGGTGCCCGCCGATGCGGACGGCGCCCCCGTCGGTCCCGACGTGTCCGCGACACCGCCGGTCGGGGTCGGCGGACCCGGTGTACCGGACGGCACCTGCGCCACCGTCTGCTGCTCGCCCTCGGCGTCACCCGAGGTCACGCCGAAGTAGTCACGGGCCAGGCTGGCGGCGGCGATCAGGACGCCGAGCACGGTCAGCGCCACGATGATCCGCCTGCCCCGCCCCGCGCGGTCGCCGTCCCCGGTGTCGATGGGGGAATCACTGTCGACGGTCACATCTCTCCCGAGTGCCGATGCCGGACGACGTGATTTTCTATCATCGGCGGACCTCCGAAGGAGTATTCGCCTGATCAAGTGTCGCCTATGTGATAGTCGGCGCTCCTTGTTTCTGCCAGTACCGCCAGGGATTCTCGACTCCCGTTGCGACAGTGCTCAGGAGGTGCCCTGGTGAACCAGCCGCAGAGCGACCCGACGTCCGGCCCTCGTGCCGCTCCGCCGGCCACCGGAATGCCGGGCGCGCCGCCGCCCGGTCCACCGGCCCGGCCGCCGCGCTCAGGACGCCCGGTCGCCCTGCTGGCGCTCGGGGTTGCCGCCCTGGCGCTGCTGGTGGCGTTCGGCTCGGCCCTGTTCGCCTGGCGCGCGGTGGACCAGGCCAAGGACGCCAAGTCGATCGCACTCGCCGGCCGCCCGGCGGAGGCCCCGCCGGCGGCCCCGCCCGGCAGCGCGTCGGGTCCCGCGCAGTCGCCGACGGAGGCGCCCCCCGGCACCGACCCGCTACCCCGCTCAGTAGGTGAACAGCCCGAACTGACCGAACAAACCGTCTACACGCCCGCGTACGAGCGGAAGTCGCTGAAACTGAGCGCTACCTGCAGCGCCCCGCAGTACGCCGACCTGGACATGCCGCAGACCAGGAACGACAGCGCGGGCGCCGAGATCCGGCTCAACGGCAGTTGTGCCAACGAGCCCGCGTCGTTCCGGCTGCTGGACGGGGTGGAAGGCAGCGAGGACGCGTACCCCGGCATGAAACCCCAGGAGTGCAGCGACAAGATCGACACCGCGCTCGTCGCGCCGAACCGCCGCATTCCGGCCAGCAAGGCCACCGTTTTCTGCCTCACCACCAACTACAAGGACGCCAAGGCGCGAAACGCCCCGTGGCGGATGGTCCTGGTCCACGTGGTCGGGGTGGCCAACGACGGCGTGACCACCATCGAGGTGACCGCCTGGAACATCCCGGACTAGGCGCTTCCGTCCACTGGGCAGCCTCGCCACCCGCCGGGCGGTCAGCTCGGCGGGTGGCGAAGCGTGCGTTCGGCCGGGCTGACAGAATGCCAGGGCAGAGACGTACCGCAGATGAGGAGACGCAAGTCGTGATCCGTACCCATGACGCCGGCAGCCTGCGCGCGACGGACGCCGGCACCACGGTGACGCTCGCCGGGTGGGTGGCCCGCCGGCGCGACCACGGCGGTGTGATCTTCGTCGATCTGCGTGACGCCTCCGGCGTGGTCCAGGTGGTCTTCCGTGAGGAGGACGCCCACGCGCTGCGCAACGAGTTCTGCGTCAAGATCACCGGCGAGGTGACCCGCCGTCCCGAGGGCAACGAGAACCCGGAGCTGCCCACCGGCGAGATCGAGGTGACCGCCAGCGCGCTGGAGGTGCTCTCCGAGGCGGCCCCGCTGCCGCTGCCGGTGGACGACCAGGTGGAGGCCGGCGACGACATCCGGCTCAGGTACCGCTACCTCGACCTGCGGCGCAGCGGCCCGGCGAAGGCCATGCGGCTGCGGTCCCGGGCCAACCAGCTGGCCCGTGCCGTACTGCACGAGCGGGACTTCCTGGAGATCGAGACGCCGACGCTGACCCGGTCCACCCCGGAGGGCGCCCGCGACTTCCTGGTGCCGGTGCGGCTCCAGCCCGGTAGCTGGTACGCGCTGCCGCAGTCGCCGCAGCTGTTCAAGCAGCTGTTGATGGTCGGCGGCATGGAGCGGTACTACCAGATCGCCCGCTGCTACCGCGACGAGGACTTCCGTGCCGACCGGCAGCCGGAGTTCACCCAGCTCGACATCGAGATGTCCTTCGTCACCGAGGATGACGTGATCGACCTCGGCGAGGCGATCGTCGCCAAGCTCTGGTCAGAGCTGGCCGGCTACGAGATCCCCCGGCCCATCCCGCGGATCACCTGGCACGACGCGCTGGCCCGGTACGGCTCGGACAAGCCCGACCTGCGCTACGGCGTCGAGTTGACCGAGCTGACCGACTACCTGCGCGGCACCGAGTTCCGGGTGTTCGCCGGCGCGATCGACGCCGGTGGGTACGTCGGGGCGGTGGTGATGCCCGGCGGCGCGGCCCAGACCCGCAAGGAGCTGGACGGCTGGCAGGACTGGGCCAAGGCGCGCGGCGCGAAGGGCCTGGCGTACGTGGTGCTCGACGCCGAGACCGGCGCGCCGCGCGGCCCGGTGGCGAAGAACCTCTCCGAGGCGCACCTCGCCGGCCTCGCCGACGCGGTCGGCGCGAAGCCCGGCGACGCGGTCTTCTTCGCCGCCAGCCCGAACGCCCGTGAGGCGCAGGAGCTGCTCGGCGCGGCCCGCGTCGAGATCGCCAAGCGGGCCAACCTGATCGACGAGTCCGCCTGGGCGTTCTGCTGGGTGGTCGACGCGCCGATGTTCGAGCCGACCTCCGACCAGGAGAACGGCGGGGCGGGCGGCTGGACGGCCGTGCACCACCCGTTCACCTCGCCCAACGCCGAGTGGGTCGACCGGTTCGAGGAGGCACCGGACCGGGCGCTGGCGTACGCGTACGACATCGTGTGCAACGGCAACGAGATCGGCGGCGGCTCCATCCGTATCCACCGGGGCGACGTGCAGCAGCGGGTCTTCGACCTGCTCGGCATCACCCCGGAAGAGGCGCAGGACAAGTTCGGTTTCCTGCTGGAGGCGTTCAAGTACGGCGCCCCGCCGCACGGCGGCATCGCCTTCGGCTGGGACCGGGTCTGCATGCTGCTCGCCGGCGCCGACTCCATCCGCGAGGTGATCGCCTTCCCGAAGACCCGGGGCGGCTTCGACCCACTGACCGGAGCGCCGACGCCGATCACCGCCCAGCAGCGCACCGAGGCCGGCATCGACGCCAAGCCCAAGGCCCCGACCGGGGCACACGCCGGCACCGCCGGCCCGGCCGCCCCGGTGGCCGACCCGGTCTGACGCCGTCCCTGTCGACCGCAGGTCCGCGTCGTGATCCGCCAATCGGCACGACGTGGACCTGCGCTCGTCGTTCGGTGAGGAGGGTGGTGGCCGGATGCGGATGCTCGTGGTGGGAGCCAGCGGGTTCCTCGGCGGACAGGTGTGCCGGCGGCGAGCGCCGGGTGACCCGGTCACCTCGCTCAGCCGAGCTGGATCGAGGTGCGGGCCAGGGCGCCGGTGAAGCCGAGCCGTCGGTAGAGCCGGATCGCGCCCACGTTGTCGGTGTAGACGCCGAGCGCCACGCGGTCGTACCGGCTGCCGAGGGCGCGGGTCATCCCGGCGGTCAGGGCGGCGCCGAGCCCTCGACCACGCCGCTCCGGGGCAACGGTCAGCCCGGCGAGGAACCCGATGTCGCCCCGGCTGCGGTCGGCACCGCAGGCGATGATCCGGTCGCCGTCGCGGATGCCGTACCAGTCGACGATCCCCGGATCGCCTGGGCGCGAGGTGGTGCTCGGGTACGCCTCGTCGATCAGCGCCGCCAGCGCCGGGTGGTCGGCGTCGGTCAGGCGTACCACCCGCTCCTCGTCGGTCTGCCGGGGTAGCGGCGCGTCGGTCCAGAGGAAGTCCCACTCGTCGAGGCGGGCGATGTCGAACCGCCCGGCCAGCGTCTGCGGGTCGGTCCGGGGTAGCTGCACCCACTGCCCGTGGTGCAGCACGCCCTCGGCGACCAGCGCGGTGAAGAGGTCCACCGCCGGGGCCGCGACACCGATGGCCCCGCCCGCCGGGCCGGTTCCGGACGGCAGCAGCCACGCCACGATGTCCTCGGACCGCCAGCCACGCGGTCGCGTTCCGGGACGGATCACGTGCCGGGCGAACGGGTGGTGGCCGGTCGCGGCGAGGAGCGCTGCCCGGCCCACCAGCTCGTGAGCTGTGTTGATCATGAAAGCAGCCTAGATCGGGTCGGCGCGACGCGCTCGCTCCAGGGTGGAGATTGGCGGACCGACCGATCGGGTACATCCCGGTCGACCTACTGGAACCCCCACCGGAGGACACCGCCATGCTTGCCATCCTCGCCGCCATCGTGTTCGGCTTCGCGCTCCTGATCGACCTGCTGAACACCAACTTCGGCGCCCCTGACCTGTTCAACTGGCACACCCTCGTGCTGATCGGCCTGCTGCTGCTCTCGCTCTACCTGGCCGGGGTTGGCAGTGGCCCGCGTTCAGGCGGCGGTGGTCGCTGGTACCGGGGCCGGCGGCCGGGTCGCGGCTGACCGCGATTGATCAGGGCCGGCGGGGAGTGCGGCGCGATTCCGGCGTCACGGTCCCCGCCCGGTACTGTCTTGCTGATGGAATCCGACACCCTGTTCACCCTCGGTGGACCCGCCGCGGCCAGCGCCCCGGCGGGCCCGGGTGGTGCCGACGGATTCCCGGCGGCGGGGGAGGACGCCCCGCTGCCCGTCCGGATGCGCCCGGCGAGCATCGACGAACTGGTCGGGCAGGACCACCTGCTCGCCCCCGGCGCGCCGCTGCGCCAACTGGTCGGCGGCGGCGCACCGCTGTCGGTGATCCTCTGGGGCCCGCCCGGCAGCGGCAAGACCACCATCGCCCACCTGGTGGCCCGAGCCACCGACCGCCGGTTCGTCGCCATGTCCGCGCTCAACGCCGGGGTGAAGGACGTCCGCGCCGTCATCGACACGGCCCGGCGGCAGCGGCGCGCGGGCGGCCCGCAGACCGTGCTCTTCATCGACGAGGTGCACCGGTTCAGTAAGACCCAGCAGGACTCGCTGCTCGCGGCGGTCGAGGACCGGACGGTCACCCTGCTCGCCGCGACCACGGAGAACCCGTACTTCTCGGTCATCTCGCCGCTGCTGTCGCGCTGCGTGCTGCTCACCCTCCAACCGCTGGACGATACGGCCGTGCGCGGCCTGCTGCGCCGCGCGGTCGCCGACGAGCGCGGCCTCGCCGGCACGCTCACCCTCGAGGCCGACGCAGAGGACCACCTGGTACGCCTCGCCGGCGGCGACGTGCGCAAGGCGCTGACCGCGCTGGAGGCCGCCGCGGCGTCGGCGACGGCGTTGGGCACCGGGCGGATCGATCTGGCCACCGCCGAGCAGGCGGTCGACGTGGCCGCGGTGCGCTACGACCGCGACGGTGACGCCCACTACGACGTCACCAGCGCCTTCATCAAGAGCATGCGCGGCTCGGACGTGGACGCCGCGCTGCACTGGCTGGCCCGGATGCTGGTCGCCGGGGAGGACGCCCGGTTCATCGCCCGCCGGCTGGTGATCTTCGCGAGCGAGGACGTCGGCATGGCCGACCCGGCCGCGTTGACCGTGGCCACCGCCGCCGCCCACGCGGTGGAGTTCGTCGGCCTGCCCGAGGCCCAGCTCAACCTGGCCCAGGCGGTGATCCACCTGGCGACCGCCCCGAAGTCGAACTCGGCCACCACCGCCCTCGGCGCGGCGATGGCCGACGTACGCGCCGGCCGGGGCGGTCCGGTGCCGCGCGGGCTGCGCGACGCCCACTACGCCGGAGCCCGTGGCCTGGGGCACGGCACCGGGTACCGCTACCCGCACGACGACCAGCGCGGGGTGGTCACCCAGCAGTACGCTCCCGACGATCTCGTCGGAACCGACTACTACCATCCCAGCAGCCACGGCGTGGAGCGGGCGGTGGCTGCCCGCCTGCCCCTGCTGCGCCGCATCGTCCGCGGGCTGCCCGCCCCGGTGTCGCGCACCGACGGGCCGGCGGGGCCGGACGGCCGCCACCGGTCGGGCGCGGGGCACGCCGCTGGGGCGGATGAGGACGGCAGCGACGCCGTCGGGGAGGGTCAGCAGTGACATCGCGTGGTGGGGAGCGACCGCAGGACGGTCCAGAGGAGCGGCGCGACCCCCGCGCCAAGGGTCGACGCTGGGGTCGTGGCCGGGCCGAGGAGGCTCCCCCGGAGCCGGTGGCCGAGGATTTCGGCTGGATCGACGATCTGCGTACCGCCAAGCAGCAGCGCGGTGAACTCGGCCCGGACGGCGAGCAACCCGGTGCGGCCCCCCCACCGACC
>NZ_SMKF01000216.1 GCF_004348325.1 Micromonospora sp. KC213 | reverse complement strand
GGGCGGGGTCGGGGGCTGCGGCCTTCGGCCGGTCCCCCGCCCCGCCCCAGTAGGAAACAGACGGCACACGACACCGGAGACGACCAGCAGCCACCGACCAGCCGTCAGGCCACAACGACGGACCCGACCACGGGCCATACGCCACCCCGCACTCCGGCCGCAGTGGACGGCGGCACGAGCGGACGGCGACCACCGTCGGGCGGAGAGTTGGGCGCGGAGCCGGACCAGGACCGCCACCAGGACGCCAGGCGACACGCCCGAACGCTGCCGATCGTTGCCGACGCGGCTAACGCTGGCCGCATTTCCGCAGGCCGCCGCTACCTGAGCAGCACGGGCGGTGCCGGGTGCGCCGGCAGTCCGGCTCTGAGGTGCTGCCGCGCCGGCAAGCCGGCTTGCCCCCGAATACAGGGGCTGAGCACCGCGAACAGCCGCAGGAGCGAGCCGGCGTGGATCAGATGCACGGCGGCCGACACGGGTCTGTGGCTGCCTCCTTTCGGTGATGCCATGCCGCCGGGTTGAACTGCTTCTACCTATAAGAAAGGGAACGCCCTCGCCGGAACATCACAAGATCCACAGAGCGGTGCGAAGAATTTTTCGGCTCCGCGCGTACGCTGAGGATCAAGGCCAGGCCGGAAGCGGGGGCATTCGGTCCGGCTGTCGGTTGTGGAGCCGAGCGACGACGAGCGCTCGCGGCGGGGGCCACACAACGCCGTAGCACCCGCACGCGATCTCTCGTACGCTTGTGCGATTCCCGGCGGTGTCCGCAGCACGCCGGGGGCCGCACAAGGGGTCAGTGTCGACCCGGCCTCACCGCCGACAGGCGGCCCGGCGTGTCCCACCCAGCCCGAGTGACGTGGGGAGGACACGACCGTGCCGGATGAACAGGTGCCCACAAGGCACATGCGCGGCATCCTCGCTGGCCCGCTGGTCTTCGATGAACCGGACCGGTGGTTACCGGACGATCCGCGCCCCGCCCGCGACAACCCGCACGAACTAGACCTGATTCCTCTGCCCAAGATGCCTCTGGGCATCGTCAGCTACACCGCCGCCAAGTGCACAGTCGGCGTGCCGCGCGGGTGGGTCGACGGCACCGACGACCCGCGACCTGCCACACCCCGCTACGTGCTTCACCGCATCGGCCGCACCACCGTGCCCGTCGAGACGAAGGATCGGGTGTGGCGGCACATTGTGGAGTCCTACCGCGATCACGCCGGCCCGATGCGCAAGCAATGGAGCCTCTACGCCCTGGGCGTCGGCTTCGGTGGCCTCTTCGACCGCGCCCGCCGCCTCACCCCCAAAGGCAGCCGCACGGAACGGCGCAACGCCGTGCAGATCGACCTCATGATCGAGTTTCTGACCCGGATGCGCGAAACGCACACCAGCGACGGCACCGTCACATGGCGCTTCGACGCCACCCGGCCCAACATCTACAACCGCCTCTGCGGCAGCGCGTACGACCGGGTAAGCGGACGCACCGAACGGCGCAGACGCCAGCGCAGCCGCCGCAACGACGAAACTCTGACCGAGTACTACGCCCGCCTCGCTCGACTGGACGAGGAAGACAACGGCCGCCTAGCCCAGCTCGTCCTGATCGGGGACGAGAAGACGATGACGACGGTGGCCGCCGACCAGCATGGAACCACCGGCCCGCAACCCGGCCGGCTTGACGCCGACGACGCCCAGGCCGCCGAGGCAGTGTTGCTCAACCTCGTGCAACGCTCTGCCACCGGACCAGCCAGCCAGCGCATCGACAGCACCAACGCCGAACTCGTCCGCCGCACCTACATCCGTCGGGAACGACTCAAGGACGTCGCCGCCGACCTCGGAATGTCCCCCCACAACGCCTCACAGCGGCGCAGCACCGCTGTCCGGCAGATCACCCGCCTCCTGCAAGGCCGCACACGCCTCACGCCCCGGCAGCCCCGCCGCGACACCTGACAGCCGGCAATTCCGGCCGCCCGTACACGTTGCCCGTCACGGGCGGCCGGACGACTACACCGACGCGGCCGACGCCGCGTACTTGTCCCCGCCCCACCCGTAGCGGGCGGCTTCCTTCACGACCCGGGCCACCGACCCACGCACCAGGTCGCGTTCCTCCGTTGTCTCCTGAATCCAGAAGCAGTGATCGGCCAGCCCGTCCACGCACAGCAGGATCGGCCGCACCACCGGAGACACCCGGAACACCAGCGACCAGCCCGGCCCGTGCACCCGCAGCACCAGACCACCACGGCCGGACCCCACCCGCAGCGCCGCCGGCCCGTCCCGCTCCACCACCCCGGCCGCCTCGATGAAGGCCGCCCGCGCCTCCGGAGCCTCTTCCACGCTCGAAGGCCACGCCGCCGACAGCAGCACGTTCTCATTGCCATACCACACACCCGGCTCCGGATCGACCAAGCCGTCAAACAGCCGATCCGCCAACGCCCGCCGCGCCCGCGCCGCCTCCGACAACCCCGGCGGCTCCGCCACCGGCACCGCCGGATTATCCACCGGAAGCACCATCATCGGCGTGTCCTCACCGGCCGCCTGAGCCCGCCACACCTCATCATGAGCAACGTCCGCTAGGGCGTTGTACTGGTCATCCGCCCACGACGCCCACGCCGCTCGCGTACGCGGCTTCGGCAACACTCCCCGGGCCGAGTGCACCCGCCGATGCGCTGCCAACCGAGCCAGCAGAGTCCGGCGACGGGGGCGCGAATTGCGGTACATAAACCACAGCTTGGCATAGTGCCAGTTGGCCGCGCGAGGCAAGCTGTCTGCCGACAAGGCTGTCCTCCGGGTCCGCTCGTCACACGAACGAGTGACGAGCGCAAACACTGCCCGCAGGACCAGGACGGATCGATAGAGCTGCGGGCGCGACCATGGGAGTGGCTTTTTCATACCGCGCCTGCCGCGCCCGCCGTAGCCCGAAGGGTTCCGATGCCCGGCAGACCCGACCTTTCTGCCGTCCGTCCGCCTTTCGGATTGTGGTGGCGGGGCGGCGCGGTGACGACCGCGCCGCCCCGTTTGCCGCCGCGATCCAGCCACATCCACCGATGGCCTGCACATCCGGGCCAGCCGGCACGGCAGGACTATTGCGTAGTCGGGTTTTCCTGGTCACGGCGTCGATGAGGTCGTGTGGACGATGGGCTGCGCGTCTGGTGGCTCGGGCGATGTGGGTTCGCCGTTGCTGCGGTGGTAGCGCGCACCGCCACCGCGAGCATGCTCACCAGCGGGTAGCGCCGGCGACCCGGGTCACGCGGATCGGGAACCGCAGCCACGGCCACGAACAGGCTGTGCTGTTCAACCTCGGTGACCGCAGCCGGAAGAGGCAGATCGGCAGGCCAGTGAGGCAGCTCAACCACTCCCTCAACCGACTACGCAACAGCTAGGTGAAGGCCGGCGTGGTGCCGGCCTTCCCCCGCGATCACCCTGCTGTATGTGCGCCCTGCCCTGTCGCCTCAGAGCTGACCGAGGGGCAGTGCGAGGTCGATGACTTTGTAGTCGTAGAAGGTGCCCTGCTTGTCGGCCTCGCCGGTCAGCATGTCGATCTCGTAGAGCTTGCTGCGGCCGTTGACCTGCAAAACCGCGAAGCCCTTGTTGTAGACCGTTTTGTCGTCACGGACAATGCTGTAGATGTCGAAGCCGGCCTGGATGCCCGCGTCGACGCCCAGCTTGCCGGTGGCGGCGAGCTGCCCGGTGTTGGCCGGTGACTGCACGGCGACCTGGTCGAGGTTGGTGTCGATGTCGAACAGTGTGGTGGCGGTGTCCGGGTCGAGGTCGTTGTTGGTGTAGGCGGCCCCGGTAACGCCGCGGGCGGTGTCCTTCGACGGCGGGTAGGTCAGGTTTCCGTCCTTGACCGTGGTGTCGTCGTTGAGGTTGTGGCGCAGGTTCTGGCCCTTGTCACTGATGACCCGCAGCCGGTCGGCGGCGGGGTTGAAGTCCACGCCGAAGTACTTGCCGTCGAGGTCAACGGTGAGCTTGCTGACCTTCTTGGCGGAGGCGTCGCGGGTGGACAGAAGGTAGATGCCGCCCTTGTCGCCGACGCCGTAGAGCCGCTCGTTCTGCACCCGGTAGTCGATGCCGACGAGCTTGTTGTCGTCGGAGAGCCACACCTTGCCGATCTTGCAGGCGTCGTCGGGCCGGTCGACGTCGAACTTGATCAGCTTCTGGTCGTCGGTCAGTCCGATGGCCTTGAGCCCGTCGCGCCTGCCTTCCCGGTCGTAGTCGGAGTAGTAACGGCAGGATCTCTCCCACGACCGGTGGTCGTCGGAGTCGTCCCACGAACCGCCGTCGGCCCCGGCGGAACCAGCGAACACGCCAGCCATGCCGGCGCTCAGGGCAACGGACAGACCAGCGAGCAGGAGCCCCCTGTTGAGCGCATACTTCATGTCGCACACCTTCCTGTCACGGACGGAACCGGTAGCCCTCAACGGGCACAAGGACATGAAAGCAACTCGCAGATGCTGGTGTGGCCGTAACGGTGGACGTTGGCCCGATCCGGGCGGAAGCCACGTTGAGCAGGACAAACTCGCCCTGAAACGGTATATCGGAACCTGACGCCCCGCCCATCAGCCAGAGCCGCCGGTTGCGCCGCCCTCTTATCGGCTGAAACGCGCGTTGGCTTCCGCGTAGGGGTAGGGGAGTTGGCACCGGTTCCCGCCCGAGAGGACGCGCTGTGCCCACTGTCCGCGCCGTGCCCTACCCGGCACGGTAGGTTCAACCCGTGCTTCCGATGACTCTGCGAGAGATCACGGCCGTTGTCGGTGGATCCCTTCACGACGCTGTCGACGCGGTGACGGTGACGGCTCCGGTGGTGTTCGACAGCCGGCGGGTGGAGCCGGGTGGGATGTTTGTGGCGCTGCCGGGTGAGCGCGTCGACGGGCACGACTACGCCGCCCAGGCGATTGAGGCCGGTGCGGTGGGGGTGTTGGCGTCGCGGCCGGTCGGGGTGCCGGCGGTGGTCGTCGATGACGTGCCGGCCGCGTATGGGCGGTTGGCGCGGGCGGTGGTGGATCGGCTGGCGCAGACCACGGTGGTCGGGGTGACCGGTTCGGTGGGTAAGACATCGACCAAGGACGTCCTTGCCCAGGTGTTGCCGACGTGGGGTGAGACGGTGGCTAACCGGGCGTCGAACAACAACGAGTTGGGGTTGCCGTACACGGTCACCCGGGCCACCGCCGACACCCGCTATCTGGTGTTGGAGATGGGCGCGCGGGGGATCGGGCACGTGGCCTACCTGACTGGCATCGCCCCGCCCACGGTCAGCGTTGTGACCCGGGTTGGGCACGCGCACTTGGGTGAGTTCGGGTCGGTGGAGAACATCGCCCAGGCCAAAGGCGAAATCGTGGAAGCCCTGCCCTCCGCAGGTGAGGGTGGGTTGGCCGTGCTCAACGGCGACGACGAGTTGGTGACGGCGATGGCGTCCCGTACGTCCGCGCGGGTGCTGCGTTACGGCATCGAGAATTTCGCGGACGTGCGCGCCGAGAGGATGAGCGTGGACGAGCGGGGACGTGCCCGTTTCCGGCTCGTGCACGACGGCCAGGCGGCCGAGGTGCGGTTGCGGTTGTACGGGTTGCACCAGGCGTCCAACGCGCTGGCTGCCGCCACGGTCGCCCTCGGGTTGGGGCATCCGATCGACGCGGTGGCCGACGCCGTGTCGCGGGCGGAGGCGGTGTCACCGGGCCGAATGCAGGTGACCGTCCGCCCGGACGGGGTGACGGTCATCAACGACGCCTACAACGCCGCCCCGGACGCGATGCGCGCGGCGTTGCGGGCGCTGCACGCCATGACCGGCGACGGCCGGCGGGCGGTGGCGGTGCTGGGTGAGATGGCCGAGCTGGGCGACCACGCGCCGCAGGTGCACCGGGAGATCGGGCAGCAGGTCGCCGAGATCGGCGCGGGCTGGCTGGTGGCGATCGGCGGGGCCGACGCCGAGCAGTACGCCGCCGGGGCCGCCGGCAACGGCACCGTCGTGGACCGAGCGGCGAACGTGGCGCAGGCGTGGGAACTGCTGCGCGATGGGTTGCGGCCGGGTGATGTGGTGTTGGTCAAGGCAGCCAACAGCGCCGGGCTCCTCACGCTCGCCAGCAAGCTGATCGAGGAACCCGGCGCTGTCACCGCCTGACGGGGGAAGAGGTCAGGCGGACAGGACCGCCTCGGATCGCGTGGTGAGCCTGTCGAGGATCGCCGCGCCGTAGCCGGTCACGTCACCGGTGCCCATCGTCAGCACCACATCACCGCGGCCGGCCATCCGCGCGACGACCCGGGCCGCGTGGTCCGGGCCGAGCGGCAGGCAGTAGTCGCCGTCGCGCAGCCGCGCCATGATGGCCGTGCTGTCCGCCTTGGGCCGGCCGTCCGGCACGGTGCCGTGCACGTCCAGGAGCAGGACGTGATCGGCCTTGTCCGCCAGGACCCGGCCGATGCGCTCGCCGAACGCCAGGACGCGGGCGTGCCCGGACGGCTGGAACACCACCAGGACTCGCCCCCGTGCCAGGGTGCGCGCGGCGTCCAGGTCTGCGGCGATCTCGTGCGGGTGGTCGGCGTAGGAGTCGATGACCGTCACCCCGGCCCGGGTGTCGATGTGCTCGAACCGGCGGCGCACCCCGCCGAACGTGCATGCCGCCCCCGCCACCTTGGCCCCGTGCAGGCCGAGGGCCAGCCCGCAGGTCACCGCCGCCGCCATGTCGTCCAGGTGATGCGCCGCCGGGGTCGGCAACGTCAGCCTGATCTCCACGTCGTTCGGCAGCCGCACCGTGGCCGAGGCCGACCACCCCTCGGCGTGCACGTCCAGCAGCCGCACGTCCGCCGTCCGGTCCCGCCCGTACCGCAGCACCGTCAGGTCGGGCCGCTCGGCGGCGACCGCGCTAGCGGCCACCGTCGCGCCCACGCAGTCAGCGTTGACGATCAGGTACCCATACGGGGCGATCCGGCCGCCGAACCCGACGTAGGCGCGCATCACGTCCGCGTGGGTGACGAAGTTCTCCGGGTGGTCGTCGGTCACGTTCGTGATGACCGCGATCGAGGGCGTGAGGAAGTGAAACGAGCGGTCCGACTCGTCCGCCTCGGCCACCAGCAGCCGCGACCGCCCCAGGTGGGCGCCGGAGCCCGGCCCGGTCAGATCGGCCCCGACCAGGTACGTCGGATCCTGCCCGAGGGTGCGCAGGATGTGGGCGATCATCGCCGTGGTCGTGGACTTGCCGTGCGACCCGGACACCGCCACCAGCCGCCGGTTAGCGGCCAACTTCTCTACGACCTGGGCACGGTGCACAACCGGGATGCCCGCCGTACGGGCCGCGCGGACCTCGGGGGAGTTCTGCGCCACGGTGGTGTAGACGACACAGGAAGCGCCCTCGATGTGCGCCGGGTCGTGCCCCACCTGCACTCGCACGTCGGCCGTACGCAGCGCCGCCAGGGTGGCAGACTCGTGCAGGTCGCTGCCGGTGACGTGGTGGTCCAGCTCGGCCAGCAGCCGCGCCAGGCCGGACATCGCGCAACCGCCGACGCCCACAAAGTGCGGACGGGACAGATCGATCGGACCGTGGTACGCCTCGATCGTCGGATTACCAGTGATCGTGTCGGTCATGGTGCCGTGTCTCCTTCTGTAAGAGCTGACAGGGTGGTGCCACGAACTGACGTGCGAAGGGGTCCACTCCTTCCCATCGATGCGATTCCTTGCGCGCGGCCGAGCTGGCCTCGGGTCACCACCTCGGCCGCGCGAGTCCAATCAATCTGCGACGGCCCATCCAGTGCCGACGCAGACGACAGCCGACCAACATCCAGTGGCGGGACGTAGCCAGCAGCCGGCGGCGTAGAGCCCGAAGACTGTTGCTGCCGGTCCTGCTTTCGCTCCGCACAGCACGAGGGGCAGGCACACGGTCGACCGCCGGGGAACCGACGCGACCGATGCGGGCGGTGCCGTGGGCGAATCAGATCCGCGTCGTCCCTATCCACGGCCAACTGCTCCGGGTCTTGCTGTCCCAGCGGGCGGTTGTTGTCGGCTCCGCCTGAAAACTGACCCCGTGGTTCCGGCTGAACTTTGACCCCCTCCGAAAGCATCGGGAGGTGCTGAGCGTGGAGGACTGGGCGGAGATCCGTCGGTTGCACCGGGCGGAGCGGATG
>NZ_SMKF01000215.1 GCF_004348325.1 Micromonospora sp. KC213 | reverse complement strand
CACCCGCCCTGTTGATCATGAAGTGGCCTTACCCCGCCCGGCGGGTCGGGGTGGCAACCCCATGATCAACATGGGGGTGAGGGTTATTCGTCGTCGGGGTCGTCGAGGCGGGCGAGGTAGGTGGCGAGGCGCTCGATCGGGGTCTCGAACTCGGGGTTGAGATCGACAAAATCGCGTAGGCGCTCGGCCAGCCACTCGATGCTGACCTGCTCGTCGCCTCGGCGCTCGACCAGTTCCTCGATGCCACGGTCGGTGAAGTACACGGTGTTCCTCTCGCGAATGGAACCGCCGGACGCGGGCCGGGGCAGCGCCGTCCGCGTGACGGCGCTGCCCCGGGTCTCGTCGGTGCGGTCAGGTCACGGGCGGGGGAGCGCCGCCTCGATCAGCGCGGTCTGCTCGACCTCGTGCATCTTGGCAGAACCGACCGCCGGGGCCGCGGCGGCCGGGCGGGAGATCCGCCGCAGCCGCACGTCGGCCAGGTGCTCCAGCAGGTTGAGCGCGACGAACGACCAGGCGCCCTGGTTGGCCGGCTCCTCCTGCACCCAGGCGAAGTCCTCCGCGTTCGGGTACGCCGCCAGCGCCGCCCGGATCTCCTCCACGGGCATCGGGTAGAGCTGCTCGATGCGAATGATCGCGGTGTCGGTGACGCCGCGCTCCTGCCGGGCCTGGAACAGGTCGTAGTAGACCTTGCCCGAGCAGAGCAGCACCCGCTTGACCTGCTGCGCCGCCGGGGCGGCCGGGTCGGTCAGCACCGGGGCGAAGGTGCCGGTGGTGAAGTCCTCGACCGGGGAGACGCAGAGCTTGTGCCGCAGCAGCGACTTCGGCGTGAACACCACCAGCGGCTTCCGTTTCGGCGACAGGGCCTGGCGGCGCAGCAGGTGGAAGTAGTTCGCCGGGGTGGTCGGGATCGCGACCCGCATGTTGTCCTCGGCGCAGAGCTGCAGGAACCGCTCCGGGCGGCCGGAGGTGTGGTCCGGGCCCTGGCCCTCGTGCCCGTGCGGCAGCAGCAGGGTGACGGCCGAGCGCTGACCCCACTTCACCTCACCGGAGGAGATGAACTCGTCGATCACC
Organism: Micromonospora sp. KC213; assembly: GCF_004348325.1. Taxonomy (GTDB): domain Bacteria; phylum Actinomycetota; class Actinomycetes; order Mycobacteriales; family Micromonosporaceae; genus Micromonospora. The sequence continues at coordinate 7,035 of NZ_SMKF01000215.1, read as the reverse complement.
GACTGGGCGCCGTTGACGAAGTCGCCGAACTGGGCCTCCCAGCAGACCAGCGCGTTGACGTTCTCCACGGAGTAGCCGTACTCGAAGCCCATCGCGGCGTACTCGCTGAGCAGCGAGTCGTGCACGAAGAAGCGGGACCGCTCGCCGCCGCCGGTGAGCGACTTCAGCGGCAGGTAGTCGTCACCGGTCTTCGAGTCGACGATCGAGGCGTGCCGCTGGACGAAGGTGCCGCGGCGGGAGTCCTGACCGGCGAGCCGGACGGTGACCCCGTCGTGCAGCAGCGAACCGAAGGCGATGATCTCGCCGAAGCCCCAGTCGATGCCGCCCTCGGTGGACATCTTGTGTCGCCGGTCGAGCAACTGCTGGATCCGCTTGTGCGGGGTGAAGCCCTCCGGCAGGTTGACGTGCGCCTCGCCGACCGCCTTGATGACGGCGGCCTCGGTCGCGGTCTCGACCTGCGGCTCCGGCTCGTCCTTGCGCGGCGGCCGGCTCAGCTGACGCGGCGTGGTGGCGGCGTCGCGGGTGGCCTTGAACACCCGCTCCAACTGCGCCTGGTAGTCGCGCAGCAGTTCCTCCGCGTCCTCCACGGTGATGTCACCCCGCCCGATCAGCTCCTCGGTGTAGAGCTTGCGCACCGAGCGCTTCGAGTCGATGATCTTGTACATCTGCGGGTTGGACATCGACGGGTCGTCGCCCTCGTTGTGCCCGCGCCGGCGGTAGCAGACCAGGTCGATGACGACGTCCTTGTTGAACGTCTGACGGTACTCGAAGGCCAGCCGGGCGACCCGGACCACCGCCTCGGGGTCGTCACCGTTGACGTGGAAGATCGGCGCCTGGATCATCCGGGCCACGTCGGTGCTGTAGAGGCTGGAGCGGCTGTACTCCGGCGCGGTGGTGAAACCGACCTGGTTGTTGACCACCACGTGCACGGTGCCGCCGGTGCGGTAACCGCGCAGCTGGGACAGGTTGAGCGTCTCGGCCACCACGCCCTGGCCGGCGAAGGCGGCGTCGCCGTGCACCGCCAGCGGCAGCACGGTGTAGCCCTCCAGCTTGAGGTCGATCCGGTCCTGCTTGGCCCGGACGATGCCCTCCAGCACCGGGTCGACGGCCTCCAGGTGCGACGGGTTCGCCACCACCGAGACCTTGACCGCGTGGTCGCCGTCCGGGGTGGTGAACTTGCCGTTCTGGCCGAGGTGGTACTTCACGTCGCCGGAGCCCTGCGTGGAGCGCGGGTCCAGGTGGCCCTCGAACTCGGAGAAGATCTTCTCGTACGGCTTGCCGACGATGTTGGCCAGCACGTTGAGTCGGCCCCGGTGGGCCATGCCGATGACGACCTCGTCCAGCCCGTCCTCGGCGGCGGCCTCCAGCACCTCGCCCAGCAGCGGGATCAGCGACTCGCCGCCCTCCAGCGAGAAGCGCTTCTGACCGACGTACTTGGTCTGCAGGAAGGTCTCGAACGCCTCGGCGGCGTTGAGCCGGTTGAGCACGTGCTTCTGCTCGTCGGCCGGCGGCTTCTCGTACTTGCGCTCGATCCGCTCCTGGATCCAGCGCCGCTCCTCCGGGTCCTGGATGTGCATGTACTCGATGCCGACCCGGCGGCAGTACGAGTCGCGCAGCACGCCGAGGATCTCGCGCAGCTTCATCCGCTGCTTGCCGGCGAAACCGTTGACCGGGAAGGTGCGGTCGAGGTCCCACAGGGTGAGCCCGTGCTGGAGGACGTCCAGGTCCGGATGCTTGCGGATCTTGAACTCGAGTGGGTCGGTGTCGGCCATCAGGTGGCCGCGCACCCGGTACGCGTGGATCAGCTCGTGCACCCGCGCGGTCTTGTTGATCTGGCCCTCGGAGTCGACGGCCACGTCGCGCATCCAGCGCACCGGCTCGTACGGGATGCGCAGCGAGGTGAAAATCTGGTCGTAGAAGCCACGCTCGCCGAGCAGCAGCTCGTGCATCACCTTCAGGAACTCGCCGGACTGCGCGCCCTGGATGATCCGGTGGTCGTACGTGCTGGTCAGCGTGATGATCTTGCTGACCGCCAGTTCGGCGAGGGTGGCCTCGCTCATGCCCTGGTACGGCGCCGGGTACTCCATGGCGCCGACGCCGATGATGGCGCTCTGCCCCTGCATCAGGCGCGGGATCGAGTGGACCGTGCCGATGCCGCCCGGGTTGGTCAGCGAGATGGTGGTGCCGGTGTAGTCGTCCATGGTCAGCTCGTTGCGGCGGGCCCGCCGGACCACGTCCTCGTACGCCTGCCAGAACTGCCGGAAGTCCATCTGCTCGCAGGCCTTGATGGACGGCACCACCAGGTTGCGGGAGCCGTCCGGCTTGGCCAGGTCGATGGCGATGCCCAGGTTGACGTGCTCCGGGCGGACCAGCGCCGGCTTGCCGTCGACCTCGGCGTAGGAGTTGTTCATCTCCGGGTGCTCGACCAGCGCCCGGACCATCGCGTACCCGATCAGGTGGGTGAAGCTGACCTTGCCGCCCCGCCCTCGGGCGAGGTGGTTGTTGATCACGATGCGGTTGTCGACCAGCAGCTTGGCCGGAACCGCGCGAACGCTGGTCGCGGTCGGTACGGACAGCGAGGCGTCCATGTTCTGCACGATCTTGGCAGCGATGCCGCGCAGCGGGCTGGTGCCGGCGGCGCTCGCCGTCGGGGCCTTCGCGGCTGGCTTCGCCGCGGCGGCCTTCGCGGCCGGCTTCGGCTCGGCGGCCGTCGCGGCGGGCTTCGGCTCGGCGGGCTTGGCGGCCGGCTTCGGCTCGGCGGTCTTCGGCGGGGCTGCCGGTTTCGCGGCCGGCGCGGCCACGCTGGCGGCGGCCTTCTCGACGGCCGGCTTCGCCGGGGCCTTCTCGGTGGCCGGACGCGGTGTCGCGGCCCCCGGGGCCGGCCGGTAGTCGGCGAAGAAGTCGTGCCAGGCCGAGTCGACGCTCGATGGGTCGGCGAGGTAGCGCTGGTACATCTCCTCGACGATCCACTCGTTCGGGCCGAAACCCGCCAGTGGGTTCTCCTGCGAAGTCTGCTGGGTCGACACGGCCGGTAATCGCCTCTTTCACGCGGGTGGAATGTCACGCGGTGGCACCCGTGCCAAAACAGGACGCACGGGAGACGCTTCCAGGCTACGCCGTGCGAATGGCGCAGGCATTTCCGCCTCCGACGGGTGGCCCTTTTCACAGAAGATGCCAGAAGTTCAGCAAACGCTGCGTGTCCCGTCGACTCCTGCTAGCCGCGACGACCCCGGACGGTGGCGTCGCTGTCACCGTCCGGGGCCGCGTCGATCGAGTGGTCAGGAGATGTCGCGCCGCCGGGTGATCAGGACGCCCGCCACGCCGCTGGCGAGGGCGTACCCGACCAGCACCAGAGCACCCACCCACCAGGCGGGCAGCATCTCCGACTCGCCGCCGCTGACCATGATGCTGGAGGCGGCGGCCGGCCACACCACCTGCCACTTCATCACCGCCATGTTGTCCAGCCAGTTGGCCAGCAGGAAGAACAGGACCCCCACCACCTGGGTGCCGAGCAGGTAGACCACCGACGCCGTGATCACCGCGCCGAGCTGGTTGGTGATCAGGGTGCCGATGCCCACCCCGAGGACGGTCCAGATCGCGTACGCCAGCAGGTTGAGCAGCAGCGCCCGCTGCACCTCCCACTGGCCGAGCTGTGTGCCGTGGTCGTTGAGGGCCAGCACCGTCGCCCCGGCGGCCAGGTCGATGACCGTGGTGACCAGCCAGAACCCGAAACCCAGCAGCGAGGCGGCGATGAGCTTGCTGACGATCACCGAGGTGCGCCGCGGAGTGGACAGGAACGTCGTGGTCGCGGTCTGGTGGAAGAACTCGTTGGTGACCATGAGGATGCCGATGAGCATCACGAACATCAGCCCGAGGTACTGGCCGGAGGTGTAGAGGTTGGCCGCCTGGGCGGCCGGGGTGGCGGGGATCCCGCCGGCCTCCGCGGTCTCGGGGTTGCCGCCGAGCGAGCTGACGGCGAGCCAGGTGTTGATCGCGAAGGCCAGGGCGAGCGACAGGAACGCTCCGAGGGCCAGCAGCCACCAGGCGTTGGTGGTACGGATCTTGAGCAGTTCGGATCGGACCAGGTTCATCGGATGCCCGCCTTCCCGGCCGTGAGCTCCAGGAAGACCCGTTCCAGGTCGGGTCGTTCGGTGGTGAGTTCGTGCAGTTCCACGCCGGCGGCCAGCGCGACCCGCCCGACGGTCGGGGCGTTCGCCCCGTCGACCAGCAGGACGCCGTGCTCACCGGCGGTGACGGTGGCCGACTGCGCCTTCAGCGCCGCGGTCAGCTCCTCGACCTGCGGGGTGCGCACCCGCACCCGGACGCCCTGGGCTATCGACCCGATCACCTGGTCGACCGGGCCCTGCCGGACCAGTTGACCGGCTGCGATGATCACCACGTCGTCGGCCAGCAGCTGCATCTCGGAGAGCAGGTGGCTGGAGACCAGCACCGTGCGGCCCTCCTGGGCGAGGTTCTTGAGGAAGCCGCGCATCCAACGGATGCCCTCCGGGTCCAGGCCGTTGGCCGGCTCGTCCAGGATCAGCACCCCGGGGTCACCCAGCATCGCCGCGGCGATGCCGAGCCGCTGCTTCATGCCCAGCGAGTAGCCCTTGAACTTGCGCTTCGCGGCGGGGGTCAGCCCGACCATCGCCAGCACCTCGTCGGCCCGCCGCTTCGGCAACCCGGCCGCCGCGCAGATCACCCGCAGGTGGTTGATCCCGGTACGACCCCGGTGCGCGCTGGACGCCTCCAGCACCGCGCCCACGTGCCGCAGCGGGTCGGTCAGGTCGACGTACCGCCGGCCGCCGATGGTGGCCGTGCCGCTGGTGGGGGTCACCAGGTTGAGCAGCATGCGCAGGGTGGTGGTCTTGCCGGCGCCGTTCGGGCCGAGGAAGCCGGTCACCCGACCGGGCTCGATGGTGAAGGACAGGTCGTCGACCGCCCGGACGTTCCTGTACTGCTTGGTCAGTCCGGACACGACTATCTGGCCGGTGCTGGGGCTCCACTGCCCGTCGGACATCGTTCTCCTCCCGTGCGGCGGCGCGTCACGCGCCGCGGTGCGCGGCGCCGTTGCTCAGGCGCCGCCGCCAGCCTGCCAAGCCGGGGCAACCCGCGTCATCAGACGCGTTCGTCAATCCGGCCTCCTCCTCTGGCGGGAGGCCGTCCTCCTCAGGGACGAGACGCCGGTTGCGGCGACACCGCGACCCAGGTGGCCCGGGCCCGGCCCAGCAGCGCCCCGGTGGGGCCGTACAAACTGGTGTCCACCACCGCTTTGCGCCCCACGACCTCGACCGCCGCGCCGGTGATTACACAGTCGTCGCCCGGCACGGGCAGCCCGTCGACCACGGCGGCGATCCGACCCAGGACGTACGGCCGCCCGGGGGCGAGCACCGCCCAGCCACCGGGGCAGTCCAGCGCCGCCCAGACCGTGGCCGGGACGACCGGATCGGGCGCCCGGAACGGCGCGGCGGTCCGCCCGTCCGGAAGCCGGCCGGGGAAGATCCGCAACCCGTCCGTCCGATCCGGCCCGCAGACGTAACAGCCGGGGAAGGGATGGTCCCGCAGACCCGGGTACGCGGCGGAGACCGCCGCCGCCGTCGCCGGGCCCACCGGGGACACCGCCGGAGGCGGATCGCCGGCCGGGCGGACCTGGGCGACCAGCCGCCCGTCCGGGTCGAGCACGTCGCCGTCGACCACGGTCAGCGGGGTGTCCAGCGGCGGCGGCCGGCGCAGGGTCACCTCGACGGGGCCGTCCGCGCCGTGGTTGGCGGCGAAGATCCCGGCGCTCCATCCGCCGTTGCCCGAGCCGGGCGGCCCGTTGAACCGGGACTCGATGATCATCGGACTCCTCCCTGCCGGCCCGGCGTCGTCGCCGGGTCCGTTCGGGCAGCGTCGCACGGCCGGTCCGGGTCGCCGGGCTGGGTCCGGGTGCCCGGTCCGGGCACCCGGCGGAGGTCTTGTCGCCGCTCGTGCCCGGCTCGGGGCCGACGGCCGGCCGGCGTTCACCGGATTGACACCCGTCACCGGGCGGGCGGCAACCCCGGACACCTACACAGGAGCCATGGCTGTTCTGCATGCCGCTGGCGCACCCCTGACGACCAGCGGATACATCCTGCTGATCGCCGACGACCCGACCCAGGTCGCGGCCGCCCAACGCCTGCGCCACGAGGTCTTCGCCAGCGAACTGGGCGCGACCCTGCGACCCGCGGTGGACGGCCGCGACGTGGACGACCTCGACACCCACTGCGACCACCTGATCGTGCGCGAGGAGCGCACCGGCGCGGTGGTCGGGACGTACCGGTTGCTGCCCCCGGGCCGTACCACGCGCCGGTACGCCGAGAGCGAGTTCGAACTGACCGCGCTCGACCCGCTCCGCGACGTGCTGGTCGAGGCCGGCCGCTCCTGCGTCCATCCCGACCACCGCTCCGGCGCGGTGATCAACCTGATGTGGGCCGGTATCACCCGCTATCTGCACCTGCGTGGCTCCCGTTGGCTGGGTGGCTGCGCCTCGGTGCCGGTGGCCGACGGTGGCCGGGCCGCCGCCGAGGCGTGGGCGCTGGCCCGCGCGAAGCACCTGTCGCCGCCGCTGCTGCGGGTGCGTCCCCGCCGGCCCTGGTTCACCGAGCCGGCGGCGGCCCGGCCGGACACCGCGACCGGCGATGCCGCCGGGAGCGCCCTGGTCCCACCGCTGCTGCGCGGTTACCTCCGGCTCGGCGCGTGGGTCGCCGGCGAACCGGCGTACGACCCGGACTTCGGGGTGGCCGACTTCTACGTGCTGTTCTCCCTGGACCGGATGCACCCGCGCTACCTGCGGCACTTCCTCGGCGGGGCCGAGGGGTGAGCGCCGCGCTGTGGCGGCCCGTCGCCGGGTGCGGACCGTTCTGCCTGCCGGCCCCCGGCGAGGTGCCGGCCGCGCCGGTGGCGCTGCGGGTGGCCCGGGTGCTGGGCGTACTCGGGATGATGCTGGTCGGGGCGGGCCTGGTCGGTCTGCTGCCGCTGCTACCGAGGGTGGAGCGGGCCGCCGCGGTGCGGGGG
>NZ_SMKF01000214.1 GCF_004348325.1 Micromonospora sp. KC213 | reverse complement strand
CCCCCGAGCAGCCCGCCGCCCGGCCTGTCGAATGCCATGATCGTTGGGGCGCAGTCGGGCCGGTGCATCGATGCGCCGAGCACCAGCAACGGCGTCCAGATGCAGTTGTGGGACTGCCGTGGCGCGACGAACCAGCGCTGGACGTACACCGCGAGCCGGGAGTTGCGGGTTTACGGCAACAAGTGCCTGGACGCCAGCGGACGGGGCACCACCAACGGCACCGCCGTGATCATCTGGGACTGCACCGGCCAGCCGAACCAGCAGTGGAACGTCAGCGGCAACACCATCACCGGAGTCCAGTCCGGACTGTGCGTTGACGCCAGCGGCGCGGGCACTTCCAACGGCACCAAGCTCCAACTATGGACCTGCCACGGTGGTGCCAATCAGCAGTGGAGTTCACGCAGCTGATGCGGTGAACGAAAGAGCCCTCGGCATGAAGCTGAGGGCTCTTTCGTACGTCGGCAGTTGTGCCGTCAGCGGGTCTTGGCAAAGGTGACGAAGCTCTGCCACGCCTCCGGGGCGAACTGGAGCATGCCGCCCTCGCGGTCCTTGGTGTCGCGGACGAGCACCACGCCGGGCAGGTTGTCGGCCACCTCCACACACGATCCGCCGTTCGAGCCGGAGCGAGTCGACTTGTGCCACTTGGCACCGCTCATGTCCATGTCTGCGCCGCTTCCTTGATGAGGTCGAGTGACTGCCTGCGCGAGAGGGCTTCGCCCCTGACCATTTCCCACGTTCGCTGGAGGGTAGCAAGCCGATCAGGCTGGTTCACGACCTGCGCCTGCACCTGATGGTCCAGGTGCGCGGCCACCGATCCGTCGGGCAGGGTGGCCAGGATGAATCCTCCCTGCAGGCCAGGGTAGACCCCTGCTTCCTCGGTGACTACGAGTATCTGGACGTGCGGCAGCTCGGCCATCTTGACGAGGTGATCGATCTGTTCCCGCATGACGCTGGCATGTCCGTTGATCTGCCGACGAAGAACCATCACGTCAACTACCGCCACCAGCGGCGTGGGCGCGTCCCGGGTCACGATCGTTTGCCGCTCCAGCCGGGACGCCACCCGCTGCTCAATCTCGTCTGGCAGCAGTAGGCCGTCCGCGAGCGTTGCTCGCGCGTACGCCTCGGTCTGCAGAAGGCCGGGTACGTAGGCGGGCTCGTACCAGCGCAGCAGGGTCGCCTCGCGCTCCAGCCCGATCCACTCGCGCAGCCACTCGGGGTCGACCTTGGACAGCTCCCGCAGCATCCGGGCGAACCGGCCGCCCTTCTGCCGGTCACAAGCCGGGTCATGCGCCCGGTCAACGGCCATGGCGTAGTCGATCGTCGGTGGGCGACCGCCGGTCTCCACCGAGCTGACGTGCGAGGCCGAGTAGCCGATGGCCTTGCCGAAGTCTTCCTGGCTGAGGCCAAGGGTGGTTCGCAACAGGCGAAGCTCCATCACCACGTAATCCATCACGCTGCCCATCGGATACCCATCTCCTGCCCAATCTCCGCGGCGTGTTTCCCAGTGCTGTCCGGCGGCGCTCACTGTTGGCGTATCACCAGCTCAGTCGGCATGAGCGCCTGTCGAAGTCAGACCGATCCTAACCAGACTGTCACTCATGCGGACCTGCTCCTCGCTGAGCGTAGCTGGGGTGGGTCCTGCCCTGGGGCCGCCCGTGTTCCCCCGTGCAGGGGCGGCCCCTTCCCAACTTCGAGGAGGTCGACGTGCGTATCCCGTTCTTCCGGTGCCGGGCCAAGGAGCAACCGACGCTGCCGCGCCGGGTGCGCGGAACCAACCTGCCGGAGTGGATGCGCCTGCCAACGCAGCCCTACCCCCAGCAGGGGCCCGGCCGCGCCGGCGGACTCACGCCGGGCCAGGAGTGGCGCGCGAACGGGGGCCGCTGGTGACCGTTCTCGACGACATTCGCACGGTCACCGGCCACATCGGCTCCCACCCGACCTGGAACTGCGAGGCGTGCGGTGAACCATGGCCCTGCCCGGTCTTCCAGGCGATCCCGGCGCACCAGCTCACCACCTCGACGCTCATCCCCGCCATGTCGTTCCTGCTGAGCCGCGCCATCAAGGATCTGCGCGGACGCCCCGAAGGCCCGGAGCCGCCGCAGATCGTGAAGCGGTTCGTGTGGTTCCTGCCGCTGAGCGACGACGAGGCCCGAGCCATCGCGTTGAGGCTGCGATGACGGCCCGCCGCGTGGTCCCACACGTCGCCATGCGCCCGCTGTGGCGATGCCGCAACTGCGGCGCGGAGTGGCCCTGCCAACCGGCCCGGCTGTCCCTGCTCTCCGAGTACCGGGAGGACCGGACGGCCCTGATCATCTACCTCGGCACGCTGATGGCCGAGGCCAGCGACCAGCTCGCCCAACTCAACCCCGACCGACGGGTGGACCTGACCGACCGCTTCCTCACCTGGGCCAGAGCCCGAGGATGAACGCGAACGTGGTCCACGCCCGCTGACCGAGGGTGGGAGGGCCGACGGTCCAGGTGATCCGCGAGTCTCCCCAGCTGCCGGCGACCTTGGCGGACGATGAACCGAGTTTCGTGCGTGCCTCGCTGAAGGTTATGCCGCGTCGGCGTGGCCTTCGGTGGTGCGGTTGGTCACGATGCGGCGGAGTACGTCGAGGGCGTGTTCGGCCTCGTCGCGGCTGACGGGTGCGGTGCAAGCGGTGATGTATCTGGTCAGGGCGTCGCGGATGATGTCGGATCGCCGGGTCGCGGCCTGGTCGGCGAGGCGGTCGAGGTGTTCGACGAGCGGGACAGGTAGCCGGATGCTGACCAGCATCATGGGTGCCTCAGGTGCGGCGCCGGTCGTTGGCGCTGCGGTCATGGATCTGATGACCGGCATCAGGCTGTCGGTGTTCTGGAACCAGGCGATGACCTCGTCTTTGGTCATCCGGTCGAAGTCCGGCTCGGTCACAGGACTCGCCTCCTCCACTCGTCAAGGTCTGCGCCACGTAGGGCACGAGCCCCGATGATCTTGTATGTCTGGGTGGCACCGATGCGGTCGCACAGCGCGGCGATGACTCGACCGCTATCGGCCATGCCCATCACGATGAGCAGCAAGTCGCCGAGGGCGCGCTCGTAGCGTAAGCCCGGCGGGGCGTACAGGGCCTGGGTTGCCTCGTCCACGCCGACGCCGTTGCGGCGAGCGTTGTCCAAGCCCTCGTCGGTCCACACGTACTCGCGTTCCGGCGCTCCTTCACCGTAACACGTCGTAATACGCCGGAGTTGGCGGACGCGGACTGGGTCATCCGCTGACAGGGCACCTGCGCTCTTGTCGCTCCGGGTGGTGTGCACCAGGGCAATCCGTCGAGCGGTCAGCGGTGGCTGATCCGCGGCTGCTCGGAAGTCGGCGAGCTGGCAGGGGACGCCGACGGGTACCCGGTTCTGCGAGATGAGACTGATGGGCGTCATCGCCGCAGCGATCTCGCGCGTGGACGGCCCACCGGCGCAACAACCGTTTGGCAGGATGGTGCGATGGGCGGCATGGATCGACGTGACCTCGGTCGTCGGCTGTTCAACGAGGTGCCGGAGCTTTACGACCGGGTGCGGCCGGGATACCCCGACGAGCTGTTCGCCGACCTCGTCGCCACCACCGGCATGGACGCAGGGTCGCCGGTGCTTGAGGTGGGCTGCGGTACAGGTCAGGCGACACATTCGCTGGCGGCGCTCGGCTGTCCGGTGACCGCCGTCGAGCCGGGCTCGGGTATGGCCGCACTCGCTCGCGAACGGCTCGCCGAGTTCGGCAACGTCACCGTGGAGACGTCGACGTTCGAGGAGTGGGACGATCGCGGTCGACGCTTCGATGTCCTGGTAGCCGCCTCGGCGTGGCACTGGGTCGATCCGCCGATCGGCTGGTCGCGAGCGCACGAGGTGCTCCGTCCGGGAGGCTGGATGGCCCTGCTCGGTCACGTCGTCGTCCGCCGGCCGGGCGAACCGGAGGTGTACGCCGAGACCGCCGATCTGCACGAGCGGTTCTCCCCCGGAAACCCCGGCTGGGGTCATCCGCCACTCGAAGACGACGTGCGCGGCACCGACGAGGGCTGGGGCTTGGTCGAGGACCCCGGCGGCTTGTTCGGCCCCACGGTCGTGCGTTGGTACCCGGCCGTTCAGTGGTTCGACGGGGACGGCTTCGCCGATCTCCTTCGCTCGCTGTCGCTGTACCGCAGGCTCGATCGTGACGTCCGTGAGCCTTTGCTCGACGCCATCGCCGAGCGCATCCGCACCCGGATGGGCGACCGGGCAGCACGCCGTTACCTCAGCGTCCTCCGTGTCGGACAGCGCGCCGGGCGAGCCCAGGGACAGGCGGAGTCGTAGCGCGGTCGGGGCAGCCGGACCGGTCGGTGGCCACCCCGCTGGACCGGGTGGGTCGCGCCGTTGACGGGGCCGCTCAGCCGGTGAGGCCGGCGTCGCGGGCCAGGAGCGCGGCCTGCACCCGGTCGGTCACCCCGAGCTTGGCGAAGACCGCGGAGAGCTGGTTGCGTACCGTCTTCTCGCTGAGCCCGAAGCGCCGGGCGATGCGGGCGTTGGTCTCGCCGGCCGCGAGGTGCCGCAGGATGTCCCGCTCGCGGGGGGTCAGCTGGTCGAATGGCGGCGGCAGCTCGACCGGCTGGCGTTGCAGCGTGGTCAGCACCTGCGGGCCGACCCGGGGGCCGAGGACGAGACCACCGCCGGCCACCGTACGCAGAGCGTCGACGATCACGTCCGGATCGGTGTCCTTCAACACGTAACCCCGGGCACCGGCCCGCAGCGACCGGTTCACCACGTCCTCGTCGTCGGCCATGGTCAGCATGAGCACCCGGGTCTCCGGCCGGGACAGCAGGATCCGCCGGGTCGCCTCCACCCCGTCGCCGTCGGGCAGCGCCACGTCCATCGCGACGACCGCCACCCGTTCGGTGACGACAATGCTGACCGCCTCGGCGCAGGTGGCCGCCTCGACGATGCCGTCGACCCAGTCTTCCCCTTCGAGCATCGTCCGCAGACCGCGCCGGACCACCGGATGGTCGTCCACGATCAGCACCCGAACCCGCTCGGCCATGCCCGTGCAACTGCGTCCAGGTCGACCGGACCACGTCCCGGGAGCGGGCGTTCCACGCCGCGTCCTGGTAGCCGCCGCGCACCAGGCTCAGCGCGTCCGCCACCACGTTGGCGCCCTCCGCCCCGACGGTGCTGGTCAGGAAGGCGCGTACCGCGGGGCCGTTGGTGACCGCACCGGTGCTGGTCGCCTGGCCGAGCCGGGCCAGGACGGCCATCGCCACGGCGAACCGGGAACGCTCGTCACCCCCGCTGTCCGGAGCGGCGGCGTCGGCGACCGCCCGGGTGGCCGCCACGTGCCCGGCCACCTGACCGGCGTCGGCTCCCTGGTGGGTGGCCCGCCAGTCCAGCAGCTCGGCGGTGAGCAGGGCGTCCTTCAGGCCGGCCGCGCCGGCGTCGCGGGTCTGCACCACCGCCCCGAAGAGCGCGCCGTGCACCGTCTGCTCGTCGAAGGGCACCGGGTCGGCGGCCCGGGCGGGCGTCTGGTGCATCGTGACCAGCAGTGCCGCGACAAGTGCCGCAGCACCCCACCGGCCGCCACCGGGCCCGCGGCGTCTTCCCCGGCGACCCGGCTTGACGATACGGAGAAGCGCACCGCTTCCCGATCGTCCGATTGGTGCTCCCGCTGTTCTCACCGCTGCTCCTCTCGCCGGGCGGGTCCCCACCCGCCTGCTGAGGACCGACCCTGGCGGTCCGGTCGTCCCCGCGGGCAGGGACATCCGTCCCCCGGCCGGGGGACAGCGGAGAGCGCGCGGGCCCCGGACGGGGCGTCGGGGCTCAGCCCCGGCGGTTGAGCCAGCGCAGCAGGTCCGGCGGGATGGCCGGACCCGTCACGGACGGCGACGGCGCAGGCGGCTCGGGACGCCGCATGTCGCCGGCGAGTTCCCGGCTCGGCGCGGTGAAGTCGCGTACCGGCTGGCCGTCCACGGCGGTGCGGATGATCCGGGCGACCGCCGCGATCACCTGCGACTGCACGGCCGCGCCGACCGCGTCGCTCGGGTTGTCCGGGTTGGCGGCGATGCCCGCCACCGCGACCTGCGGGGTGAACCCGACGAAGGTCTCCGTGGCGTTCTGCTCCGAGCTGCCGGTCTTGCCGGCCACCGGGCGGCCGACGATCCCGTCCACCCCACCGGCCGTTCCGCCGTTGCACTGCCCGTACGCGGACTGCTGCCCCACCGGGCAGCGCGCCGCGTCGGTGGCGGCCCGGGCCACGTCCTGGCTCAGCACCCGCTTGCAGGACGGCGCACCGACCGGCACCTTCCGGCCGTCCGGCGCGGTCACCGACACCACCGGCGTCGGGGTGCAGTACATGCCCTCGGCGGCCACGGTGGCGTACGCGTTGGCCAGGTCCAGCGGGGTGGTGGCGGCCACGCCGAGGGTGAACGCGCCCCAGTTCGCGGCGTCGTGTGCCGCGAACGCCGCGTCGGACCCGGCCCGGAAGGTGATGCCGAGGCGCTGCGCCATCTCCACCACCCTGTCCTCGCCGACCTGCTCGGCCAGCCAGACGAAGTAGGTGTTCACCGAGCGGCCGAAGGCGTCCCACATCATCCGGTAGCCGTCCATCCGCTCCGGGTTGGCGTTGGCCGGACACCACTTGCCGTCACAGCTGCCCTCGCCCTCGGCCGGGTAGCGGGTCAGCAGCCGGCTGGGTGCGTCGAACCCGGTCGAGAGGGTACGCCCCGACTCCAGCGCGGCGAGCATGGTGAAGAGCTTGAACGTGGACCCGGCCTGGTAGCCGTCGATGCCGCCACCGCCGGAGACCAGCGGGTTGACGGTCTGGCCGGGCCCGACACCGTACGGGCGGTTGACCGCCATGGCGAGGATCCGGCCGGTGCCCGGCTCGACGGCCGCGATCGGCAGCGCCCGCTTGTCGTCGGCGGCGTAGACCTCGCGGGCCTCCCGCACGGCGGTGGCCTGCACCCGAGGGTCGAGGGAGGTGACCACCGTGTAGCCGCCCCGGCGCAGCGCCTGCTCCCGCTCCTGACCGGTGGCGCCGAACGCGGGCTGCTCCAGCCACCAGCGGCGCAGGTAGTCGCAGAAGAAGCCGTCGTCGGCGGGTCGGGTGGCCACACAGCCGTTGGGTTGGGCGGTGGGGTGCAGGACCAGCTTCTCGGTGTTGGCCCGGTCGGCCTGCGCCTGGGTGATCGCGCCGGTGCCGACCATGGCGTTCAGCACGTACCCGCGCCGGGCCAGTGCCGCCTTGGCGTCGCCGTCGATCGGGCTGTACGCGTCCGGGGACTGGACCAGGCCGGCGAGCAGGGCGGCCTCGCCGAGGGTCAGGTCGGCCGGTGTCTTGCCGAAGTAGCGCTGGCTGGCCGCCGCGATCCCGTACGCCCCGGAGCCGAAGTACGCGATGTTCAGGTACCGGTTGAGGATCTCGTCCTTGCTGAGCTTGTGCTCCAGCGCGGTGGCGTACCGGATCTCCTGGAGCTTGCGCCCGACGGTCTGTTCGGTGGCCGCCTGCTGCTCCTGGGCGCTGCGGTGGGGGTCGCTCTTGAGCACGTTGCGGACGTACTGCATGGTCAGCGTGGAGCCGCCCTGCGTGTCTCCGCCGGTCACGTTGGCCACCAGGGCACGGACGATACCGCGCAGGTCGGCCCCGCCGTGCGAGTAGAAGCGCCGGTCCTCCGCCGCCACGATCGCCTGGCGCATCGCCGGGGTGATCTCGGCCAGCGGCACGTCGGTGCGGTTGACGTCGTAGAAGGTGGTGAGCAGGGTTCTGCCGTCGTTGGCGTAGACGTAGGAGCGCTGCGCGGTGGTCGGGGTGGCCAGTGCCGCCGGCAGGTCGCGGTACGCCCCGAGCGCCGCTTTGGCGGCGTACCCGGCCAGCAGGTTGCCGGGTAGCGCGGCGACCGCGAGGGCGAGACCGGCCAGCACGCCGGCGAGCAGCACGGTGAGCAGCCGCGACAGCGGCGTCCGGGGGCGGGGCATGGACCCACAATGACCAGGTCAGCGACCGGCATACCACCCGCGACCGGGATTGTCGGCTAACTCACGGTCGCCGGGCGGCGACTTCCCCACTGCGCCGCCCGGCTGTCCGCTTCCGACGCCTTCTCCCCTTTTCGGGTCGCACCGCCACGTTGGTCGGGCCGTTCCCGCCCTGACGGTCAGCCGGCGGGAAGGGGGCCTGGCG
>NZ_SMKF01000213.1 GCF_004348325.1 Micromonospora sp. KC213 | reverse complement strand
GTTTAGAGCTGCCTCCGGCGGGGGCCAGACGACTCCAGGATGGAGTTGCCGAACGGTCCCGGTCGTGGGTGGTTGGGGTGGGATGCCATCCCGCCAGCCACCGACCCAGGCAAGCCGAGCAGACCAGGGCCAGGGTGACAAGGTCGTACGTCCAGTAGGGCGCTCCACCTTGTCACCCTGGCCCTGGCCCGCTCCACGGAGTGTGGGTCGGCGGCAGACGGGATGACAGAATTCAGGGCGGCTCGCGTCCGTCTCCCTATGCTAATTAAAGGTTCTCAGAAGCCAAGAATAATCTTCTTTGACCTGTCGGCGTCTTGCAAAAGCTCAGGGTGTTCAAGATATAGCTTCCTCAGGCATTCAATTACCACCCTTACGGCATAATCTCTCGACTCGATGGCTTCTGTAACGCTGATCTCTTGAGTGCCGTGAAGCACTTTACTCCGCTTTCTGTACAACTTAATCAGCTTCCTGTGTTCCTCCAAGCGGTCGCTGGCTTCTTCGAATAGCAGTTTGGAAATGGCTGCACAGATGCGGAAGGAAAGTTCACTTTGATC
The DNA here is from genome assembly GCF_004348325.1 of Micromonospora sp. KC213. Lineage (GTDB taxonomy): Bacteria > Actinomycetota > Actinomycetes > Mycobacteriales > Micromonosporaceae > Micromonospora. The sequence continues at coordinate 7,619 of NZ_SMKF01000213.1, read as the reverse complement.
CGTTCCAGCGAAAAGGCTCTCCCAGGCAATCACTGCATCGATGAACCCGTCGACCGGATCCTTTCGCTCGGCTATTGCCGAAAGTATTCGGCGACGCGGTATTTCGATCTTGTTGACCGGTGTGGCTCGGAGCCTCTCTGCCCACACGCGCATTTCCGAGACTTCCGATGGTGATAGAAGGTAGTGTCCAACTGGTGCCGTAGCATCTGTTCTGTATGACATGCGGCATCCGAATGAAAGAGGATCCGTGATGGCTGTCCAGAGGTGCGCGCATGCAGCCGGCGGGTTTTTCTCACTCGCGAGCACCGCTGAGAAGAAAGCATGCGTTATGGTGTCGGAAATTTTGGCTCGCTCCCGTTCCATGCTCCTAGGCCAGGCAATATTCGAACTGCCCGCTAGATTGAGTTCAGCAATATTTATCTCATACTCATAGGTCGTTTCAAGGATGGCACCAAGTGTCAGGATGTTTCCCTCTTCATCGCCCGTAGTCGACGGTCGGGCATCTGGTGGGATCACCTCTAGATCCGTCGGGAACGGATACCGACGGAGTCGCCCCCACGGCAGGTCTACACCCTCATCTGGCAAGTGGATGTTGCCAATGCCGATCCACATCGGAACGGAAGTGGGCACCCCGCGGGCGGCGGATCGGAGAATTCGCAGAGTCTCTGTCAAGGATTCCCGCAACGAAGCAGCGGATGTCTGCTGCCTCAAGCGGAACATCGTGTAAGCGCTCCGGAATAGGGCGTTTGGCATGACTGCAAGCTGGATTCCTCCAGCCGTTCCCGCATTGCTAATGGCAGGGCTACTGATGCTAAAAAATTCCCCATCTCGTGCCGGAAACAGGGCTGAAAGGTCTGGGTCTTCTAGGATTGCTTTGCCGGCCAACTTCGATGCATCTAGGTCGAATGGGTAGTCGGGCGCCGAAGAGAAGCGCCAAGGCGCTCCCGTTCGATGACGGAGGACAAGCGTGGCTGGGTACACGTAGGCGAGGCCGGCGGCCATGGCATCGCCTACTGGGTCGCCGGTATGGAAGTCGGGGATAGATCCCCCACACTCGGATCGCCAGTAATTAAAGACAGAGGTCTTCTTGCCTGCGCTATCCATGACGGCCAGATCGGAGATGAGAAGCTCTAGCGGGGTGTCAGAAATAGCGGCGTGAACCTTGAGGGTCGTCAACTCCCGAAAGATATTTGCGAGGACTGGGGCTCTATCCCCGGGCACTTCATTGATGTTATTTTCGAACGCCTCTATATCCACAGAATTGACATTCAGGCAGTACGCCAGCAAATCCCGCCCAAAGGTCTTGGTTAAAGCTCGTAGCTGATCGGTCGACATCATGTCCCTGAACTTTACGGGGAATCCAGCTAGCGGCAAGAGCCGGAAGAGCGACGGCCGGACACCGACGAGTTGTAGGACCTCGCGCATGCTTGGCAGGAGGCAACGTCCTGCAGCGCGACGACGGGCAAGATCCACATTCACGCCGAAGAGGAGGGCAGTGGTCATGTTTGGGGAATCTCGACCGATTGCACCTTGTCTTCGCTGGCGGGAGTCGGTAGACCAGACGCCGTGGCGGAAGCGAAGCTAGGGCAAACGAACTACTGGTGGGTCAACCAGGGCCAGACCTACCAGCAGGAGCGCAAGGCCGGGATCCTCTGGGCGCCCAAGGTGCAGAAGAATGGCGTCCAGCCCCTGCACTGGCAGTCCATGCTTGACGTGCGGCCGGGAGACGTGATCCTCCACTACGCGAAGGGCGTCCGTGCGTTCAGCGTGGTGGCGACCGCCGCGGTTGATGCACACAGGCCCGGCGACCTGCCAGAAGACATGTGGGACCGCTACGGCCGTATGATCCGAACGACCTACAGCGAAGCCCCGCACCCGGTCGCCTTGGACGAGCTGCTTCCTGACGAACGGCTGAGGGAACCGCAGGCTGGGCCTTTCAATCGTGCGGGCCTGGTCAAGCAGGGCTACCTCTTCCCCCTGAGCAAGACCTTCGGGGAGTCGTTCACGGCGACCTTCGGTGACAGGTTTCCAGCCTCGCGGGTCGCCGCCGGCGGCTATGTACCGAGTGAAGCGCGGATGGAGGCGGTCGAGCTGCTCCGTTCGCTCATTGGCGTGCCTCTGCTTACCGTCAAGGGGCGGACGAACAAGATCCTCGCCGTGCGACCGCCGGACGTCGTTGTTGCCACGGAGTCGTCACCTACCGGGCAACTGGTACCGATCGCATGGGTCGAGGAGGCATTGCAGCTCCTGCGGGAACATGGTTCAGTCACCATCCACCCCGACCAGGTCGGCTACCGGAGCGCTTTCATCGGAGCCGTTCTACTCCAGTTGCCCTACGCGCTGGCCAGCGGCAGTCCTCCTGTCATTAGTTTCCAGGCCGGTGCCGTGGCTGGGCCAGGCGCCAGCTCGGAGCCAGGGACCGACAAGGTCGCAACGGATCCCTTCACAGGCAGCCTTGAAAAGCCGTTCGCGGGAACCCAGCGCGGCGAGCAACCGGCTCTGCGTCGCCGTCTGCTGGGCTCAATGTCCGAAGCCGAGTGCGCCATCTGCGGCGAGACCTACCCAGCACGCTTCCTGTGGGCAGCTCACATCAAGCCGCGGTCGGTCTGCACCGACACCGAACGCCGGGACCTATCGCACGTGGGGATGCTCGCCTGTGTCTTCGGCTGCGATGCGCTGTTCGAGACGGGTTACATCAGCGTCAACGAGAACGGCCAGATCGTCACCAGCAGCTTCAAGCCAGAGCACAAGGCCATCGCGAACAAGCTGGCCGACCTCGAAGGGCGGCTCGTCAGCACCCACACGAACGAGAGCGCGGCTTACTTCGCCTGGCATCACATGAACATGTTCCGTGGCTGAAGTTGTAGTGCTGGGGCGCGGCGGCACTACAGCAGCCGACTGAGCTGCATCAGCCACCGAGGAGCTACGGATGAGGGTGGCTGTACAGCCATCCGTACAGCCAAGCCGGCCGACGGACGCGGTCCGAGACCGACGGTGGACGACATGGCGAGCAGGTCAGCGGCAGTCACCGACACTGACCGATACGAGTCTTGATCTTTGCAAGGCAGGGGTTAGGGGTTCGAGTCCCCTGGGCTCCACCAATATCGCCTCTGACCAGGCGCTTCTTCCGAACAAGATCAACGAGCACAAGCCAGGCACAGGTCAGTGATGATCTTGCAGCCGGATGGTCGCCTTGCTGGCACGTTCCGCCGCTGAGCTCAGGACCGAGCCAACGACGCCGCTTGGCCGATCTCGCTTCGGCAACCAGTGCACGTACGTCTCCAAGGTGATGCGCAACGTCCTGTGCCGAAGCAGACGCTGCACCTCCTGCGGCTCAACGTGGTTGGTGATCAACGTCGTGGCGAAGAAGTGCCGTAGCGCGTGGAACCCGCCATGCTTCTTGGGCCAACCAGCGGCATCGCGCCATCCGGCCCACTCCTGGGACCAGGTGCGGTCAGTGAAGGCGTTGCCCCGGGTGGTGGTGAACAGCAACGGCACGGTCCGCCGCACGGGCTCACCGGACGTGAGGTCGACCATCGCCACCGGTACGGGTGGAAAGTCTCGGACATGATCGGCCAGCACCTGACCCACGAACGGGTCAAGATCGATCGTCCCCGACGATCCAGACTTCTCTTGAGCCTCTCCCTGCCCTGCAGCGACGCCCGGGACTGCGCAGGCCAAATGAGAGCCACACCAAGGTGGGCAGCCGATGTGAGAGCGACAGCCCAGACGTCTAGACCGAAGCCTGGCCGGGCCGCGGTCCTAGAGCAATGAAACAAGTAGCCGATGAGAGGGTGCCCAACCTCGCCTCAGCTTGACCTCAAGTGTCGCCCTCATTTGCGGTGTGCCATCTTCCTTTCATGACGATCGACCTACGCGCGCCGGACGAACGGGATCTGTCGTTTCTCTTCCAGGCGGACGTCAACGTCGGCCAGGAGGAACTTCGCCGGGTCGTCGACGCCGGCCGAGTCATCGTGGCCGTCGACGAGACCGACGTTCAAGGGTGGCTCAGATGGGGCCTCTTCTGGGACGAGATTCCCTTCATGAACATGGTGTTCGTGCAAGAGCACCGGCGCGGTGAAGGGCTCGGCACGCGGCTGATTCAGCACTGGGAGACTCAGCAGCGAGTATCAGGTCACGACTCCGTGATGACCTCGACACTGGCCAACGAACAGGCCCAGCATCTCTATCGCCGACTGGGCTACGTCGATTGCGGTTGCCTTTTGCTACCCGGCGAACCGCTGGAGATTCTGTTCACCAAGTCTCTTGCGGGATGACGCACTGTTCTGCCGCGATCCGGTATGAGCGCGACCAGCCTCGGCAGTGACGGGGTGTAGTCGGCGATTGAGTCCGCAGTGTGACATGGAGGCTTGCTCGACAGACGACGTCTGCCCTTATGGCACGTCGATCTCTGTAAGCTCCGGCGTGCCTGCCAGTGCACTCGGTCCGGTACGCCGCCATCCAAGGCGCGATCCCGCTCGCCGCTGGCTACCGGACGAGGCATTGAGCTGGGCGAAGACCGACCAGCCGCACGTAGATCTCCCGCTTGTCCACCGCGATGCCCCGGCTGTTTAGCACGTATCCGGTCAGCCAGGCCCAACCTTGGTAGGTGGGCTTTGGGCACACCGAGATCACTCGAAACAGGAAGCGTTGGTCTACGAACTGCACCGATGCTTCACGGGTGATCCAGAACTCCTGGACAGGGGCCGGGGACTGGACTTCGGTCATGGTGCCGTATCTCCTCGCGGGGTGAGCCCTGCCCGGCCGAGCTGGTGAAGCTCAGCCGGGCAGGGGTGCCGCCGCACCGGGGCGAGTTCGGGTCCTCTACGACCTGCACAGCGGGTTGGTCGCACCGTACCAAGCTTGGTCTACAGACGTTTAGGTACGTAGAAGGTTGAAGCGGCTCGTGTCGAGACTTCTAGCGTCAGGTTCATGGAGCCTGACCCGGACGCCGGCATCGATCACGGCGCGCCGTTGCCGCCCTATCGCCAACTGGCCGGCATCTTGGCGGCCCGGATTCGTCGTGGTGACTGGCAGCCCAACCGGGCCATCCCGTCTGAGTCTCAGCTTGTCCAGGAGTACGGACTTGCTCGCGCGACCGTGCGACGTGCGATCGCTGTGCTGGTGGATCAGGGTGTGCTGTTCGTGGTGCCGCAACGCGGGACGTTCGTCAAACCATAGGGGCAATAGCCTCCGATGCCCGTCGCATGATCATCGGGCACAGATCCGGCACAACTGAGCCCGGAAACGGGTGTAAAACGCCGTCAGGCGTTGACTGTCCCGCCCTGGTCAGAGGCCAGATCTGCCCGATTCCGGATGATCTCTACCCGGCCCAGGGCATTAGGGGTTCGAGTCCCCTGGGCTCCACCTGAAACGTGATACCCAAACGGAGGGGTCCACGAGCAGCGAAGCTGCAGGCCGAGGTCAATTTCCTGGCCGCGCTGCATGCCCGACCCGACTCGCATCCGGAGCAGCCCGGCGAGCGGGTTCCGTAACGCCACCCTGCGGCTTCACCACATTCAGCAGGAAGCCGGCGTAGCTGCGGGCGAGGGATGTCCGATGGGTCCGGTGGGTTCCCGGGTACGCCGGGAAATCGGCAGTTGTCAGGCGTCGTAGACGTGGCGCGCTTGGTGACGGAGGTGTTCGAGGGCTCCGGCGAGGCGGATTTCGACCTCTTCCGGCGGGGATCCGACCCGCTGGGCGATCTCATGGATGTCAGCCTCGTGCAGGTATCGGAGTTCGATCAACCGGCGCTGCTCCGGATGGAGCGGGCCGAGCAGTTCGCGGACGAGGTTGGCGGTTTCGAGTTCGGCTGGTTCGCTCTGCGGTCGCGCGGGCAGGGTCGCTGCCATCGGCTGGCCGTCTCGTTGGTGCGGGATGTTGATCGAGACGGGCGTGGTGGCCTGCCAGGCCTGGACGCCCTTGTCGAGGATCCGTGCCGGTACGCCGAGGCGGGCGGCCAGTTCCGCGTTCGTACTTGCGGAGGAGCGCGAACACGTCCCGCAGCCGGCGGTCCTGGAGTGTCGGCCGCAGCGTGCGGAACTGTGCGGCGAGGTCCTGGTACCGGATCCCGGTGTCGTGTGCCGTCGGACGAGGGTGTGGAGGATGCCACCGTCGGGCTTCACGCAGCGCTCGTACGCGCGGACGGCGCCGGCGGTGCAACCGAGTGTGGCGGCGAACCCGGCCCGGGTGTAGCCGGAGAAGACACGCACCGCGGTCATGTACTCGTGGATGGAACGGTGCGCGGTTGGGTCGACCGTTGTGACTGGCCGATACTCGTACCACGTGGCAAGATCGTTGAAGCTGATGCCGTCAACGGGCATGACGTCCAGAGGTCGAGCAGCAACGGGCGCGGTGGTCGCCGCAAGCCCTGCTCGTACGAGGCAAGACTCGTGACGCTCCGGCCGAGGATCGCGCCCAGCTCGGCTTGGCTAAAACCATGCTCGCGCCGGATCCCGGCCAGGAACGCACCGACGCTCGGCCACGGCGACGCCGGAGCCGAGGAAAAGGATGACAAAGGGTGTCGGTGCGACGCCGTACGGTCATGGGTCTCTCCGAGGCGTCGATTGCTGGTTCTGACGCTCAACGAGCGGAGCAGAGGTCGGGACGCGATTGGGGCTCAGATTGACCACAATTCCGACCGGTCGCTAAAATGGCTACCATGGAGACCATTCCCATCACGGAAGCCAAGGCCCGAATCGCCGAGCTCGCCGACCGGGTCGCCCGGGAGCACGACCACTTCACCATCACCCGCAACGGCCGCGCCGACGTGATGCTGATCTCAGTGGCCGAGTACGAGTCGATGCGGGAAACGCTGGACCTGCTCTCCGACGACGAAGCCCTCGCAGACCTGCGCCAGTCGCGGGAGGATTTCGCGGCCGGCGACACGTTCTCGATGGACGAGGTTCGCGCCGAGTTGGAGCGGCGTCGAAGCAGGGCGGCCTGATGCCTCCGAGGGGCAGGCAGGTGGACGACCGCACCAACGAACCCCTCAGCCCGTACACGGTGATGTTCTCCCGCCAGGCTCGCCGCAATCTGCACGAGGACCTGCCGTTGGAGGTGGCGATGGCGGCGACGGAAACCATCCAGCGGGCGATCGCTGTCAACCCGTATCGGGTAGGCAAGCCTCTCGACGAACCCTTCGACGGCTTCCACTCTGCCCGCCGCGGCACGTACCGGATCATCTACCGGATCAACGAGGCCAAGCGAGCCGTGGAGATCCACTCGATACGCCACCGGCGCGACGCCTACCGTTCGTAGGACACACTCTGGGTTGGGTCCGGTGACGTCGCCACTGTGGCTGCGACGACACGCCGCTCATTGGCTGCCTCATCTGCGCTGCGAGCTGCGCAGATGAGGCATTAGCGGATCGCCGGCGATCGTGGCGGTGCGGTTCGCATGGTGGTACCTCCGCCCCACTTGAAACGGATACCCAGACGGAGGGTGCAGGGTCGCGAGATCGCAGGCCAGGGCCGGTATCCGGGCCGCACTGCCATACCCGATTCGCCGCAGGCGGGGCGGTTGGGCGAGCGAGTCCGCAGCGCCCACACGGCTTCACCACATTCAGCTCGACAGCCGGCGGGGATGCGGGTGGTACGGGTGGGCGCTGCGGACTCGCT
>NZ_SMKF01000212.1 GCF_004348325.1 Micromonospora sp. KC213 | reverse complement strand
CGCCCGCCCGGCATCGGCTCGCGCTCCACCACGATCACCTGCCGGCCGCTGCCGGCCAGGTGCAGCGCGCACGCCAGACCGCCCAGCCCGGCGCCGACGACCACCACCCGGTCCGTGCGCCCGTTCACGGTTCGCACCCGACCACCTCCTTCTCAGAGTCGCTCATCATGCCCGCCGCGTGGTGGCGGCGGTGGCGAGATCGGTCAGCGCGGTACGGGCCGTCGGGTCGACGGACGCGGAGTCCAGCGCGTCCAGCGCCTCGGCCACCCGGTCGGAGATCATCCGCTCGATCCGGGCGACCGCGCCGGTGGCGACGACCAGCTCGGCCAGTCGGGCCACCTCGTGCGGCTCGGTCACCGTGCCGGCGCGCTCCAACGCCTGTCGCTGGCTCGGGGTGGCGAGCTGCCGGGCCAGCACCAGCAGCGCGGTGGGCTTGCCGGTACGCAGGTCGTCCCCGGCCGGTTTGCCGGTGGCGGCCGGGTCGCCGTAGACCCCGAGCAGGTCGTCGCAGAGCTGGAACGCCTCGCCGACGGCCCAGCCGTACCGGGTGTAGGCGGCGATCAGTGACGTGTCGGCGGCGAACCCGGCCAGACAGGCGCCGAAGAGCAGCGGCCGTTGGACCGTGTAGCTGGCGGTCTTGTAGCGGGCCACCCGCAGCGCCCGGTCCAGCGACCAGTGTGCCGCGTCGTTCTCGCCGAGCATGTCGAGGTACTGCCCGGCGATCGTCTCGACGCGCATCTGGTCGTAGCAGCGGCGTACGTCGAACAGCCGTGCCGGTGCCACCGTGGCGTGGCTGAGCAGCCGGTCGGCCCAGACCATGCAGAGGTCACCGATGAGTACGGCCACCGCCTCGCCGAACCGGTCCGGGTCGCCCGTGTGCCCGGCGGCGACGTGCCGGGCGGCGACGGCCCGGTGCACGGTCGGCCTGCCACGGCGGGTGTCGGAGGCGTCCATCACGTCGTCGTGGACCAGTGCGAAGGTGTGCAGCAGTTCCAGCGCGGCGAACGCCGGAAGCACCGACGACAGCGGCTCGGCGCCGCCGACCGCGCCACGCCAACCCCAGTACGCGAAGGTCGGGCGGACCCGCTTGCCGCCGGCCAGGACGCTGTCGCGGGCCGTCGCCGCGAAGGTACCCATGGCCGCGTCGATCCGGGCGAGCGCATCGACCTCGGCGGCGAGGAATCCCGCCAGGGTGTCGTCGACGCTCTTGATCAGATCCGCGGTGAACGCGGCCAGTGCACCGCGGAGCGGACCGTCGGCTGCTTCCGGCTGTGCCGGCGCGACGCGGAGGGATTTGCCGGCGACTGCGTCGTTGGCCATGTCGGTGAGGGTATCCTAGGGTAACGAGTTGCGTCGATTTATGCGTCGGATTGAGGAGGGCCGGTGGACACCGATCTCCCCGGCGCCTATGCCCGCTGCCAGGAACTGCACCGACGACACGGCCGCACCTACTATCTCGCCACCCGGCTGCTCCCGGCCTGGAAACGGCGGCACGTGCACGCCCTGTACGGCTTCACGCGGCACGCCGACGACATCGTCGATCGCACCGGGGACCTGCCGCCGGCCGAGCGCGCCGCCCGGCTTCAGGACTGGTCCAACCGCTTTCTCGCCGGCCTGCACGGCGAGCCGGTGGACGATCCGCTGCTGCCCGCCGTGCTGCACACCATCGCCGTCTTCGACCTGGACCGAGCCGACTTCGTGTCGTTCCTACGCAGCATGGCGATGGATCTGACCGTCGTGGCGTACCCGACCTACGACGCCCTGCTCGACTACATGGAGGGATCGGCGGCGGCCATCGGCACCATGATGCTGCCCATCCTCGACAGCTCCGATCCGGACATCGCCCGCGAGCCCGCCCGCCAACTCGGCTTCGCCTTCCAGCTCACCAACTTCATCCGTGACGTGGCCGAGGACCTCGGCCGGGGCCGCACCTACCTGCCCGACGAGGACCTGGCGAAGTTCGAGGTCACCCGGGCCGACCTGCTCGCCGCCAAGGCGGCGGGCCGCAGCACCGGCAGGATCCGTGACCTGATCGAGTACGAGGTGACCCGCGCCCAGGCCCACTACGAGGCTGCCGCGCCCGGGATTCCCCTGCTCACTCCCGCCTCGCGGGCCTGCATCCGTACCGCGTACGCGCTCTACGGCGGCATTCTCGACGAGATCGCCAGGCAGGGCTACGACGTGTTCGTCCGGCGGGCGCTGGTACCACGGCGGCGCCGGCTGACTGTGGCCGCCCGCGCCCTGCTCACCCCGGCCGGTGGCCCGATCGTGGTGCCCGGGCCCGACCTCACGCGGCCTGTCCAGAGTGACTTGCTCGAAGAGTGACGAAACCTGCTGCTCAGAGGCAGGCGTGCAGGGCCTCGACGAGCTCATCCACCCGGTCGTGCTCGGCCAACCGGGTGGTGGCGTACGCGAACGCGTAGCCGCGCCCCGGATCCGCCCAGGCACTGCTACCGCCGATCCCGCCCATCCCCCAGCTTCCGTCCTCCTCCCACTGCATGCCCAGCGTCCACCGGGTACGCCGATCGAGCAGCAGGTCCGGGCCGTCGTACTGGACCCGGGTCGCCTCCGCCACGAGGTCGGCACCGAACAGCCGGACCCCGTCCAGCGTGCCGCCGGCGAGCAGGCCCGCGTAGAACCGGGCCAGCCCGGACGCGGTGGCGTGCAGGTTGACCGCCGGCACCTCCGCGCCACGCCAGAGCGGACTGTTGACCACCGCCACGTCCAGGCCGCCTGGCGGATTGCCCAGCGCCCGGGCCCGCAACGACCCCGGGTCGCCCAGCATCCGCACCGGCCAGCCCGGATCGCCGTACGAGACGTCGGCGCAGCGCCGCTGGTCTGTCGCGGTCAGCCCGAAGGCCAGGTCGAGCCGCCACGGGCCGGCGATCTCCTCGGCCAGGAACCGGCCCACCGAGCGCCCGTCGACCCGACGCACCAGTTCGCCCACCAGATGCCCGTACGTCCAGGCGTGCTCCCCCGCGACGCTGCCCGGCTCCCACTCCGGCGTGGCGGCGGCCAGGTCACCGCAGAGCAGCGCCCAGTCGGCGACCGCCGCCGCCGGCCGGGCCACCGGGAAGGCGGGCAGTCCGGCGGTGTGGCTGAGCACCTGCCGGATGGTGGCCGGCGTACGGAACTGCGGCCAGTACGCGGTGACCGGGGCGTCCAACTCCACCCGCCCCCGGTCGACCAGCGCCAGCAGGCAGGCCGCAGTGACCGGCTTTCCGACCGAGTAGACGTTCACCAGCGTGTCCGGCCGCCACCCGGCGTCCGAGCTGCCGACGAGGTCGACGACGGGCCGACTGTCGTACCAGACGGCCAGCGCCGCCCCGGTCTCCCGACCCGAGGCGAGCAGGTCCTGGAAGCACTGACGTACCGGGGCGAAGCGAGGCTCCTGCCACCCCCCGACGCCCGGTGACTCACCGGCGGCAGGCAGCATCCAGCGCCTCCAGGGCCGGGTCCAGGTCCGGGGATTCCACCTTGGTGGCGTTCGGGCCGGTCAGTCGCTTCTCGATCGCACCGGCCAGGTTCTCCAGCGCCGTGCGTACCTGCGGCTCGGCGGCCTTCGGCGCCTCCGTGCGCAGCCCCTCGGCGATCGCCGTGTAATTCGCCCGGACCTTCCCGCCCGCTTCCTCGGCGCTGACCGGCTTGTCGATGGCCGCGATGGCATCGTCCGCCATCGCGATGAAATGCTTCTTGACCAGGGCGAGGCTCGCCTCGCAGACCTGCTTGCTGGTGGCGGCGGCGTCGACCGTCGGACTGGGCGTGGTGCTCGCCGACCCGGCGGCGGCCGGAGCGGATCCCTTCTCCTCGCCCTGGCAGCCGGCGGCGAGACCGGCGACGACGGCCAGGCTCAGGACGGTGCGGACGACGCGGGCACGCGTGCTCGTCATGATGTTCCCCGTGGAGGTGCGCCTCGGCGGTCGACTTGACCGGGTCACAGGCCGGATCGTTCATCTTAGACGGCCACCCCCCGGACGCGCCTGCCGCTGGCATCACCGGAACGATCATGGAGGTACCCCACCACGACGAGGGTCGAGCGCAACGGGAGCGTGTCATGGATCTGTACACCGCAATCCACCGTCGGCGTGACGTCCGCGCCGAGTTCACCGGCGAACCGGTGCCCGAGGAGACCCTGCGCCGGATCCTGGACGCGGCGCACGCCGCGCCCAGTGTCGGCTACTCGCAGCCGTGGGACTTCATCCTGGTCCGCGACGCCGGGCTCCGGCGTCGGTTCCACGAGCACGTACGGCAGGAGCGGGACGTCTTCGCCGCCACCCTGTCCGGCGAGGCGGCCCGGCGGTTCGCCCGGATCAAGATCGACGGAGTGTTGGAGTCGACCATGTCCATCGTGGTCACCTACGACCCGTCCCGCGGCGGCCCGGCCGTGCTGGGCCGGCACGCCATCGCCGACGCCGGCCTCTACTCGGTCTGCCTGGCCATCCAGAACCTCTGGCTCGCCGCCACCGCCGAACGGCTCGGCGTCGGCTGGGTCTCGTTCTACCGGGAGCCGTTCCTGTCCGACCTGCTGCGCATCCCCACCGGCATCCGGCCGGTCGCCTGGCTCTGCGTCGGGCCGGTGACGCACCTGGAATCCTCGCCCGACCTGGCCCGGCACGGCTGGCGGCAGAAGCGGCCCCTGACCGAGGCCCTGCACCACGACCGCTGGACGCCCTGACGACGCGACCGCGTCCGGTTCACCGCGCGACGTTCACGCCAGCTACCGACCCGACGTACGGAAACATGCCCGCCGCCCGGTTTGCGACGGCTCCTGCCGGGAAGTCGGAGCAGGTGCGAGCACTGATGACCAAAATCGAACAGAACGCGAAGCTGGACCGGATCGGCGACCGGCTCCAACGGGCCGTCCAGGGGACCCTGCGCGGGCAGCGGGTCCGTGATCTGCTGCACGGCGTCTGGCTGGGCCACCCACTGCATCCGGCGATGGTGCAGGTGCCGGTGGGCGCCTGGATCAGCGCCGCGGTGCTGGATCTGCTGCCCGGCCAGCGCCGCGCGGCCACCACCCTGGTCGCGCTCGGCACCGCGGGCGCCGTCCCGGCCGCCGTCGCCGGCCTGAACGACTGGGCCGCACTGGCTCGCGACCAGCGCCGGGTGGGGCTGGTGCACGCCGCCTCGAACACCGTCGGGCTGGCGCTGTACGCCGGCTCGCTCGCCGCCCGGCTCAGCGGCCGGCACGGAACGGGGCGGGCGCTGGCGTACCTGGGGTTGAGCGCGGCGAGCATGGGTGCGTACATCGGCGGGCACCTGGCGTACAAGCAGGGCGCACAGGTCAGCCAGAGCATCTCCGAGCTGCACCTGATGAGCGACCGGTGGCAGACGGTCGCCGAGCTGGCCACGCTGCCGCAGCGCGAACTGGTCACCCGGGAGGTGGACGACGTCTCGGTGATCCTCTACCGGCACGGCGACGACGTCACGGTGATGTTGGAGCGCTGCCCGCACCAGAGCGGCCCGCTCGGCGAGGGCGAGGTGCGGGAGATCGACGGGCACGCCTGCGTGGTCTGTCCCTGGCACGGTTCGACGTTCCGGCTCAACGGTGGCGAGGTGGTGCACGGGCCGTCTGCCAACGACCAGCAGATCCTGCCCACCCGGGTGGTCGACGGCGTCCTGCAGACCAAGCTTCCCTGACCGTGTCGCAGGGCGCGAGGCGGACCGGGCCACCCGGACGCCCTGCGGCGACCAGGTCGTCGAGTTCGGCCAGCGGGCCGGGTCAGTCGTTGCGGTGCCGGCCGGAGTCGAGGACCCGGGCGGCCGGGCGGCGACGCAACCCCAGCACCGCACCGATCTGCGCGCCGACGATGCTGGCCACGGCGAGCACCGCCGAGACCGCCAACGGCCGGTTCAGCCCGTCGTCGGCGCCGGCTCGGGATGCTCCCGCGGCCATCGCCGGAGCCTTCGTCGGCTGCGGGGCCTGCGGCGACCGGTCGGCGGCCGACCCCGCACCGGCGTCGGCCCGCTCGCCGGCCGGGCTCTGTCCGGCGTCGGCACCCTCGGCCGCGGCCCGGACGCCGGTGTTGCCGGCCGGCGCACCGGCCATCTCGCGGGCCGGCCCGGTGGGGGAAGCGGGTGCCGGCGGCATGGCGGCCTGCGCCGGAGCCTGCGGGGTGGCGGTCTGCCGGGTCTCCGCCGGGGGGTTCGACAGCGGGTGTGGTGACGGCTTGCGGGGCGGCGTGGCCACCACCCGACCGGTGGCGTGTTCGCGGGCCCCGCCGTCCGTTGCCTGCGCCGGCAGCTTGATCAGCTGGCCGGGATGGATCCGATCCGGGTCGGCCAGCCGGTTGAGCCGGGCCACCTCCCGGTAGCGGTCGAAGTCGCCCAGGTACCGCTCGGCCACCTCGCCCAGATAGTCGTCCTTGACCACCCGGTAGACCGGCGCGGCCGTCGACCCGGCCGTCCGCGGCCCGTCGTCCGGCGCGGCGAGCGGCGCGCCCGCGGCCATCGCCGGCGCTGCCACGGCGCCGGCCGCCGGGTAGGCCACGGCGCCAGCCGCCGGCGCTGCCATGGCGCTGGCCGCGCTCGCCGCCGGGGCCGCCGCGAGCAGCAGGGCCACCGACCCCAGCAGCGCCGCCGCCGCCCGCTGCTGCCGGCTCAGCCCGGGCAGCCGGGGCGCCGGCCGCCGCGTCACCGCCGCCCCCAGTTCCACCAGTACGGAGAAGGCGAAGCTCGCCCAGCCCAGCCAACCGACCACCGCCAGCGCCCGCAGGAAGAGCTGGCCGTCGTCCCGGCTGGTCAACGTGGTGCCCACCTCGGCCAGGGTGGGTAGTTGGTCGGGCAGCGGGTTGCCGGCGAGGGCGAGCAGCGCCACCGGCGCACCCACCAGCAACGCGATCAGCACGACCAGCGAGCCGAACCCGGTGAGCAACTGCCCGGTCCGCCGGACGGCGGAGCCACGTGGTGCGGTCATGGTGGCGTTCCTTCCTGGGGTGCCTCGGTGATGGCCCGTGCGGTGGCCTCACCGGTGACGGTGACGGTGCCGTCCATGCCGAACAGGCCCAGCATGTGTCGGCGGTAGGTGACGTCGACCTCCACCCGGATCTGCTTCTCACCGCCGACCACGGGAAAGCTGACCCGGTGCCCGGCCGCGCCCGCGGCCGAGAGGTAGTCCCGTACGGCGGCCCGGGCGTCGGCCTCGTCGATCTCCTTCGGCCCGCCGGCGATCGCCTGGGCCCGGTCGACGGCCTGGCCGCCGCTGCGGGCCGCCTCGGCGGCGAGGTTGTCGGCGCGCTGCAACGACCGGAGCTGGCCGGCGCCGTCGTACGCGACGCCGATGATCGCCAGTACGCCGAACATGGCGACGGCCAGGAAGAGGCTGACCCGCCCAGCGTCCCGTGGTGCGTCGGGGGCGGTCATCCTCGGCTCCGGTAGCGGTCCAGGGGCGAGGTGAAGCTCGCCGAGACGGTGGTGCGCAGCGGCATCCCGGGCAGCACCGGCAGCGCCAGGTCGGCGTGGGAGACCACACAGGTCACCGAGACGGTCACGCTCGCCGGCTCACCGGCCGGGCTGCGATACGCGGCGTCGAAGCTGCTCGGCCCGCCCCGCACCGTGCCGCGCAGGGCGATCCGGGGTGCGGCGGAGCAGTTCAGTCCCCGCCAGTCGAGCTGCCGACGGACCGCGTCGCGGGCCGCGGTATGGGCGGTACCGGCGTCCCGGGAGATCGAGGCGGCCCGGGCGGCGTCGTGCGCCGCTGACTCGACCGCCTCGTCGGCGACCGCGGTCCGCCCGGTGACCCCGGCGAGCACGATCAGCGCGATGAAGGCGGGCGCGAGCACGGCCACCTCCACCGACACGGAACCCCGGCCACGGTCCCCGGCGGCGGTCACGGGACGGTCCACCGTTCGACGGTGCCGTGTGCGCTCTGCCGTACCTCGAAGCTGACCCCGGGCACGACGGACAGGGACCGGCCGGTGACCGTGCAGGTCACCTCGGTTGCGATGGTCGCGCAGCTCGGCTTCCCGCCGACCAGCCAGTCACCGGTGGCGCGCAGGAATCCGGCGGCGCGGGCCTCGCCGGCCCCGGCCGGGGCCTGGAAGGTCCGCTGCGCGTTGACCCCGCTCTGCGCCGCGTGCAGCGCGGTGGACCGGGCCACGAACCAGACCGCGACCTGCACGGAGGCGAAGAGCAGCACCAGCACCGCCGGCATGACGACGGCCAGCTCCACCGGGTTCGCGCCCCGGTCCGTACCCCCGGCGGCGAGACGGCGGCGGACGGCCAGAGCCGCGCGGAGGCCGGGTCGGTCCGGGTGCGGCGCACGGGTGAGCGCGTCCCGGGGTCGGGCGGTGGGGGCCGCCCGGCCCGGGCACGCGGCTGGGGG
>NZ_SMKF01000211.1 GCF_004348325.1 Micromonospora sp. KC213 | reverse complement strand
GGGCGGCGGGGTTCGGGTCGGTGGAGGTCACAGCGACCCGAGCGTACGCGACGGTTCCGGCGGATCGGATGTGATGTCCGCCCGGGGGTGAGACGATTTATCCCGTACGGCAGGCCGGGTGCTTGCGTCGCCCCGGCCCTGCGGCGAGGGCGACGAGAGGGGGCAGCATGTCGGTCACGCTCCGGCGCACCGCGCTGGCGATCGCGGTCGGCGCCCTCGGCCCGGTGCTGAGCGCCACCGCCCCGCCCCTCGCCGCCCGGGCACTCGCCGCGCCGCCGCTCGCGGTGACGCCGCTCGCCGCGCCGCCGCCGGCCGTGGCGCCCGGTCCTGGTGACCCGGCCGGGGGATGGCCCGGGTCGGACGAGCGCCGGCAGCCTCCCGGCCAGGTCTTCGTCGAGGTCCGCCCCGGCATGGTCCGCCCCGGCTACCTGGTCGGCATCCGGGCGAGTTGCCACGACAACTCCATCCCGGCGACGGTCGTCTCCGACGCCTTCGGCCGGATCCAGGCGCATCCCCAGTACGGGCATTTGACCGCCTCGGCGATGGTGCGGGACCGCACCCGCCCCGGCAACTATCCGGTCAAGCTGGAGTGCCGCGACGGCGGCAGTGCCTCGACCATGCTCCAGGTGGTCAAGCACGTGAAGTCCAGTCCCGGCCCGCACACCGGGTTCGGCGGGACGGCCGGCGGTGCGAATGCCGGCGGCCTGCTCGTGCCCGGAGGGCTGGCCCTGACCATCGCCGGGGCGATCGTCGGCGTCGTCACGGCCCGCCGTCCGAGGGGCACCGGAGGCGTCTCGACCGGCCGGCCGTCGGGTACGGCCCGGAGCTGAGCGCCGCCGTGGCCGCGCTGCCTCCCACCGCCCCGGCCGCCAGCCGGGACCGCCGAGCGGCCCGCAGCCCGTGGTCGACACCGCTGGCGGTGCTGCTGGTGCTGGTCGGCGTCTTCGCCACCGGCGCCGGTCTGGGGCGTACCGCCGGGCCGTTCGACTGGGCGGCCGACTCCGGGAACCCGGGGGCCGTCGACCGGCCGGCGGCCCGTGGGTTGCCGGCGAGCCGGCCGGTCAGCCTGGTGGTCCCGGCGATCCGGGTGGATGCTCCGGTGACTCCGGTCGGACAGGCCGAGGACGGCTCGATCGCGGTGCCGCCACTGAGCCGGCACCACGAGACCGGCTGGTACGACCGGGGCCCGACCCCGGGCGAGCCGGGCCGGGCGATCATCGTCGGTCACGTCGACTCGACCGGCGGTCCCGCCGTCTTCTACGACCTGCGCCGGCTCAAGCCTGGCGACGAGATCCAGGTGACCCGGGACGACCGGCGGGTGGCCGTGTTCCGGGTCGACTCGGTGGAGCACTTCGACAAGTCCGAGATGCCGGCCGACCGGGTCTACGGCGACGACGGCCCGCCGGCGCTGCGCCTGATCACCTGCGGCGGCGCCTGGGTGGGCGGGGACACCGGCTACCGGGACAACGTCATCGCCTTCGCCTCGCTGGTCGAGACCCGCGAATCCTGACCGCCCACCGCCCACCGGCCGTCGTGCCAGGTGCGCGCCGAGGCCGGTGCGGTGATCCGGCGGCTACTCGCTGGTCGGACTGCTGGCAGACCGCGGCCAGGGCAGCGTGAGGCGCATGATGACTTCGCCGTCCGGGTCGCACGCACCGGTCGGTACGAACCCGAGCCGCTGGTAGAACCCGGCCGGGCCACCGTCTCCCGGTACGTAGCTGGTCAGTAGTTCCGTCGCGCCCTCGCCCTGCACGAGTTCCGCGATCTGCCGCACAACCTCAACGCCGTAGCCGTGGCCCTGGTGCCGTTGGTCGATGAGCAGCTTCCAGAGGAACCACGGTCCGATGATCTCCGGCGGCTGCGGCTCCACGTTCCAGCTCACCATCACAAAGCCGACCGGCTCGTCGTCCACGTAGACCGCCCTGTACCACGGCTTGGCGTGCGGGTACTCGACAGCCTCTCGCAGCGCGTCGCGAACCGAGGAGACGAACCGCTCCTGACCGGGTGCGACGCGCAGCGCGAGGATCGCCTCGCGGTTCGCGTCGGTGATCTCGCGCAGGGTCACGACCATGCGGCGAACGTACCCTCTTGCGCCGTCTGCCGCTGACCCGGAAACGCGCACCGGAGGCGAGCATCGCCAGCGGGCGGCAACAGCCGCCGCCGGGTAGCTGTGGACCTGGCCTCCGGTGGCTCAGCCCTTGCCGGTGACCTGCTGCACGACCTCGAACTCCAGGAGGGTCGCGCCGGAGGCGACCGGTCGGCGCTGTTCGCCGCCGGCGTGCGCGGCCCGGGCCGGTCCGGAGGCCCATGCCTGGTACGCCTCCTCGCTCTCCCACCTCGTGTAGACGAAGTAGCGGTTCTCCCCGGCGACCGGGCGCAGCAGTTCGAAGCCGAGGAAGCCGGGGGAGTTCTCCACCGCGCCGGCTCGGGCGGCGAACCGCTTCTCGAGTTCCTCGCCCGCGCCGGGTGGGACGTCGATCGCGTTGATCTTCACGACTGCCATGGCTCCACCCTAGCCAGAGCCCGGGGGCAGGGCTTCCCGACGGGTCACGGGTGTCGTGGTCATCCCTGACCCGTGGCGGCCTCACCCCCGGACCCGACTCAACCTGGCCCTTCAAGATCTGTGTCGGTGGGCCGCACCGATCGGTTCCGGCTGGGGTTGGTGGCCGAGCCACAGCAGGATCGCCTCGGATTGCCGGCGTACCTGCAGTTTCGCGTAGATGTTGCTCAGGTTGTTGCGTACGGTCTTGCCGGTCAGCCGGAGGTGACCGGCTATCTCGGTGACCGTGTGGCCGGTGGCGAGAAGCTCCATGATCTGCCGCTCGCGGGGGGTGATGGTGCTGGAGTGGATGCGCGCCGGTGCCGCCGGAACGGGCTGCATGTGTCTCAGCAACGTGGTTGCTGCGGCTGGACTGAGGCAGCTTTCTCCGTTGGCGGTGGTGATGACCGCGCCCCTCAGGCAGAACTCCGGTGTCTGGGTAAGAACCAGGTAGCTGGTAGCGCCATGACCGAAGGCGGTGATCACGTCCTGTGGGTCGAAGCTGCGGGCGGCGACCAGCACTGCCGGCATGCGGGGACCGAATGTCCGATGCAGCTCCCTGACGTCGGCGGCTGGGTGATGGCCGTAGCACACCACAACGTCGTCGAAGGGGCGCACCACGGACAGGTCGCCGGTCACGCGCGGGTGCAGCGGGCTCAGACTGGGAGGTTGGGCGCCGTCGTGGCTGACGAGAGCAACTGAGAGCGACGGCACGACCTGCGTATCCTCGTTGGCCGGAGCGCACCATACCCGGCCAAGGTCGACTGTGCTCATCTCCCGGGATCCATGCCGAATGACTCCTTCCAGCCATGCCGCCTGTTCCGCGCTGGGACCGGCCGAGTATCGGCTGTGCTGGAAGTCTGTGTCCACAAGGTCTCGCCAATGCGCCAATGTAGTTATTAACACAGCCGGATGATTGAACCGAAAGCATGATTCGCCCGTACCACACCTGGATCCTGGGCCGGCGGCATGTCACCGAGGAAGGCCATGCCTACTGTTGGTGACAATAGTGGTGGCGCGTCAATGGCAAACCTCGCAGTGGACTCGGGTGAGGGTTTCGTGTGCGCACCGACACCTGGGAGCGCGATGGCGGATCCGGAGAACCTGCGGCGGGGGCAGTCGATGCCGGCGGGATCGGCGCTCCAGGTCCTCCGTTCGGTGAGTGGTGACTCACCGGTTCGCCCGCAGGTCAGCCGCCTGGTCCGCGACGACACAGTCGCCCTCGACTGACGCCGCTCTTCGGGAGCGTGTGTGACCTTATTCACAGGATTGAACCGGGAGAGATTGAACCGGGACGCCGGCGGTTGTCGGGACAACTGTCCCTTTTGATCCCGCCGAGACGCGGTTTTCCTGAACGCCACACCGTTCATCGTGCGGTGGCAACGGAAGGAGAACGATGAAACGTCGTCTTATCGCGGTTGGATCGACGATCGTGATCGGCCTTGGGATCGTGACGATCACCCATACGGCGCACGCGGCGGAGGCGGGCTGCGACCCCGCCGGGGATGGAAGCGTCAAGATCGTGAACCCTTGTCCGAAGGACGAGGCCATGAAGCTCTGCAAGGGCTCGTTGAAGATCAACGGCAAACAGCAGTTCGCTTCCGAATTCGCCCAGACCTTCCCGGCCGACACCTGTGACTTCAGGGTGACGGAGGTGCTGGGGGCGGACGACGCGAAGCCGATCTTCGGCGAACCGTTCAGCCCGTCGAAGGAGGTGGCCAACTGCCCCCCCAACACCAACAAGAACCTGTCGTTCGAGGTCGCTGTGGAGCAGGGTGCGGCGAAGATTGCGGGCGATTTCGTCGACGACGGTGACAGCTTCTCCGCGAGCTTCGTCAACCTGCTGGGCGCCGAGTGGGGCGAGCACGGAACCGAAAGCAGCCTCACGACCGAGGTGAGGACGGTGACGACGGCGCGAACCGTGAACGTGCCCGAAGGGAAGAAGGGAACCTTCCAGTTCATCCCCCGGCGAGCGCAGATCAAGGGACTCTGGACCGTTACCGGCGGAACCCGCAACAGTGCCGGCGGGGGACCCTTCGGCCCCGAGAACACGCCGTGGGAGTGGAGCTTCGAGACCACGATCGACGCACCGCTGCTGCTGCCCAGCGGCAACCCCGACGGTGAGGCGCGACCCAAGTTGACGGACTGCACCGGGGACGAGTTCAAGGACGACGACCCCCAGCCGTTCCCGCCGGAGCCGACCCGGTAATCCGTCGTCGGACCGCGGTCACATTCACTCTCGCTGAGACTAAGGAGTTTCATTGTCCACGTACCAGCTCACCCACGGTAACCGACAGGCCGGGCCACGATCCCGACGGCGCCGTTATCTTGTCATCGGAGCAGTGCTCGCGGTCGCCGCGGCCGGGCTCATCCCGCTGATGAACCGCAACAACGCCAGCGCGGCAACCGCGAGCGACGTCGCCCTGCACTGCCGTGACGGATCACCGCTGCTGGAGAAGTGCGATTTCATCCAACGTACGGAAACGGTCACGAACGGGAACTCGTTCCGGGTCAGCGACATCCAGAACAACTGCGACGGAACAGAGCCCGATCCGTTCTCGTTCGACGTCAACGTACGATCGCAGGCCGAGGCCCGGATCGAGTCCGGCGCCTTTCTGAACGTCAACGGATCCGTGGGGCTGGAAGGCGTGTTCCAGGCCACCGCGACCGCGGCGAGCAAACGCTTCAAGATCACCGGCTTCCGGGAGGATTCTTCGGTCTCCTTCAAGGTCAAGGCCGACATCGAACCGAACACGCGGGCGGCGATCTACTTCCGCCCCGAGGTGCTGCAGGACGGCGGCTACCTGGAGGCCACCTACAAAGAGGCGGAGGCCGACGGAACCAAGGTGTTCTTCTTCCCCGAACGGGACGCCGACACCGTCCTCGTGAGGTTCCCGTTGGCCAACGACAACGGAGACCCGAAGGGCTTCTACTGGGTCCGCAGCATGCAGTGCCTCAGCAACTCCCGCCTGGTGATCCCGAACTTCAACACCGCCGACTTCGGTGAGTTGACGGGCTTCGGAGTCGTCGACACCCCGATCTCGGTGGGCTGACCAGCCGCACGCGCGGTTCGCGTACGAGCACCCCACGGTCGATGGCCGACCCGCGTCGCGGGTCGGCCGTCACGTGAACCGGCCGCCACCATGCTCGACTTCGATCGGTGACGGCGAGTGGACGAGGACCACTTCGAGCACGAAGATCGGCCCGGCATCCAGCCGACGTGCGGAACCGCCGACCGGTCGGGCGGCGTACCGGCGGGTCAGAAGGACTCGACGGCGGGTACCAGATCAGCGTCCACCACGATCGGCGCGTGGTCCGACGGGCCCTTGCCCTTACGCGCCTCCCGGTCCACGTACGCCGCGCGGACCGCGCGGGCGAACGAGGCGGAGGCGTACACCAGGTCGATCCGCATCCCCTTGTTCTGGTGGAACATGCCGGCCCGGTAGTCCCAGTAGGTGAAGGGGTGCGGGCCCTTCATCGGGGTGGGCACCACGTCACTGAGCCCCAGGTCGCGCAGTGCCGCGAGGGCGGCCCGCTCGGCGGGGGTGACGTGGGTGGAGGTGACGAAGAGCGCCGGATCCCACACGTCGGCGTCGGTCGGCGCGACGTTGAAGTCACCGCAGACCGCGAGCGGCCCGCCGCCGGCCACCTCCGGTTCCAGCGCGTCCCGCAGGGCGGCGAACCAGGCCAACTTGTACGCGTAGTGCGGGTCGTCGGGCGCGCGCCCGTTCGGTACGTACACCGACCAGACCCGGAGCCCGTCGCAGGTGGCCGAGATGGCCCGCGCCTCGGGCTCGGGGAACCCGGGTTCGCCGGGGAATCCGACCGTGACGTCGACCAGCCCGACCCGGGACAGGATGGCCACCCCGTTCCACCGGCCGTCGCTGTGGCTGGCCACCTCGTAGCCCAGCTCGCCCACCTCGGCCGATGGGAAGGACCCGTCGGGGCACTTCGTCTCCTGGAGGCAGAGCACGTCCGGGCCGGTGGTGGCGAGCCAGTCCAGCAGTCGGGGCAGCCGGGCCTTCACCGAGTTCACGTTCCAGGTTGCCAGGCGCATGTCTCCAGCCTGCCGCATCCGGCCACCTCGCGCCGCCCGGCCGGGCCGGTGGACCTCTGCCCGGTGGGCCTGGCCTGCGCCGGCCGGGTTCGCGCCGTGAGCGTCGCCCGCCATCGCCGCCCGGACGGAAGACGGGCGACGGGGGCGGCAGCAGGCGGCGGGCACTGCGACCGCGGTGCTCGCGCCAGGACAACGGCGTGGCCGGGCGGTGCGGTCAGGTGTTGGGAGTGTCGCCAGGACGGGGCTGCTCGGCCAGGAAGCGTTCCAGTTCGGCGCCGAGTTCGTCGGCGGTGGGCAGCGGTCCCGCGCCGGTGGCCAGCAGGTTCTTCTCCCCGCGGCCACGGGCGAAGGCGTCGTACTGCTCCTCCAGGGCGTGCACCAGCGTCGCCGCCTCGTCGGTCTGCGCGACCTGGCGGTCGATCTCGACCCGGACCACCTCGGCGGCGGTCCGCAGGCTGTCGCTGGGCAGCAGCAGGCCGGTGGTCCGGGAGACCGAGGCGAGCAGCGCCTCGGCGGCGGCCGGGTACTCGGTCTGGGCAACGTAGTGCGGCACGTGCGCGGCGAAACCCACCGCGTCCCGACCCTGCTCGCCGAGCCGGTATTCCAGCAGGTTGCCGACGCTGCCCGGGACCTGCACCTGTTGCAGCCACGGCTCATACCCGGCGATCAACTCGCGCCGGGTGGCGTGCGCGGTCACCCCGGTGGGGCGGGTGTGCGGTACGGCCATCGGGATCGAGTTGAGCCCGATGGTGAGCCGGACGTCGAGCCGGTCGCACAGCCCGCTGACCGCAGCCACGAAACGTTCCCACTGCAGGTCCGGCTCCGGGCCGGTGAGCAGCAGGAACGGCGTCTCGTCGTCGTCGTGCAGCAGATGCAGCGCCAACTCGGGGGTGTCGTAGTGCTCCCAGTGGTCCTCGACGAAGGTCATCACCGGCCGGCGGGACCGGTAGTCGAAGAGCTGATCGATGTCGAAGGTGGCGATCTGGCGGGATTCCAGCGAGGTGAGCAACTGCTCGCGGGCCAGGCGGCTGGCGGCGCCGGCGTCGACGAAGCCGGTGAGGGCCTGGATCAGCACCGGCTGACCGAGGCCGGGCAGATCGTCGGTGAGCTGGTACAGCTCGTGTGGGTCGAGCACCGGTTCGGACCTCCCTGGAAGCACGCGTACGGGACCGCGCGCGCACGGTTCCCGTTCGGGAAACGTACCCGCTGGCCGCTTGCATTCCAGCAGCGGGCGCGTTGTGGACAATCCGTGGATCAAATCCGGGCGAAGCCCTCTTTCCCGGCGATCATCCAGGGTGGGGTCATCCGAACGGTGTACGCCAGGTGGAGCGAACGGCGGAGCACGTCGATCATGTGAGCGGTCGGAGGGATCTCCGCCCGGCTGTTCCGCGACGCTCCGGCCGGCCCTGGCTTTCCGGGATGCCCGGTACGGCGGGTCTGGCCAAGGGGCAGGTGGGGCGACCGGCCGTGTCCGGTTCACGGGTCGCCAAGTGTGGGAAGGGACACGTGCTGACCCCGGTTGACCAGCGGATTCGTTGCCTAGCCTCGTCGGATGCGTGACGACGACACCATCGGCGACCAGTGCGGTCCCCCCGGCACGGCTGGCCGTTCAGACGACATCTCATCGTCCGTTCGGGTCGGCGTACTCCGTGGCACCGCGGCGAGTGGCACTGCGGCGACCCTCTCCCTTCGTACCCGCCTCGGCGCTCTCGTTAACCCCCGCCGGCCGGCGCGAGTCGCCCTCGCCGCGGGCCTGGCCTGCTGCCTGGGGCTGGCCGGGGTGGTCGGTCTCCAGGCCCGGCCCGACGAGCCGGCGACGCCGGCCGGCGTCGAGGCCGCCATCGCCGGGCGGGCGCAGCAGGACGTCGCCTCCCGGGATCACGACCGCACGCCGACCACCGCGTCTGCCGCCCCCGTGCCG
>NZ_SMKF01000210.1 GCF_004348325.1 Micromonospora sp. KC213 | reverse complement strand
CCCCCGCGCCCCGCTGCCACCGCCCGACCCGGCCGCGCCGGCGCTGTCCCTGCGCGGTGTGTCGTTCCGGTACGGACCGCACGCCGAGCCCGTCCTCGACGGGCTCGACCTGGACGTGCCCGTCGGCGACCACCTGGTGATCGTCGGGGCGAGCGGGATCGGCAAGTCGACCCTGGCGGCACTGATCGCCGGGGTGCTGCGCCCGCAGGCCGGCACGGTCCATCTCGGCGGGGCACCGGTGGCGGAGTCGACGCCGGCCGAGCTGGCCACCCGTCGGGTCCTGATTCCCCAGGAGGCGTACGTCTTCACCGGCACCCTCCGGGAGAACCTCACCTACCTGAACCCCGACGTGCCGGACTCGGCGATCAGCGCGGCGGCGGAGCGGCTGGGGCTCACCGGGCTGCTGGTCCGGCTCGGCGGCTACGACGCGACGCTGTGCCCGACGGACCTCTCGGCGGGAGAACGCCAGCAGGTAGCCCTGCTGCGGGCCTGGCTGGCCACCGCCGGGCTGGTGATCCTCGACGAGGCGACCTGCCACCTCGATCCGGCCACCGAGGCCCGACTGGAGGAGGCGTTCGCCGACCGGCCCGGCACGCTGGTGGTCATCGCGCACCGGCTCAGCTCGGCGCTGCGCGCCCGCCGTGTGCTGTTGCTCGACGGCCGCACGGCCGTCGTGGACACCCACCGGGGTCTACTCGCCCGCTGTCCCGCCTATCGGGAGCTGGTCGGCTACGGGGTCAGATCCAGCCCGACTCCCGAGCGATGCGCACCGCTTCCAGCCGGGTCCGCGCCCTGGTCTTCGCCATGATCCGGGACAGGTGGTTGCGGACCGTTCCGGCGGACAGCGCCAGCTTGACCGCGATGTCGCGGACCGGTAGGCCCTCGGCCGCCACGTCGAGCACCTCCTGCTCGCGCGGGGTCAGCGGATTGTCGCCGCCCTCCAGCGCCGCCACCACCAGGTCCGGGTCGAGCACGACCAGTCCTCCGGCGAGCTGACGCACGCCGGCGACGATCCGGTCCGGTGCCACGTCGTGGCTCAGGAAGCCGATCCGCTGGTGGTGCGCGGTGAACAGCGGTCGCAGTCGCGCTGCCCGCCGCTGCTCGACCAGGACCAGCAACCGGGTCACCCCAGCGGCCGGGTCGTCGGAGAACCACCGCTCCGGGGGAACCGTGTCGACGTCGGTCACCGCCACGTCGGGGCACACGGCCCGCAGCGTCGCCTCGAACCCGTCCGGGCCGTCCGTCTCGCCCACCACCTCGATGTCGTCCTCCACGGCCAGCAGGTGGGCCAACGCCCCCCGAACCAGCCCACTCCTGATCGCAAGCAGCGTGCGGACCATACAAAGCTCCCGATCACCGACCCCCGTGGCCTGACGTGTCGTGCGCAGTCAATGACGCACGGTCAAGAATCCTAGGGAAAGGAGTCCCATAGCGATAGCCATACGTCTATCTATCGTCAGATCCAGCCCGCATCCCGAACGCGTTGGACCGCCTCCCATCGGGTGCGACTGCCGGTCTTGCGCAACAGGGCGGACAGGAGGTTACGTACGGTGCCGGGAGCCAGGTGCAGGTGGGCGGCGATGTCCCGGGCCGGCCACCCCCGCGCGGCGGCGATGGCCACCTCACGCTCCCGTTCGCTGAGCGGATTGACCGCCGCGTCCAGCGCCGCCAACGCCGCCTGCTGGTCCAGCATCCGCTGCCCGCCCGCGATCGCGCGCAGCTGCCCGATCAGCTCCTGCGGCGGCACATCGGTGCTGATGACACCCCGCACGCCCGCGCGCAGCGCCCGGCGCAGCGTCCGCGGGGTATGCCGGGCGGTCAGTCCCACCAGCGCGCAGCCGGGCGGCACCGGATCTGGCCCCCGGGTCAGGGTGGACGGATCGTCCACCGCGTCGAGGTCCACCACGAGCAGGTTGGGTCGCCCGGCGACCACCGTCGCCACGTCGGGGCCGGGGGTGGCCTCCCCGGTCAGCTCGAACCCGGGTGCCGAGGAGAGGACCGCGGCCACGGCCGTCCGCAGTAGACCCCGCTGCGCCACCACCGCGACCCGTACCACCGGCCGGCGATATCCGTCCGCCGGGATCGGTCCCCGCTCGTTGCGTGTGTCGTTCATCTGGTTCCTGTGCCCGCCACGCCTACTGTTCACCCCCGCCCGGTGTCGCCACCGCTTCGCCACCGGGCCCGGGACCGCGGCAGGTCCAGTCGCCTCGCCAGCACCAGCAGCAGTTCGAAGCGGACCGCAGGGTCGTCCAGGTCCGTCCCGTACAGGTCGCGCAGGCGTTTGAGCCGATAGCTGACCGTCTGCGGGTGGACGAACAGCTCCGCCGAGACCTCCGCGCGGGAACCCCAGTGCCGCAACCAGCTGTACAGGGTCACCAGCAGGCTGTCGCGCTGCGCCGGGCGCAGGTGCGCCAGCGGGGCCAGCCGCCGGGTGGTCAGCACGGCCAGCGCGCCGGCCTCCCCACGAAGGGTCAGGGTGATCAGATGGTCGTCGACGAAGACCGGACCGGGATCGGGGTCGACGAGCCCGACGGTCAGCTCGGCGAGCCGGACGGCTGCCGGCACCTGCGCCCACCCCAGCGTCGGCCCCACCACCGCCTGCCGCCCGGCCAGCGTCTCCGCCAAGGGGGCACGGGCGGTACGGGGACCGGCACGCAGCAGCAGCACCGCGTCGTCGCGCCGTTCGATCACCAACCCGTCGGCGCCGTACCGGAACCGGGCGTCGCGCACCTGGTCGGGCGGCAACAGGACGGGCACCACCTCGTCGAGGTCCGCCCACCCGATCCGTGACGCCGCCGCCTCGACCGCGCTGGGCATGCCGTCGCCGCGCAGCAGCAGCTCCGCGAACTGGTGCCGGCGCCGGTCCCCCTCCCCGGCCTGTTCGCGCAGCTGCAGGGCATACCCGTCGGTGCTCGCCGCGGCCAGCTCGTCGACGTACGCGCTGATCGCGTCGGACAGGTCGATCAGCTCACCGATGTCGATCGGACGCAGCCGCGCCAGTGACTCCGACGCCAGCCGCAGCATCAGTCGCGCCGCCATCCGCAGCGCCGCCAGCAGCGCCTCCGGCCCCCGGTCCTCCCGCGCCTCGGCCGCGCCGAGGGCGACGAAGACCTCCCGGAACCGGGGCGGCAGCGCGGGTTCGTCGGTGCCGACCAGGTCGAGGAAGCGTTCGAGGGCAACCTGCACCGCGGTGCGGACATCCCGCTCGAACTTGGCCGCCTTGATGGTGGCGAAGGCCGGTGTCGCCTCGGTGACCGCGACCGCGACCGCCCCGACAGTCGCGGGCAGGTGCGGGCGCATCGCGGTGGACAGGTCGGCGGGCAGACGCCGCCACGGGGTCGCGGTCACCGCGCGATTTTGTCACGCCGTGATAAGTCCGGTCGGCAATCTCGCTGTCGCAGGGACGGTGCTCCGAGCCGGACCCGGGGCGACGATGGGCACCACCCCCCTGTGGAGCGAGGAGATCGTCGTGGAGCACCGGATGTCCCGCCAGCACGTCGTCGACATGTGCCGGACCATGCTCGACCGGGGTTACCTCAAGGCCACCGAGGGCAACGTCTCGGTGCGCATCCCCGGGCACCGGCTCTACGCGGTGACGCCGAGCAACTACGACTACGACCGGATGCGCGTCGAGGACATCTGCATCGTCGACTTCGACGGCCGGCACGTACCCGACGAGACCGGCGCCGGCCTGGCACCGTCGATCGAGTGCGGGATGCACGCGAACATCTACCGCGAACGGCCCGACGTCAACGCGATCGTGCACACCCACCAGCCGTACGCCTCCGCCCTGGCCTTTCTCCGCAAACCGATCCCCGCCCTCACCGACGAGCAGGTGCGGTTCCTCGGCAAGCAGGTCGCGATCGTCGACTACGCACCGTCCGGCACCGGCTTCCTCGCCAAGAACGTGCAGAAGAGGGTGGCCGGCGGGGACAACGCCTTCATCATCGCCAACCACGGCATCGTCGCCCTCGGCACCGATCCCGACCGGGCGGTGTTCAACATGGCCCTGTTGGAGAAGGTCTCCATCGCCTACCTGATGGCCCTGACCACCGAGGCCGGCAGGGTTTACACCATCCCCGCCCCGATCCGTGAGATCGCCTTCGGCAAGCTGCGCGCCGACGAGAAGCGCATCGCGGCCCAGATCACCAAGGCCGTCGAACCGCTGCGGGTGCCCGCCGACGAGGAGCTGCCCAGCGCCGATGCCACCGCCGCCGAGATCGCCCCCGCCGGCAACGCGGACCCCACCGGCGACAGCGGCAGTGCCGACCCCGCCGGCGAGAACGGCACCGCCGGGCCGGACGGGCCCGGCGCCGAGTCGGCCCGCCTCGGGTACGCCATCAGCGAGTATCCCGACGTCCCCGACGTCATGCGCCGGCTCAAGGCGTTGATCGCCCAGCCGGTACGCGGGCTGCGCCACGACGCGATGCTCGACGTGCTCAACCACTTCGACACCAAGTGCCGGGCCAGCAAGGAGATCACCGACCGGGCCAAGCGGCGGATCCCCGGCGGGGTGCAGCACAACCTGGCGTTCAACTACCCGTTCCCGCTCGCCATCGACAAGGCCGAGGGTGCCCACCTGGTCGACCGCGACGGCAACGTCTACATCGACTTCCTCCAGGCCGGCGGCCCGACCATCCTGGGCAGCAACTACGGACCGGTCAACGAGCAGGTCGCCGAGGTCGTCCACGCCTCCGGTCCGGTCACCGGCCTGTTCCACGAGTACGAACTCAAACTCGCCGAGATCATCCACCGGTACATGCCGCACATCGAGATGTACCGGGCCCTCGGCTCCGGTACCGAGGCGGTGATGGCCGCCGTGCGAGGGGCGCGGGCCTTCACCGGCAAGAAGATGGTGATCAAGCTCGGTGGGGCGTACCACGGATGGTCCGACACGATGGTGTACGGGCTACGGGTGCCCGGCACCTACCGGATGAACGCCAAGGGCATCCCGTTCGGCGCGACCAGCCGCACCCGCGAGGCATTCCCCCACGATCTGGGGCAGCTCAAGCGCAAGCTGGTCGAGAACCGGCTGCGCGGCGGCACCGCCGCGGTCGTGGTCGAGCCGGTCGGCCCGGAGTCCGGCACCCGCCCGGTGCCCCGCGACTACAACGCCAAGGTCCGCGAGCTGTGCGACGAGTTCGGCGCGCTGCTGGTCTTCGACGAGGTGGTCACCGGGTTCCGGCTCGGCCTCGGTGGCGCCGCCGGCTACTTCGGTGTCACCCCCGACCTGACCGTCCTCGGCAAGGCCGTCTCCGGCGGCTACCCGATGGCCGGCGGTGTCGGCGGGCGCGCCGACGTCATGGCGGTCTTCGGCTCCGGCCTGGACGGCAAGAGCGGCGCCCACATCCAGGTGGGCGGTACTCTGTCGGCGAATCCGCTCTCCTGCGCGGCCGGCTACTTCGCGATCCAGGAGATGGCCCGCACCAACGCCCCGGTCGTCGCCGGCCGCGCCGGCGACCGCCTCACCCGGGGCCTGCAACGCCTCATCGACCGGTACGGCCTGCCGTACGTCGCCTACAACCAGGGGTCGATCGTGCACCTGGAGTGCAGTGGCGTCATGCTGCTGGACATGCGCAACCCGCTGAAGCTGCTCAAGGAGAACAAGGCCCGCAAGCGGCTGATGGAACAGATGGGCGCCGCGTACGCCGCCCACGGCATCATCACCCTGGCCGGCTCCCGGATGTACACCTCGATGGCCGACACCGACGAGGTCATCGACGACGCGCTCGACCGGTTCGACCGGGTCTTCGCTCTCGTCGAGGGAGTCTGACCGATGGGCGTCGCCGCTGCGCAGGTCCTGGCGGTCGACCTCGGCACCTCCGGGATGAAGGCCGCGCTCGTCGCCGCCGACGGCACGGTCACCGGCTGGGCCGAACGGGCGGTGCCGCTGCGGCTGCTGCCCGGCGGTGGCGCCGAACAGGACCCCCTGGCGTGGTGGGACGCCCTCGGGCAGGTCACCGCCGACCTGGGTCGCGCCCATCCCGAGCAGATGCTGGCGGTCACCGCCGTGTGCGCCTCCACCCAGGGCGAGGGAACCATCGCCGTCGACGCCGACGGCGAGCCGCTGACCGCCTGCATCAGTTGGCTCGACATGCG
Source organism: Micromonospora sp. KC213 (assembly GCF_004348325.1). GTDB lineage: Bacteria > Actinomycetota > Actinomycetes > Mycobacteriales > Micromonosporaceae > Micromonospora. The sequence goes on along the minus strand of NZ_SMKF01000210.1, from coordinate 2,498 downwards.
CGGGGCGCCGCACCTGCGCCGGCAGTTCGGCGGATTTCCGGCGTACCAGGGAATCTCGGTGCGGCGGATCGTCCGCTGGTTGCGCCTCACCGGGGGGATGCCGTCGGTGACCGGCAAGGATCCCGCCGCCCACATGCTGCTGGTCCGCGACGAGATGCCGGCGGTGTACGAGCGGACCGCGTCGTTCCTCAACGTGCTCGACTGGATCAACCTGAAGCTGACCGGACGCACCGTGGCAACGGTCGACTCGATCCTGACCTCGTGGGTCACCGACAACCGGCGGCCCGGCGAGATCCGCTACGCCCCGGCCCTGGTCGCCGACTGCGGCATCGACCGGGACAAGCTGCCCCCGATCGTGGCCTGCACCGAGGTGATCGGCACACTCGTCCCCGCCGCCGCCGCCCACCTGGGGCTGCCCGAGTCGGTACGGGTCGTCGCCGGCGCCATCGACAACACCGCCGCGGCGATCGGGGCCGGCACCACCGGCGACAACGAACCGCACCTCTACCTCGGCACCTCGTCGTGGATCGCCGCCCACGTCCGCCGCAAGAAGACCGACGTCGGCGCCGGCATCGCGGCCGTGCCGTGCGCCATCCCGGACCGCTACCTGATGACCGCCCTCCAGGCGACCGCCGGGGCCAATCTCACCTGGCTGCGCGACAAGGTGGTGGAGTACGACGACCTGCTGCTCGGTGCCGGGCACGTGACCCGCGACGAGGGAACCATCTTCGACGCTTTTGACACGATCATCCCAACGGTGCCGCCGGGGGCCAACGGGGTGCTCTACACGCCCTGGCTCTACGGCGAACGCGCCCCGGTCGACGACCCGCACCTGCGCGCCGCGTTCCTCAACATCTCCCTCGACACCAACCGCTCGGACCTGCTGCGCGCGGTCTTCGAGGGCGTCGCGCTCAACACCCGATGGTTGGCCCGGGCCGTCGACCGGTTCCTCGGCGCGCCCGTCACGTCGATGGCGATCACCGGTGGCGGGGCACTGTCCGACTCGTGGTGCCAGATCTTCGCCGACGTGCTCGGCATGCAGATTCGCCGGGACGCCCAGCCGCTCGCGGTCAACGCCCGCGGCGCGGGCTGGATCGGTGCGGTCGGCACCGGAATGCTCTCGTTCGCCGACATTCCCGACCTGATCCGCAACGACCGGGTCTTCGAGCCGACGGCAGAGCACCGTGCCACCTACGACGAGATCTTCGACGTCTACCAGGACCTGCACAAGCGGTTGGCTCCCGTCTACCGGCGGCTGCACCACCGCTGAACCGTCCCCGGGGCCGAATAATCCACTCCGGTACGGCAGTTCGTGATGTCCCCGGCACCGGATGCCACCACTGGCCGCGACCGGATGGACCAGCCCGGTCAGGGAGACACCGAGCGGTCGGTCAGGATCAGGTCAGGTACGCCGTCAGCGCCCGGCGGAAGCCGCCGGGGTCGTCGAGCCACGGCTGGTGTCCGCAGCCGGGCAGCACCACCGACTCACCGCGTGGGAACAACGTCGCGTACTCGACCGCGACCTTCGGTGGCAGCGCCACGTCGTACTCGCCGGCGACGATCAGCACCGGCGCGTCACGGTCGGCCAACGCGGCGCGCACCGTTCGAGAGTCGACCGCCCCGTCGGCGTAGTAGACCGCGGCGGCTTCGGCGTTCTTCCCGCTCGCCTGCCGGGCGGCCTCGGCTCGGCTGGCCTCGTCCCACCGGCCCCAGGTGAACGGGGTGATCGCCGCCCAGTCGTCGACCGTGGCCGCGCCCGACCAGCTCCGTTGCAACGCGGCGAAGGCGGCGGGATACCAGGGCTCCCCCTGGCGCAGCTCGGCCACCGCCCGCCGCTGCAGGTCGGCGACCATCAGCCCGACCACGATCGGGCTGGGGGTGACCAGGACCAGCGCACCGACCCGCTCGGGATGTCGGGCGGCGTACAGCAGGGCGAGGCTGGCGCCGGCGGAGTGCCCGAGCAGGTCGAGCCGGTCCACGCCCAGCGCCGAACGCAGCGCCTCGACGTCGGCGACCTGCCGGTCGCAGCGGTAGGTGGCAGCTTCCGCCGGGATTGCGGACTCGCCGGTACCTCGCAGATCCAGCCGCAGCAGCGACCGGTACGCCGACATCCCACCCAGGTCACCAAGATAGGCCGACGCCTGCATCGGACCGCCGGGCAGGCAGACCAGCGGCTCGCCTTCTCCGGACCGGTGGTACGCGAGCCGGGTGCCGTCCGCCCCCTCGAAAATCTCCATTCCGGAGATCGTATCCGGAAATCGGAGAACGTGAGATCGTGCCGCGTCGCCACCGGTGGTCGTGGCTGGTGTTTTGGGTCGGGTATGCAGTTCAGGGCCACCCCCGACCGGGGGGTGACCCTGAACCATGAAGAATTGTCCGGCGGTGTCCTACTCTCCCACACCCTCACGAGTGCAGTACCATCGGCGCTGGAGGGCTTAGCTTCCGGGTTCGGAATGTTACCGGGCGTTTCCCCTCCGCCATGACCGCCGTAACACTAT